>SHUG01000169.1 GCA_009694735.1 Acidobacteriota bacterium | reverse complement strand
GTCTTCCGTCCGCGGCGGCGCGAAACCACGATGCAGGCCGCCAAACAAGGTGAGCGCCGGCACTGGTGGCCTACGATGAGATCAAGTCGCCCATTCGTCCTGAGGGCGTGCTGCCGTTCCGGATCGATCGCAACCGCGTGCGCGACGACATTCGCGGCTGGTGGCGCAGCAAGTGGTTCGCCCCTGGCCGCCTGGCCAAGGCGGCGCTCGTCGACACGGTGCGCAGCCTCTACATTCCCTACTGGACCTTCGATGCGAGCACCCATTGCCCCTGGGACGCCGAGGCCGGGTATCACTACTACGTCAATGTCGGGGGCCGCGACAGCAAGGGCAATCGCGTCGTCCGGCAAGAGCGGCGCACGCGCTGGGAAGCCGCCTCGGGAGTGGTGGATCACACCTTTGACGATGAACCCGTGCCGGGGACGCAAGGATTGCCGATCGCCCTGCTGCGGGAGGTCGAGCCGTTTCCGACGCAGGAGCTGGTGCCGTACGACACGGCCTTTCTGTCGGGGCACATCGTCGAACACTACCAGGTGGTGCTGACCGAGGCGTCGAACCAGTCGCAGCAGCAGATGCACCAGGCGCTCGAGCAGCTGTGTGCCGCCCAGATCCCCGGCGACACCCATCGCAACCTCGTGATCCACCCGGCGTTTTCGGGCCAGACGTTCAAGCACATCCTGGTGCCGATCTGGCTGCTGACGTATGTCTTCCGATCGCAGTCGTACCAGGTGCTGGTGAACGGGTCCACGGGCCGCATTGCCGGGAAGTACCCGCTTAGCGCATGGAAAATCTTCTTCGTCGTCTTGCTGGTGCTGATTGGCGTGGGGTTCGCGATTCTCGCCGATTAGGGTTGAGCGCCTCGGCCGACACGGCCATAATGACTACGCCATGAACCGAACCCCACTCGCCGTCTCTGCCATTCTGACCGCCGCTCTCAGTCTTGGCCTCCATGCCCAGCAGGGCCGCAAGCCGGTGAATTGGAAAGACCTCCCGGCGCCGTTTGCCTCGCCGTCGGTCCGCAATAACGCGACGATCGTGCCGAAGCCGGAGACCGCGAAGCTTGAGGTGCCGGCGGGGTTCGTCGTGGACGAGTTCATGGCGTTTACGACCGAGCGCCCGCGCTTCATGATGCTCGGCCCAGGCAACGAAATCCTGCTGTCGGATACGTCCACCCAAGGGTCGGTGTTCGTGATCAAGGACGGCACGCGCACGCCGATCATCGAGAAGCTCGATCGCCCGTACGGCATGGCGCTGAAAGGCGATCAGCTTTACGTGGCCGAGCCGACGTCGGTGAAGGTCTACACCTACGACGCCAAGACCATGAAGGTGACCGGCGCCGGCAGGGAGATCATCTCGCTCGCCGGCATGGGCACCGGCCACAACACGCGAACGCTCGCGTTCAATCGCGACGGATCGAAGCTGTACCTCTCGGTCGGCTCGCAATCTAACATCGACTTGAACGAACCGCCCATGCGCGCGGCCGTGCATCGCTTCAATCCTGATGGCACGGGCCATGAGACCATCGCCACCGGTCTGCGCAACGCCGTCGGCATGCGCTTCTATCCGGGCACGAACGACCTGTGGGTGTCGGTGCACGAACGCGACGCTCTCGGCGACGACCTCGCTCCCGACTACGTGACCAAGGTGGAACCGGGCGGCTTCTATGGCTGGCCGATCGCTTACATCGGTCCGAACGCTGAGCCGCGGCACAAGGACGTCGACCTGGCGAAGGTGAAGAGCACGCTCTATCCCGACGTTATTCTCGGCGGCCATGTCGGCCCGCTCGACATCCTCTTCTATACCGGCACGCAGTTCCCCGCGAAATATCGCGGCGGTATGTTCGTGGCGCTGCACGGGTCGTGGAATCGCGCGCAGCGGCAGGGCTACAAGATCGCGTTCATTCCGTTCAAGAACGGCATGGCCACGGCCGGTCCCGAAGACTTTCTCGGCGGCTGGATGCTGGCACCGGACAAGAAAGAAGTGTGGGGCCGCCCGGTTGGCTTGCTGCAGATGCCCGACGGCTCACTGTTGGTCACCGATGACGGCGGGCGCAAGATCTGGCGGGTGGCGTATAAGGGCTAGGCCGCAGACAGCCGACAGCCGCAGATTAGTCGAAGGCAGCCGCAGATTGCGTTGATGCACACTACGCAGACAGGCTGCGAGTCGTGAAGGCGATCCTGATTCACGGCAACGGCGGCTGTACCGCGGCCGACGGCTGGCTGCCGTGGCTGGAACGACAGCTCACCACGTTCGGTGTCGACGTCATCAACCACACCTTTCCGGACAATGTGAAGGCGAGGTCGTCGGTGTGGCTGCCGTACCTCGAGTCGCTCGATGCCGACGAAGACACGATTCTCGTCGGCCACTCATCGGGCGCGGTGGCGGCCATGCGCTACGCCGAGACGCACCGGCTGCTGGGCTCGGTCCTGGTGAGTGTGTGTCACACCGATCTCGGCGATGCGTTCGAGGCGGCCAGCGGTTACTACCGCGAGCCGTGGCAGTGGCAGCGCATCCGCGAGAACCAGCAGTGGATCGCGATCTACCACTCGTCGGACGACCCGCTCATCCCGATTGCTGAAGCACGGCACGTCGCGGCGCAATTGCAGTGCAGTTACTTCGAGTTCACGGACCGCGGCCACTTCGTGGATTGGCGTGAGTTTCCGGAGGCGCTCGACTACATCAGGCGAAAAGTCCGCCCGGGCTAGGGCGGAGGTCGAACGGGCCATTGCTTCAGCCGGACAAACTTCCGGCCACGAGGCGGAACGCCTTGCCCTTCGCGGTTCGATAGGTGGAGAACCCGCGCCGGTCCAGCGTCAGGATGTCGATCACACCCAGGCCGTCAGCCAGCTGCACCAGGGTGGCGTCGGCGAAATCCATGGGGGTGTCCGAGTAGCGGGCCATCAGGTCGGCGGCCGCGAGCACCCACGTCGGGTCGGAGGACTCCGCGATTCGGGTGCCAGATGCGACCAGCAACTCCGCAAACGCTACTGGGCCGCCTGGCACGCCCGAGAGGAAGTACATCACCTCAGTGACCACGGCGCCGGTCGTCACCAGTTGACCGCTGAAGTCATCAAGCCGGGCCGCGACCGCGGCGTGAGCGGGATCGCGCCGGTTGAGATAGGCAATCAACGGGCCGGTATCCAGCAGCCACGTCCTTACCGCCAATTACTTTCCTTGATCCTCTTCGGCCATCCGGTCTTGGGCGCGGGCACGTCGAGGCGGCCCGTGAGGTGCCCGATCCGCCGGCCCAGCGGACGCTCGCCCGTGCACAACGGAGCCAAAGACGTAGAGCGCCAACACGCCGTGTTCGAGCAAAAGATCTCGCTGGTCGATGAGGCACTGTATGACGGCTTCGAGCGTCATGCGGACAGGGTGGCAGAAACGGCCGTCAACGACCCACGCTGAGCGATGCGCATCATGGGGCCTGGGGAAAATCTACGGCTTGGGTTCGGGCTTCCAGTTGAGGATCAGCGTGATCGGCGTGGCAGTCCCTCGGCACCCCATGCCCGCGTCTCGGGCTTCGAGAGTCGACGTAATGCAGGCCTTACGCACGAACTAAGGTGCGTACGCAACGTACGCACCCTAAGATAGTCTTACCGTCGTGACCCGCTTCGCGTCCGCACTGATCTACGCCAACCAAGTGCATCACGGCCAACAGCGCAAGGGCACCGGCATCCCGTACATGGCCCACATTCTGGGCGTGGCGGCGATCGCCCTGGAGTACGGCGCCAGTGAGGACGAGGCCGTCGGTGCCTTGCTGCACGACGCGGCCGAAGATGGCGGCGGGGAAGCGCGCCTCGCTGAAATCCGTGCGCGCTTTGGCGATGCCGTGGGTGACATCGTCTTTGGCTGCAGCGACAGCCTGGTGGAGCATCCGGAAGACAAGCTGCCGTGGCGCGAGCGCAAGGAGGGCTACCTGGCCCACGTCGAGGGCGCCAGCACGTCGGTGTGCCTGGTATCGGCCGCCGATAAGCTGCACAACGTCCGGTCGATCATCCGCGACCTGCGGATGCATGGCGACGAGGTGTGGGAGCGCTTTCAGGGCAAGCGTGACGGCACGTTGTGGTACTACGAGGCCGTGGCGGACGCACTGCTGCGGCGGTACCATTCGCCACTGACCCGCGACCTCCAGCGAGAAGTTGAGGAGTTGCTGAAACTAGCCGATACTCACTGATGTGAGTGTCTTTGTCCGGCTCGTTCTCGGTGCGTTGGTAATCGCGGCGCTGCCGCTGCCCGGTTTTGCACAGACCGCCCCCCGCTACGACGCGGGCAATCCCACCTTGCAACAGATCTGGGTCGACCCGGTCGGCGGCAACGATCGGGCGAGCGGGCGCAGCGCCGGGGAGGCGGTGCGCACCTTGATCGAGGCCTGGAACCGCGTGCCGCCGAATACCCCGACCAGCGCGCTGGTCGCCAGCGGCTACGAGATCCGGCTGCAGCCGGGTGAGTATCCGGCCGACGCCATTCCTCACTACATGGAAGCGCGCTACGGATCAGCGACGGCGCCGATCGTGTTCCGGGCCGTCAACGGCGCCGGCACGGCCACGCTACGCACCGGCCTGAATATCGCGCACGTCGGCTACCTGTACTTCGTCGATCTCGACATTGTGCCGACGCCGGCGGCCGACGTCTTCCACTGTGAAGATTGCGATCACATCCTGCTGCGCAACGTCACGTTCACCGGCGGCGCGCGTCCGGTGGAAGGCGTGCAGGCGGCGGTGGCTCACGAGACGGTCAAGGTCAATCAGTCGACGCACTTCTACATTGAAGACTCGCGGATTGGCGGCGCCGACGACAACGCGATCGACTTCGTGGCAGTGCAGCAGGGGCATATCGTCCGCAGCCGCGTGCACGGTGCCAACGACTGGTGTGGTTACGTCAAGGGCGGGTCGGCATCGATCCTCGTCGACAGCAACGAGTTTCACGATTGCGGCACCGGCGGCTTCACGGTCGGGCAGGGCACCGGCCTGCAGTTCATGACCTCGCCGTGGCTGCACTACGAGGCATACGACATCCGCGTGGTCAACAACATTGTTCATGACACCCAAGGCGCGGGGCTTGGCGTGAACGGCGGCTACAACGTGCTGGTGGCCTGGAACACGCTTTACCGCGTTGGCAGCCGCAGTCACGTGTTGGAAGCCGGTTTCGGCGCCCGCAGCTGCGACGCCGCCGATGTGCCGGCCGAGCGCACGGCCTGCGAGACCCGTCTGTCGAGCGGCGCGTGGGGCACGACCGTTGTTGACGACGGCGATAACTTCGTCCGAATTCCCAACCACCACGTGTTTCTGATGAACAACGTGGTGTTCAACCCGGCGGGAGCCGGCAGCCAGTGGCAGCACTTCCAGATCGCCGGTGAGTATTCCGGAGGCCTGTCCGGCACCGGTGCGCCGAACTCTAACCGCGGCGACAACGATTTGCGGATCGCCGGCAACCTGATTTGGAACGGACCGTTGGGGCATCCGCTGGGCGTCGGCGACGATTCAGGTTGCCCAGCCAGCCACGCCACCTGCGGCGAGGCCTTCATCGCCGCCAACAACGCGGTCAATACGCAGCAGCCCAGCTTTGCCGACTTATCAGCCGGCAACGTGCG
>SHUG01000168.1 GCA_009694735.1 Acidobacteriota bacterium | reverse complement strand
ATGCGGACGGTGCGGGCGTCGATCGCCCCATAGGCCTTCTGGACCAGGCCAGGCGAGATAATGAAGCCCGGCGTCAGCAGGATGAGCAGCGTCCAGCCTGACGAGACCCCGGCGGAATACATCGGATCCCAGAACGTGGCCGGTACGCCCGGCGCGGCGGCAATGGCGTCGAGGCCGCCGACCTTTGCCAGCACCATTGGCACCGCGACCAGGAAGCCGCCGAGCAGCACGACCAGTTGCAGCGCATTCACCCACGCCGAGCTGAGAAGGCCGCCGGCCGTGAAATAGACAGTCATGGCGATGCCGCCGATGGCGACACCCTGCCAGCGCGGCAGGCCGGCCACCACCTCGAGGACCGCGGCGCCGGCAATCAGTTGCGCGGCGAGAATGGCCAACGCGCCGACCGAGATCAGCACGGCGACGACGCCGCGGACCGTGGCGCCATAGCGATCTTCCAGAAAGTCGCCGACCGTGAAATGGCCCCGCGCGGACGCCAGCGCCCACAGCTTCGGGCCCACCCAAAGAGCCAGCACCAAGGTGCCGATGCCAACCGCACCGTTCCACCATAACGCGCTGATGCCGTCGCGATAGGCGAGCCCCGCGGCGCCGACGGTCGTGCCCGCGCCGATATTCGCGGCCAGCACGGTGCCGCCGACCAGTGGCCACGTCAGGCTGCGGCCGGCGACGAAGAAATCGGCCGGCACTTTGACGCGGCGTCCAATCCACACCCCGAAGGCGGTAAGGCCAACCGTGTAGACGAGCAGGAAGATGAGTGCGACGTTCACGGCTTCGGTTCTGTGTTCCACCAGAACTGTTTCGGTAACGGCTTCGCCGCCGGCCAGATCACGTTCAGCGTATCAGCTTCGTAGAGCTCGCCGTTCTTCATCACGTAGCGAATCGAGTTCGTGTTCTTGATGTTCTCGAGCGGGTTGCGATCGAGCACCAGTAGATCTGCCAGCTTGCCAGGTTCGAGCGAGCCGACATCCTGGTGCAGCGCGATCGCTTCGGCGCTGAACAGTGTGATGATCCGCAACGTTTCGTGTGGCGTCAGGCCGCCCGACGCCAGGTTCCAGGTCTCCCAATGGGCGCCCAGCCCCTGCAACTGGCCGTGGCTGCCGAGGCCGGCCTTGCCGCCAGCACGGATCACATCGGTCACGCCCTTCGCGATCAGGTTGTGGCCGTACTCCTCCGGCAGGAACCACTGCGGCCGGCGCCGCACCATGCCGTCGAGCAGCTCCCACGGAATCCACTTGCGCAGCTTGGCATCCTGCGCCGGGTTCTCGTTCTCGAACCAGTAGTTCTCGGACCACGGCGCGCCGTACGCCACCAGGATGGTGGGCGTGTAGAACGTCTTGGTCTTCGCCACGAACGTGGTCACGTCCTTGTAGAGCGGCGCGATCGGCAGGCTGTGCTCCTGGCCCGAGTAGCCGTCGGCCATCTGCGTGAGGTTCAACTTCAAGTCGAGCGAACCTTCGATGGTGGCGGTGATGCCGTACTCCTTGCAGGCCTCGATGATCCATTGGCGGACGACGCGGTCGCCGGCGACGTACTGTTTGATGGTGTTGGTGCGATACGCCTCCTTGTAACGCTTGACGAAGCGGAAGGCGGCGTCGCGGTCTTCGATGCCTGACCCCGCGAACAGGCCCGGCCCGGTGGCGTAGATGCGCGGGCCCGGCATCATGCCGCTGTCGACCATGTCGGCATACGCGAAAACATCGGGCGTCGACGTCTGCGGATCGCGCGTGGTCGTCACGCCATAGGCCAGGTTCGCCAGGTATTGCCAGACTTCGCTTTGATGGAGGCCGCGCGGCGCCCACATGTGCGAGTGGGCGTCGACGATGCCCGGCATGATGGTCTTGCCGGCGACGCCGATCGTGCGGGTGCCCGCGGGCACCGTGAGCGATCCGCGACGGCCGACCGCCGCCACGCGGTTGTCGGTGATTAGCACGTCGCCCTGCGGGATGACCTCATCGCCCTTCATGGTGATGATGCGTGCGCCGCTCAGCAGCACCGATCCTGTTGGCTTCGCCCGCGGCCGTTCCACCACCACGTCGGTTTTCTGTGGTTCGGTCTCGGTGATCGCCTGGCGGAAGAACTGCGCGCCCCAGGCCCAGGTCACTGCCGAGCCGTCGGCTGTCCAATCGAGATAGTCGCCGCCGTCGAGCGACATGCGCTTGACCGGCACCGACGTGTTATCGGCGCGGCCCTGGATGCGGACCTCAACGGTCTCGCGCCCGGCCCGCGGCACGGTCACCAGGTAATGCTTCTCCTGCAGGCTGACGAACGCGCGAGTGCCGTCCGGTGACATGCGGATGTCGCCGGCCGCCGGCGGATTGTTGCCGGGCCCGACACCGGTGATCCGCAAAAGCGTGCGCCGGTCGTAGCCGTCCATCGTGATCGACTGCAGCCCGCGGTTGGTGGTGAGATAGACGCGCGATGAGTCGTTGCGCGTGAAGTGCGGACCACGGCCGCTTTGCGCGGAACCGACCAGAGTGGATGCCCCGCCGGCCGATGGCAGCCACCGGATCTCGAGCGTGTTCGGCGGGCTGACCCCGCCGATCTCGCGCGGCGCCTCTTCATCGCCCTCGAGCAGGTTCTCGGGCGGGGTATCCATCAGGATCGAATACAGCTGGTCGGAGGCCGCGCCTGCTAGAAACACCACGCGCGCGCCATCAGGCGTGAAGGTCGGATCGAGATAGTAGCCTTCGCTGCGCGTCAGCGTCTCGGGCTGCCCACCAGTGACCGCCACCCGCTTGATCTGCCCGCCCGTCGTCGTCCACGTGGTGTAGACGATCGACCTGCCATCTGGCGACCACGACGGCATGAACTCGCCTTCCACCTTCGCGCGCTGCGCTTCCACCTTCGCCTCGGCTACGGCGGACAAGTCGGTGGACAAGTCCTGTGGTGTGGTGAGCAACCGCGGTGCGCCACTCGGCATGTCTTTGATGTAAAGCCGGTTCATCGCGCTGAACACCAGCTTGGTGCCATCGGGCGACAGCGACGGCCAGCGGATCAGCCGGGCGCGCACCGATGGTCCGTCTTCCACCCGCACCGGCGTGTACACTCGAGGCGCAATCTCGGCCTGCACTTTCGCCGTGAATGGGATCGGCGTCGCGGCGCCGGTCTCGAAGTCGATGCGCTGCAGCTTGCCGGCCACCGGCACGATCAGCGACTTGCCGTCAGGCATGAAGTCGTAGCGCGGCAGCGTGTCGCGGCTGGCGCGCGATTCCTGGTCATCGCGCGTCACGGGATACGCCAGCCACCGCTCGGCGCCGGTCTCGAGGTTGCGCACGCGCAAGCCGGTTTGTGACTTGTGGCGCGTGCCGAACACCATCCACTTGCCATCGGGAGAGATCGCGGGGCGAATGGCGCTGCCTTGCGCGTTGGTCACCTGGGTGACATCGCCGGTCTCGCGATCGTGACGGTAGACCTGCCACAGCGGAAAGCGTGCGTTGTAGGTGAAGCTGCCCGTACGCTGCGTGTAGTAGATGAAGCGGCCATCAGGCGTGACCACCGCGCCCATTTTGTTGGTGGGCGGCGCGGGCGGCGGTCCCTGCGCGTCTGGGGCTGGCTGTGCCGGTGGGGCCGGACCGACACGGACGCCGGTGCCGCCGTCGCGGTGATACATGAACAGGCCGAACGTGCCCGGTTCAGGCGGCCGCGACTTCGAGACGATGATGTACTGCCCGTCCGGAGTCCACGCCGGTGACGCCATGATCTGCGGCCGGTCGTTGGTCTTGCCGTCCTTGCTGACCGCGCGTGGGTTGCCGCCGTCGGCGTTGGCGATCCAGAGGTTCTCGATGCCACTGCGATCGGTCAGGAAGGCCATGGTGCGACCATCGGGCGACCAGGTCGGCTGGCTTTCGAACGACAGCCCGCCCATGATGCGTGTGGCCTCGCCGCCGGCAACCGGCATCGTATAGAGGTCGCCCAGCAGATCGAACAGAATGGTGCGGCCATCAGGCGACACGTCCACCTGCATCCACGTCACCTCATCGGTCGTGAACTCGATGGTCTCGGCGGTCTTGAGCGTGAAGCCCTCGCCGGGCTTCGCGGTGTCATCGGCTGCCTGGCGATCCTGGCCCTGCAGCGTGACGAATCCGATCAGGCCGACGGCGAGCAGAACAGCAGTCAGGTTCCTGGTGCGCATCGCGAGAGTATAGGACCTCGATATACTTCGCGCCATGAGAACCTTGAAGGCACTGGCCCTGGCAGTGACCGGAGCCACCCTGTGCGTGATGAATGCCGGCGCGGTGACTCGAGTGCCTTCGGGCGACGGCCAGTTCTGGGACATCCAGGACACCTCGCCGTGGTCACAAGACAGCGGCGGCATCGCCACCGGCGGCCGCGCCAACCCGTTCAACGGGTTTGGTTACCTCAAGCTGCAGGTGCGTCGGGCCGACAACGGGCTGCTCGTGAGCAATCAGCACTTGCGCGGCTTCGGTTTGCACCACGATGATACCGGCCGCTTCGACTCGATCACGCCGGTCCTGGTCGAAGGCATCCTGACCTCGCGCGGCATCACGACGGCCACAGACTCACCGTATCTCCGCTATTTCGACAGCTTCACCAACACCACAACCGAAGACCGCACTGTTCGCGTGGCCTGGGGTGGCGCGGTCGGAGCGGTGGATGATGGTGGGCGGGTGACGGTGGCCATCACCTCGAGTGGCGATCGGCAAATCGACACGGCCGACAGCTTCGTCATCGTGATGCAGAACGCGAAAGGCGCGGCGAATCCCGCCGACGGACCGTCGGGGCATGGACCATCCGCGCATGTGCTGGGCACCCGCCGCGGCCCGTTCACGTCGGTGGGGGACATGTATGGCGATCCGTTCGACGGCCTCTGGCCGGGCTTCGACACCTCCCACATCGGCTACGTCTTCACGCTGCGACTGCGGCCGGGTCAAACCTCCGCGCTGGTGACGTTCGTGGTCAAGGGATTGAGCGAGGTGTACGACCCGCGAGGCGGCTATCCGATCCCATTCAAGGATGCGCTGGTGACCGGCGAGCCGGTGTACGCGGGCCCGGGTGCCAAGGTCCCGGCCGCCGGCTCGGAGATTACCCGCGTGACGGCGACGGCGAAGCAACTGGTGGCCGCACCAGATCTTCGTGGCCTCACCGCGTTCCAGCGATCCCAGATCGTCAACTGGCCCACGAACACACCCGCGCCGCCGGCCTTCACGGTGTTCGAGAAGAGTGTCACTGAGCTCCAGGACGCGATGACCCGCAACCTGGTCACGTCCGAAGACATCACCATCGAGTATCTCGCCCGGCTGTCGCGCTACGATCGTCACGGCCCGACCTTTCGCTCGGTGTTATCGATTAACCCGCGAGCGCTTGCCGATGCCCGCGCGCGGGATGCGGAGCGGGCAAGTGGGCGCGTGCGAAGCCCATTCCACGGCGTGCCCATCGTCTTCAAGGACAACATCGATGCCATCGAACTGCCCACCACCGGTGGATCGCTCGCGCTGGTGGACCACCGGCCGCGGTTGGACTCGCGCGTGGCGGCCGGCATGAAGCAAGGCGGCGCCGTCGTGCTCGGCAAGGCCAACCTCGACGAGTTTCCATTCGGCGACTTCGGCATCAGCTCGGTTGGCGGCACGGTTGGCAATGCCTACGATCCATCGCTTAGTACCGCCGGATCGAGCGGCGGCAGCGCGACCGCCGTGGC
>SHUG01000167.1 GCA_009694735.1 Acidobacteriota bacterium | reverse complement strand
CGAAGAGCATTTCAGCGGCACGCGCCAAGGCCGTGACCGACGCCCTCGCCAAGGTTGACGAGCTGCGCACCGGCAAGGAACGTAACGCCGCTGCCGCGCTCGCGGGTCTGGACGGCGTGGCCGCCCAGTTGGCCGCGGATGCCAAGGCCGCCAAGGGCCGCGATGCCATGCGTTTGCAGTCACTGTCAGACACGTTGAAGGGCCGCACCGCGCGCCTGCGGTAATGCTTCACACGGAAACACCGAAACCGGGAAGAAAGAGCAGGGCCTTGTTTCGGTGATTGCGTGATTCCGTGCGATGTTTTTGGCTTCGAGGAGCAACTTATGAGAATCGTGAAGAGTTTTTTAGCCGCAACGTTGGTCGTCTCGGCCCTCGCCGTCGGACAGGCGCAACAGCCGGCACCACAGGCGCAGCAGCCGGCGGCACCCGCGGCCGGGCGGCCGCCACAACTGCCGGAGCCGGTGCCGCCCGCGGACCTGCCACGGCCGTCGACCACCGATCCTCGCGCCAACCTGAAGGCGGGCTTCAAGGACGCCGCGGTCGCCGCCTGGAACATGGAGCTCACGGCGAACCTGCCGAAGCCGGAAGGCTTCTTCGATCCGAACGCGCCGGCCGGCACGCTGCCGCCCCCTCCGCCGGCAGCAGGCGCGCCAGCCGCACCGCGGACGCCGCCCAACCCCAACGCGCTCGGGTTCACGAACTCCGACCTCGCGTTCAGTGGCAACCATGTCGTGGTCGGCAACTACCACGGCTTCAACACCTACAACATCGAACGGGCCAACAAGCCGCAGCTGATCGCGTCGGTGGTCTGCCCCGGCGGACAGGGTGACGTCTCGATCTACGGCAACCTCCTGTTCATGTCGGTCGAGCAGACCCGCGGCCGCCTCGACTGCGGCCTGCAGGGCATTACCGAGACCGTCAGCAAGGAGCGCTTTCGCGGCGTCCGTATCTTCGACATCTCTGACCTGCAGAAGCCGAAGCAGGTCGCGGCCGTGCAGACATGCCGCGGTTCGCACACGCACACGCTGGTACCCGATCCGAACGACAAGGGTCACATCTTCTTGTATGCCTCGGGCACGGGCGGCGTGCGCTCGGGCGAGGAACTCGAGGGCTGCTCCGGTAAGGATGCCAAGGAAGATCAGAACACGTCGCTGTTCAGCATCGACGTGATTGAAGTGCCGATCGCGGCGCCCGAGAAGTCGCGGATCGTCAACCAGCCCCGCCTCTTCGCCAACGACAACGGCAACATCGCCGGCCTCTGGACTGGCGGCGATCACGGCCCCAACACCCAGCGCACCAGCACCACCAATCAGTGCCACGACATCACGGTGTATGCGGAAATCGGGCTGGCGGCCGGCGCCTGCTCGGGCAACGGCATCCTGATGGACATCAAGGATCCGCGCAACCCGAAGCGCCTCGACTTCGTGTCGGACAAGGGCTTTGCCTACTGGCACTCGGCCACGTTCAACAACGACGGCACCAAGGTCGTGTTCACCGACGAGTGGGGCGGCGGCGGCCGGCCGCGCTGCCGCGCGGTCGATCCCCTGACCTGGGGCGCCGACGCCATCTACGACATCGTCGACAACAAGCTGGTGTTCAAGGGCTACTACAAGATGCCGGCGGCGCAGACCGAGCAGGAGAACTGCGTGGCCCACAACGGCTCGCTGATCCCGGTCCCCGGGCGCGACATCATGGTGCAGTCGTGGTACCAGGGTGGTGTCTCGGTGTTCGACTTCACCGATTCGGCCAAGGCCACCGAGATTGCCTACTTTGACCGCGGCCCCATCAACGGCCAGGGCATGGTGTCGGGTGGCTACTGGTCGTCGTACTGGTACAACGGCAACATCTACGGCGCCGAGATCGCTCGCGGCATCGACGTGTTCCGCCTGAAGCCCAGCGAGCACCTGTCGCAGAACGAAATCGACGCTGCCATGCAGTTCCGGCTGCAGGAGTTCAACTCGCAGAACCAGCCGAAGGTGGTGTGGCCGGCGTCATCCGCGGTGGCCAAGGCCTACCTGGATCAGCTGAACCGCAACCAGGGCATCTCGGCCGCCCGCTCGGGCGCCGTGCTCGGCGGCCTGTCGAAGGTCGATTCACTACGCACCGGCAAGGAGCGCAACGCCGCCGAAGCGCTGACGGCACTCGACGCGGTGGCGGCGCAGGTGGACGGCGATGCGAAGGCGGCGACCGGCCGCGACGCCATGCGCCTGAAGGCCCTGGCGGAAACGCTCAAGGGCCGCGCCGCGGCGCTGCGGTAGAACAATTGGGATCCGGGTCCCGGGCTCCGGGATCCGGATTCACAATCGGTAGGGCCGGCTCCCGGCTTACCGCGGCCCGCCGGCCGTCACGCCCCAAGCGGTCACGAGTGTGCTCGAGCCAAGCGCCGCCAGGGCGGCACACATGATGAGAATTCTGGTTCCCATACTGAGTGCCGATTATACGAGCAGGCTGCGACGGTGAGAGGATTGCCAACTCACCGCCGCCTCCATCCAGGCCGGTTAGCCGCCGAAGCGGAATGTGACGCCGAGGGTGCCGCGCCAGAACTTGAGATCGCTCAGATCCAGGTCGTTGCCGCCGTCGTCGCCTTTCTGCAGCGCGCGAAAGTAGCGGATCTCGCCTCGCAGACCGAAGTTGTCGGTGAAGAAGGAGTAGACGCCGCCGATGTTGAAGCCGAGTTCGTTCTGGCTCAGGTCATCGCACAGGCCGCCCGCGCTGACATTGCTTCGCAGCAGCCCGACATCGGCTGATCCGTAGGGCCGGAAACCCTTGCCGGTGGTGCCGCCGATGGGCGCCGCGAGGACCACATTGCCCATCAACGTCGTCACATTGGAGTCGCCGAAGTTGAAGTTCCGGTTACCGCTGGTGTGTTCGAAGAAGTTGGGCGTCGATCCGAAGTCGGCTTCGAAGCCGAACATGCCGGCACCAGTCCAGGTGGCGCTGGCACCGAAGGTGGCTCGCCTCTCGAGGTTGTCTTCGCGGTCGCCCACATCGCCGAAATTAGCGCTCTTGCCGAAGGTGATGCCCGCATATGGCGTGAACAGCCAGTCCGCGGAGGCGGGGGTTGCCGCACCGATCAACGTCACGCCGATCAGCGCCACGCGCAGGCTGGTTTTCATCAATAAGCGCATGCACCATTCTCCATCTCAAATAACCGACATGAGGACAGCGAGCCAACTGAGCTCGGCCCACTTCGAGAGAATGCAATGAGAGCGCCAGTGGCAGTCGCATGTCATCCCAGGACAATTGACCAAAAGACCGTCAGCGCGGTCCGGACGTTCTACGCATCGAAACCCGGTTCGACCACGAGTCGTCCGAGTTCCAGTTGATTTGGCATCGGCCGGATGGCACGACCGAGAGCGATCGCTTTGCCACCGCGGTCGCATTCCGCGCGCGCCTCGAGAGCGTTGAGGCCGGGCTCAGAACCGAGCACTGGAACATCAACGGTTCGCCGTAAATGTCACCGGCCGGCTGGAGAGACGGCGCGTCCAGTTCGTTCAAGGTGAACTAAACGCGCCCGGCGGGGAGCTACTTCGGGACGACGGTCAGCTGGTTGTTGATCGGATAGCCCTTGGCCTGATCCCTGGCTGGCGATCACTTCCGCCATGGTGCGTTGTTCGGTGGTTGGCACGGAGCCCTTCAGCAGAACGGTTTTAGTGCTCGCGCTGGTGTCGACGTTGATGTTGCCGGCGTCGACCCGTCCATCAGTAATCAATGCCGCCTTGACATCCATGGGCTCGATGCCGCCGCCGGTCTTGTCAACGGCCTTTTCGGTATCGGCCTTCACGCATGGTGTTCGCGCAGCCGGCCGCGAACGTGGTGATGAGGGCCGCGGCCAGTATTCCCTTAAAACTTCCAGTGGTCATTTCCCTGCCATTTTTTGCCTAATGTGAGCCGTTCGGCGTCCCATCGGAGACGCCGCTCGGTCAAGTGCAAGGTTTATTCCGCGCCTTCCGGCTCATTCACGACGATTCTGATCTTGGGTTGGTGGCATCGGTAGTCTCCGCTCAGGGGGGAGCAAGAGCGATGCCTCAGCAATGCTTGCGGGGAGGCAAGGCGGTCGGGCGACTCGATCGTTGCCGATCGAGCGGGCCGAATGATATAGTTACGGTTTGCCTGACGCTGCGAACCGCTTCCTGTGGAGCGCTGCGGTGGGCAAGCCAGGCGCACGAGACGTTGCTCGTGCGTCCACTCCTCGAGTGGGCCCGTAGCTCAACTGGTAGAGCAGCAGACTCTTAATCTGTTGGTTCTCGGTTCGATTCCGAGCGGGCTCACCAAGATTCCCGCCAGATTTCACTAGTTGAGAGAACCGGGAACGCTTTCGCGAGGCGTTTGACGCCCACCTTGACGCCCACCGCAAGATTTTGGGGCAAGAGTCCCACCGCTATTCGCCAGCGTGGCGCTACACGGTTGGGTCACAGGTCGCGTTCTACCGGTACCGCAGGGGTACCGGTAGAAGACGCGGGCGCTGGTGAAGCTCGGCGAACTACTCAAGGATCTGCCCAAACAGGCTGGCGGACGGGGCGCGAAGGGGGGGCAGGAATAGGGGTTCCAAAAAGGAACTCCAATTCGATGCGCCGTCTACACTGGCTGACTACAAGCTCGATAAAAAGACATCGCATATCGCGCAGCAACTGGCGGCGCTGCCCGAGGCCACACGCGAGGCCATTGCGCAGCGTGAGGTGACGTTGTCGCAAGCGAGACGTGAGGTGAAAGCCGCCGACGTCACTCGACAGCGCATGGGGGAAGCGGTGATCGGGCAGGCCCATACATTGAAGACGCGGGCACTGGTGAAACTCGGGGAACTGCTCAAGGATCTGCCGAAGGCGACGGGCGGCGAACATGGCGGCAAGACTCGTATAGATGGTTCTCGAAGGGAACCATCAAACCCAACGCCAACCTACGCCGAACTTAACATCACCAAGAAGCTGGCGTCCGTCGCGCAGCAACTCGCGGCGCTGCCGGCGGCAACACGCGAAGCCAGCTCCTTCGGTAGTTGTCGCATTCGACTCTTTTTGCTGGCGCGCCATCGTCGATAACGATCGAGGTTTGCGATCCCGTCTGCCTTGTCGTTGTAGGACCAGGGCGGGTCGGCATACAGCACACGGTATTTCGCGTCAGGCAGCGACACGCGCCGCGTCACCTCCTGCGCCTTGGTCTCACGTCTCGCCGCCGACAACGTCACCTCACGCTGGGCAATGGCCTCGCGTGTGGCCTCGGGCAGTGCCGCCAGCTGCTGCGCGACGGACGCTAGCTTCTTGGTGACGCCGAGGTCGGCGTAGGTAGTTTCCCGTGGTACCGCTTGGGTATCACGGCGAAGTCCCCCCTTGTCCTTCGGCAGATCCTTCAACAGTTCCCCGAGCTTCACCAGCGCCCGCACCTTCAACGTATGGGCCTGCCCGATCACCGCTTCGCCCATCCGCTGGCGGGTGGCAAACACCTCCGCAGCGGCCGGAATCAACTAATTCGCCCCCCGATAATCCCGGAACGATTCACATTCGTTGACTCCGGCTACTGTCGCCGGCCGAGGGTAACACACCGCCCAGGCCCCCAGAGGTGGCGCCTCGGGCCGAGGGGGGGTGTCCCCAAACGAATCGCGTGCGAAACGCGCCCCGCCCCCTATAATCCGACAGCTTGGCTCTGACTCCCGGCACGCGTCTCGGCCCCTATCTCGTGAGCGGCCCCCTGGGTTCTGGGGGGATGGGCGAG
>SHUG01000166.1 GCA_009694735.1 Acidobacteriota bacterium | reverse complement strand
CGTGACACCCACGGCGCGGTGTCGACCCCGACCTCGAACACCCACGCCGGCGGTTCGCCCGCAACCCCTAGGTCCCGCGCCTCGGCCGCCACGACGCTGAGGGTGATCTGACCGGCGGTGAGGTCAAGCGGCCCGTTGAGCCATTGCACGTCGTAGGCTGCTCGTTCGCCGACCTTGAACGGCGGCACGCCTGGCGGCGGCGGTTCCGTCGTCGCCACGTCGTCGTGCAGCGCCGCGTCGCTCTCGGGCGTCCACACCACCTCGTAAATGACGCTGTCATCAAAACGTGCCTGCTCGATGAATGGTGATGCGGGCTCGCCGGCACCGGCCAGGTTCGCCGGACTCACCACGAAGCGCAGGTCGAGCTCTTTCAGGGTGGCACGCGCATCGGCAGACACCGGATCCGCCAGCGCGTCGACCAACGACGTATAGAACGACGGCCGCTGCCCGCTGTAGCCGTTCACGATCGGCCGCCCGTGCTCGAGCGATTGCACCATGAAGGGCGAATTCTCACGGTCCAGGGTCAGCGGCAGATATAACACCGCGCCGCTACCGCCCTCCTCGGCCAGCCAACGTCCCGTCGCCGTCGATGCCGGCGGCGCGACGACGAACGCGAGCGGTGCGTTGACGTACTCGAGACACATCAGGGCCGCCAACAGCGCCACCACGCCGGTCTTCAATCGCGTTTGCGACACGCCAACGCCGGCCAGGACGCAGAGGCCGAGCATCATGACGACCGAGAACCGCGCCGGCGCGCGAATCGCGTGGAACCCAAAGACGTGATCGGCCAGCCACGCGTACAGCGGACGAACGCCTTCTGGGCCGAGCGACAGCACCAGGCCCGCCAGTGCCAACGCCGCGGCCGAGATGACGACCGGTCGCGCATCACTGCGCCAGCCGCGCCACAGCCCGAGGGCCGCCAGGCCCAGCAGCACGAGGCCAGGGAACAACTGGTGCTCGACATGCCGCCGATCGCGTTCTCCCGGCGCCGGCGCGCGCGGCGCCAACAGGCCGGTGCGGCCATAGACCAGGTTGTCGGGTGGCACTTGCGTGTAGCTCTGCACCGACGCCGCATGCGCGGCGGCCTCGGACAGGTTCCGGCCAAATCCCTCCCGCTGTTGCGACTGCCAGTACGGCCACACCACCGGCGCCACGAGGATCGCGCCGACCAGCGCGGCGAGAACCATGCGCGACCAGAACCGGCGGCCGCGCCACTGGCCGGTCGCCCCAGCCACGGTCACGGCGCCAACCGCCAGTGCGATAGCGGTCATCAGGCCGTAGTAGACCGACGACACCGCTTGCATGGCGGCCAACACGCCCAGCAGCACCGCGGCCACCTTGCGGCGGGCGGCCGCGAGCCGGTACAGAGCGAGCAGCGCGAGCGGAAGGAAATAGAGTGATTGCAGCTGCAAGTGCAGCAGATGCGCCGATCGATACGGCCAGCACGCCCAGGCCAGGCCGGCGATAAATGCCGCCGGTCTCGAGCCGGTGACGCCCTTCACCAGTGCGTGCATCGCCAACCCGCTCAGCGCGAGGGATGCGAGCAGCAGCACGTTGTAACAAAGAACAAGATTCCGGGTGACGGCATGGAGCGGCGCCATCACCAACGATTGCAGCAGCAGGTGATCGGAGAACGTCAGCGATCCCTGGGCCGGATGAAAGATATTGGCGTCGAAGACGCGGCCCGAGAACACCGATGCGGGATCGGCGAGCCACGCCTTGATCCCGGTGCCGAGGATCCAGAGATTCAGGTACGGATCACCGGCGCCTTCCAGGGCGCCGAGATGGGTAGTGAGTTGCGTGGCGAGCGGCCACGTCAGGACCACGGCGGCGAAGAGATAGACTCCCGCCGCTCGCATCCACATGGCCTACAAGCCGATGGCGGCGCGCATCAGGTCGGTGACGAGCTTGGGATCGCCCTTCCCCTTCGTCTCTTTCATCACCTGGCCGACCAGGAACTGGAACTTGCGGTCCTTGCCGGCCCTGATTTCGGCGACCACGTCGGCATTCGCGGCCAATACCCGTTGCACGATGGGGTCGAGACTCGAGGTATCGGAGATCTGCGCCAACCCATCGCCCGCCACGATCTCGGCGGCGGCGCGGCCCGTGTCGTACATCTTCGCGAAGACGTCTTTCGCGACCGTCGAACTGATCGTGCCGTTCTCGACGATGCCGATCAAGCCGGCCAGCGCAGCTGGCGAGATGGGCACCAACTCGATGCCGACCGCGCGCTCCTTCATGTTGCGAAGCACCTCGCCCATCACCCAGTTGCTGGCCGCCTTCGGGTGGCCGGAACCGCGCGCGGTCTCTTCGAAGTAATCCGCCACGCCTCGCGTCTGCGTCAGCAGCGCGGCGTCGTACTCAGGGATCGCGTATTCCGCAATCAGGCGGCGGCGCCGGGCATCCGGCAGTTCCGGCAACCGCGCCTCGATGCGAACCCGGCGCGCCTGGTCCACGACCAGCGGCGGCAAGTCCGGCTCAGGGAAGTAGCGATAGTCGTGCGCTTCTTCCTTACTCCGCATCGAATAGGTCTTGCCCTGGGCGGCGTCGAACAGCCGCGTCTCCTGCACGATGCGGCCGCCGTGATCGAGCACGTCGAGGTGGCGGCCAATCTCGTACTGGATGGCTTTCTCCAGATAGCGGAACGAGTTGACGTTCTTGACCTCGGTCTTGGTGCCCAGCTTGGTGTCGCCTTGGTGGCGCACCGAGACGTTGGCATCACAGCGCAGGCTGCCCTCGTCCATGTTGCCGTCGTTCACGCCGAGCCACACCAGGATCTGGCGCAGCGTCTCGAAGAACAGGGCGGCCTCCGCCGCTGACCGCATGTCAGGCTCGCTGACAATCTCGACCAGCGGCACGCCGCTCCGGTTGAAGTCGAGGTAGGTCTTGCGATCGGAGTCGGCAAAGCCGTCATGAAGGGACTTGCCGGCATCCTCTTCCATGTGAATGCGCGTCAGCTTGACGAACCGGCCGCCGACCGACGGCGGCATCTGCAAGCCACCACCGAGGGCCAGCGGCAGCTCGAACTGGGAGATCTGATAGCCCTTCGGCGAGTCTGGATAAAAGTAGTTCTTGCGCGCGAAGACCGACCGCTCCTGGACCTCGCAGCCGAGCGCGAGCGCCGCCGTCACCGCCAGGTCGACGGCGCGGCGATTGAGCACCGGCAGCGCGCCGGGTAACCCGACGCACACCGGGCAGGTGTGGGCGTTGGGGGGTGCGCCAAAGGCAGTGGAACAGCCGCAGAAAATCTTGGTGGCCGTGAGCAGCTGGGCGTGGATCTCCAGCCCGATGACGGCTTCAAAGGTGTCTGACACCCTCGCCGCGGTACGGGTGTCAGGCACCGTTAGACCAACGGGCCGGCAGCGGCCACTGCGGGATCGGCGTCGGCGAAGTTCGCCTTGAAGTTATCCACGAACATGCGACCCAGCTTCGCGGCCTGCACGTCGTAGGCGGTCTTGTCGGCCCACGTGCCACGGGGATCCAGCACGGTCGCCGGCACCTCGGGGACCGACGTCGGCACTTCGATGTTGAACACCGGGTGGCGCTGGTAGGTGACATGGTCGAGCGCGCCCGACAGCGCGGCGCGAATCATCGCGCGGGTGTAGGCGATCTTCATGCGGCTGCCGACGCCGTGCGGGCCGCCGGTCCAGCCGGTGTTGACCAGCCACACGCGCGACTGGTGCCTGGCGATCCGTTCGCCCAGTTGCTTCGCGTAGACGTTGGGGTTGAGCGGCAGGAACGGCGCGCCGAAGCAGCTGCTGAACGTCGCACTCGGTTCGGTGACACCCTTCTCGGTGCCGGCCACCTTCGCGGTGTAGCCCGACAGGTAGTGATACATCGCGCCTTCGGCGGTGAGCCGCGCAATCGGCGGCAGCACACCGTACGCGTCGGCGGTCAGCATGACGATGTTCTGCGGATGACCGCCGCTGCCCGACGGCACGGCGTTGGCGATGAATTCGATCGGATAGGCGCCCCGGGTGTTCTCGGTCAGCGAGGCATCGTCAAAGTCCAGCACGCGCGTGCCAGGATCCATCACCACGTTCTCCAGCACCGTGCCAAAACGGCGCGTGGTCTGGTAAATCTGCGGTTCGGCTTCGGCCGACAGACGAATCATCTTGGCGTAGCAGCCGCCTTCGAAGTTGAAGACGCCGCGATCGCTCCAACCATGCTCATCGTCGCCAATCAGCTGCCGTTCCGGGTCGCTCGACAGGGTCGTCTTGCCGGTGCCCGAAAGACCGAAGAAGAGCGCCGTGTCGCCGGCCGGGCCAATGTTGGCCGAGCAGTGCATGGCGAGCACGTTGCGCAGCGGCAACAGGTAGTTGAGCACGGTGAAGATCGACTTCTTGTTCTCGCCGGCGTAGCTGCTGCCGCAGATCAGCACTTCGCGCGAGGCGAAGTTCACGGCGATCGCCACCTCCGAGCGCGTGCCATGGCGCGCGGGGTCGGCCTTGAACGTCGGCGCGGTCAGCACCGTGAACCGCGGTGCGAACGCCGCGAGGTCGGCGGTGGGCGGCACGATGAAGAGGTTGCGCACGAACAGGCTGTGCCAGGCGTATTCCTGGATGAAGCGCACCGGCAAGCGGTACTCCGCATCGGCGCCGGCATACAGATCCTGCACGTAGAGTTCCTGCACCTTCAGGTGCGCGACGATGTCGCGGCGGAGCGCATCAAACTGGGCGGCCGCGATCGGCTTGTTGACCTTGCCCCACCAGACCTGCGCCTCGCTCGAGGGCTCCTTGACGACGAACTTGTCGTTGGGCGACCGGCCGGTATGGGCGCCGGTCCGGCACACGAGAGGACCGTCCGCGGCGATCACACCTTCCTGGCGGCGAATGGCGTGCTCATAGAGCGCCGGCGCCGACAAGTTGAAGTAGACCGGCTTCGAGGATTGAACGCCGTGGGCCTCCAAACCCCGCCCCACCTGTGCAGTACTCATGAAATATGACTCCAAAACTGGACCGGTATCTCCCGATCGCATCCAAAGTATGAATGGTACAGATTGAAAAGGCGCTAAGTCAATCTCGTACACGGACTTGGGCCGGCCCTGCTAGACTGCGGTAAACGCCCCAGCCCCAGATCCCGTAACAGATGGCAGGACAGCCTCACGTCGACCTCCCCGCCCAGCCCCGTCGCGCCGACGGCGCCCATCCGTCGCCCGCCTCCGTGCTGGCCGCCGAGATTAAGGCGCTCGTTGAACGCGGCGACCGTGACGCGGCCAGGGATCGATTCGGGGCGCTGGTCGCGCTGCTGCAGCGCCGCGCGGTACGGATCGCCTTTCAGTACCTCCGCGACGCCGCCGATGCCGACGAAGCCGTGCAGGACGCCTTCATCAAGGTGTTCCTGCACATCGAGCAGTACCGGAACGAGTTGCCGTTTGATGTCTGGTTCACGCGGATCCTGGTCAACGCCGCCCTCGACCGCCTGAAGGCGCGGGCACGGCAACAACGCTGGATCAGCCACTCGACCGACGAAGATGAGGGTCGGCAGATGGAGCAAGTGGCCGGCAGCGAAGCGTCCAACGAGCGCCGGTTGCTGGCCAAGGAACGCTGGGCGCAGGTCACCCAGGCCGTGGCGGGTCTGCCCAACCGCCAGCGGCTGGTGTTCACGCTGTGTCACCTCGATGAACGCAGCCCGGCGGAGATCAGCGCGGCCACCGGGATGAGCCAGGCCACGGTTCGGGTGCACCTGTTCCGGGCATTGCGCAAGTTACGAGGAGTGCTGGGAGGTCAAGCATGAAGCGATGCGACGACACA
>SHUG01000165.1 GCA_009694735.1 Acidobacteriota bacterium | reverse complement strand
TTCCCATCGAGTGACTGGAACTTCCTGTCGAGTGACTTGATGTCGGCCCGAACCGAGCCAATCTCCGCGCTGATCTGGGAGCTGATCTGAGTGCTGATTTCAGAGCTCAGCGCGTCGAGTCGCTTCGCGAGTCCTGCCAGCGTCATTTGATGAGCCTGTCAGGAATTCTGTGTGTGGGGCATAACATGAGGAGTGTTGATGTCCCGAAAACAGAAAGCGTCCACGTCTGAGGTGCCGCTGGCGCCGATTCCCTCAGAGATTCTCGATCAATTCGTCGGCCAAGGCCCGTTGACTCCCGAGGAGCTCGACGCGGTGGTCCGCCGATTCAAGAAGGCGATCATCGAGCGCGCCTTAGGCGCGGAGCTGAGTCACCATCTCGGCTACGGGCCAGGCGGCACCAAGCCTGAGGACACCACCAATCATCGCAATGGCAGCAGTGGCAAGACCGTCCTCACCGATGACGGCCCGTTGGCCCTCGCCGTGCCGCGCGACCGGAACGGCAGTTTCGAGCCGCGGCTGATCGGCAAACACGAGCGGCGCTTCACGGGCTTCGACGACAAGGTGGTGGCGCTCTATGCGCGCGGGCTGACGGTGCGCGAGATCCAGGCGTTTCTCATCGAGATGTACGGCGTCGAGGTCTCGCCGGATCTGATTAGCACCGTCACCGACGCCGTGGTCGCGGAGGTCACCGCGTGGCAGGCGCGCCCGCTCGAGCCCATGTATCCGGTAGTGTTCTTTGACGCCCTGCGCGTGAAGATCCGCGATGAAGCGGTCGTCCGCAGCAAGGCCGTGTATCTGGCCCTGGCCGTCCTGCCGGACGGCTCGCGCGACATCCTCGGGATCTGGATCGAGCAGACGGAAGGCGCGAAGTTCTGGATGAAGGTCTTCACCGACCTGAAGACGCGCGGCTGTCGGGACATCCTGATCGCCGTGACCGATGGTCTCAAGGGCATGAGCGAGGCGCTGGCCGCCGTCTATCCGGCGACGACGCTGCAGACCTGCATCGTGCATCTCCTGCGCAACAGTCTGGACTTTGCGAATTGGGATGATGGGGGTCAGGTCAAGAAAATCACAGTTTGGGATGATTGGGGACTGACCCCAATCATCCCTTTGTGTGATTTTCTTGACCTGACCCCCATATCAGCGCGGACAGCGCGCCGACACGATCTCCGCTCGCTTCCGCTTGAACACGCGCACCCAGTCGTCCACCACCACCTTGCGCTTGCGCCCATCGGCGCCGGTGATCTCCTCACCGCGCTTCTCCACCCGCGACGCCGTGAACAGGTCGCGAAGCTGCCGGTCGCTCAACTGGGTCAGCCGCCGCGCCAGGAAGCGACGGCCCGCTTCGCTGATCACCGGATTGTCGAGGCTGCCGGTCAGCGACCGCGGCAGGTCGCCCACGCACGCCTGCCCGTCCTTCCAGAGGCCCGCGCCGTCCCAGTCGCCCAGCCGCATCTTGCTGGTGTTCAGCAGCGTCGCCTTGCCAAACGAACCGCCCAGGTCCTTGACCACCAGCCAGGCCGAGGCGCAGGTCTCGTTACCCCTGGCATCCTTGCGGACGCGCGCGTCGGCGCACACCAGCTCCTGCTGGCCCGGCTTCGAATCTGAATGCTGGATGAACACGGCGATCAGCTTCAACGCGTCGATCTGCGCGCGCGTAGCGCCGCCGCCGCGCTCGCGGATCTGGTCGAGCTCGGGCCACGCCCAGCCTTCGTAATCCTTCACCTCGATCGCCTTGCCGGCCACCTCGCGCTCGATGATCGCCGGATCGAAGACGCGCGTCGCCAGGTTGGTCGGACTGCCGCGCTGCCAGTCGACGCTGCTGGCCGCAAACGGGTCTTCCGGACAGTTGCGGCACGTCACGCGCGTGGGCGCCATCACATCCGCCTTGAAGCCGAGTGCCCACAGCAGGCGGCTGGCTGCCACCTCGGCGTACACCTCGCCGTTCTTCTCGCCGTACTTGACCTTGACCTCGTCGGCTTTTGTGAGCGCGCACCGGAACTTCGGCGTCAAGCCGGTGAGCGGCTTCTTGGGATAGACAAACGTGCATGTCGACTCCGCGCCAATGCGGTGGGCCGGGCGCAGCGGTGGGCCCTTAATCAGATCCAGCGAGGCGGTATTGATCGCTTGCCAGACGCGCGCCCGCTCCATCACCTGCTTCCGCTCGGCGACGCTCAGCGTCGTGAGCGTGTGAGGCCCCTTCGGCGCCTCGGTATTGGCGGAGGGACCGAACCGCCCGCTGGCGCACCCAACAAGCGTGAAGACAAGCATGGCCAGCGCAACAGCATCACGCATCATTCCACCACCTCATGCACACCCTGTGCCACGACTGCTGAGACATTCAGGGTGAGGTTGTGGGCCAGAAACGCCGTCTTCGGCCCAGCCAGGCACGCGATTTACATCATTTAGTGAATCTGGGGCCTGTCCCCAATCATCCCAAACTGTGATTTTCGTGACCTGACCCCAATCGACACCAATCTACAATGCGCCATGGCCGACTGGACCGCCGCCTTCACCTATGCCTTCCGCACCCCTGCGCCGGCAGCCGACCTTCGTGCTGGTGTCGGTGCTCACGCAAGCGCTCGGCATTGGCGCCAACACCGCCATCTTCAGCGCGATCAAGACGGTGGTGCTCAACCCGCTGCCGTACCAGGATCCCGAGAAAATCGCGGTGTTGTGGGAGGTGAATCCCGACGGCAACCAGGGGCCGGTGTCGATTCCGACGTTCGAGGATTGGAAGCGCGAGACCAAGCGCCTGGAATCGCTTGCCGCCTATCGACACGTCGACTTCTCTTACAAGGGCACCGGCGATCCGCGGAACGTGCCCGGCCTGCGCGCCACGCCGGATCTGTTCAGCGTGCTCAAGAGCAACGCCGTGCTCGGCCGCACCTTCACCGCTGACGAAGCCGTCCCCGGCGCCGATCGCGTTGTCGTCGTCAGTCACGGCTTCTGGACGCGCGTGCTCGCCGCCGACCGCAGCATTGTCGGCAAGACCATTCAACTGGATGCCGTGCCCTACACCGTCGTCGGCGTCATGTCGCCGGCCTTCGAGTTCCCGACCAGCACCAAGGTGGAAGCGTGGACGCCGCTGACGTTCGATCCTAAAGACATGCACGGCCGCTCGCGCCGGGCGCGGTCGCTGACGGTGATCGGGCGCATCGCGCAAGACAGCACGCCACGGCAGGCGCAACAAGAGGTGAGCGTGCTGGCCAGCCGCATCGCCGCCGAGTTCAAAGACAGCAACGCCGGCTGGGGCGCGCGCGTCGTCGCGGCGCACGAGCAACTGTGGGCGCGTCGCGTCCCGCGCTGATGGTGTTGATGGGTGCCGTCGGCTTTCTGCTGCTGATCGTCTGCGCCAACATGGCCAACCTGCTGCTGGCGCGGCTCTCGAGTCGCCGGCGTGAGATGGCGGTGCCCGGCGCGCTCGGCGCCAGTCGATGGGAAGTGGCAAAGCCGATCGTCGCCGAGAGCCTGCTGCTCTCATTGGCGGGCGGAGTCTTCGGCCTGCTCGCCGCCTTTGGCGGATTGCGATTGTTGTCGTCGCTGCCGGAAGGGCAACTGCCGCGCATGGACGGCCTCAGCCTCGACGGCGGCGTGCTGCTGTTCACCACCGTAATCTCGATCGGTGTCGCGCTCGCGTTCGGCCTGCTGCCGGCGCTGCACGCGTCGCGGCAGGATCTTCGCGACAACATGCAGGAATCGTCTGGCACGACGGGCAGTCCCTACGCGCGAGGCCTGCTGAGCGGATTGGTCGTCATCGAAGTGGCCCTCGCGCTGGTGCTGCTCGTTGGCGCGGGCCCGATGACGCGCAGCTTCTCGAAGCTGCTGCTGGTGAGCCCCGGCTTCGACTCCACCAACCTGATCGCTGCGCGCGTGCTGCTGCCCAGCACGAAGTATCAGCGAGCGACGCAGGTGCGGTTCTACGAAGATGTGATCGAGCGCATGCGCCGCGCGCCCGGCGTGGTCAACGCCTCCGCCGTGTCGGCCATGCCGCTGCACGACGTCGGCGCCGCCGGTGCGCTGCCGTTCAACGTGGAAGGACAGCAGCCACCCGCCACCGAAGATCCCCTGGCCGACGTCCGCATTGTCGCGCCCGGCTACTTCGAGCCCATGAAGATCAAGCTGCTCGAGGGCCGCTTTCTCGATGAGCGCGATGCCGAGGTGGGACCGCGCACCAGCGCGATCGACGAGACCATGGCCCGCCGCTACTTTCCGGATCGCAGCCCGCTCGGCCTGATCATCCAGAATCCCCACGGCAAGAGCCAGGTAGTCGGTGTGGTCGGCGACGTGCACAACCAGGGCCTCGACCGCGACCCGAAAAAGCAGGTCTACCTGCCGACGAAGCAGAGCCCCACGGCCGGCATGGCGGTGGTGGCACGCACCAACCAGGATCCGATGACGGTGGCCAACACCATCCAGCGCGTGATCTGGGACGTGGATCCTGGGCAGCCAATCTATGAGCTGAGCACGATGGACCAGATCCTGGCGCGCGCGGTGTTCCTGCCGCGCCTGAGCACGACGCTGCTCGCCCTGTTCGCGCTGGCGGCCCTGCTGCTCGCCGCCCTCGGCATCTACGGCGTGCTGTCGTATTCGGTATCGCAGCGCACGAGAGGGATTGGCCTGCGCATGGCGCTCGGCGCCTCCGGCGGCAACACCGTGGCGCTGGTGGTGAAAAGCAGCGTGATGCTGGTCGCCATCGGCGGCGTCGTCGGGCTGGTCGCCGCCACCCTGCTGGCGCGCTCGATGCAGGGCATCCTCTACGGCGTCGGCCCGTTCGATATCCCCTCCTTCGCCCTCGCCGCCACCACGCTGATGATGACGGGCGTGGCCGCGAGCGTGCTGCCGGCGCTGCGAACGACGAGGGTGGATCCGATGATCGCGTTGCGCGAGCAGTGTGTCAGGCCCGGATCCCGGCCCCGGTTGCGAGCGAGATCCGTGTAAGCGAGTACGCAGTGGCCAGCGTATGCTCCTGCATGGACAAACTGCTCTCCCCGTATCGCCCCCACATCTACGCCATCCTGCGGATCGTCGCCGGCCTCCTGTTCGCGCAACACGGCGCCCAGAAGCTGTTTGGGGCCCTCGGGGGCAAGCCGGTTGAGCTGATGTCTCAAATGGGACTGGCCGGAGTCATCGAGTTTGTCGGCGGGCTGATGATCGCGCTGGGACTGTTCACCAGCCCGGTTGCCTTTATCGTGAGCGGCCAGATGGCCGTGGCCTACTTCCAGGTCCATGTCCCGCGCGGATTTTGGCCGATCGCCAACGGCGGCGAGGCGGCAGCGCTGTTCTGCTTCGTCTTCCTGTACTTCGCGGCGGCTGGCTCGGGCAAGTGGAGTATCGACGCGATCCGCAAGTGAACCCGCCGGGTAACGGTTGACATCGGTGTAAACGGGTCGGATACTGCTGGGACTTGAACCTTGTGTCCTGGGAGCGTCCAATGACGTCACGCCGCATGTGGGCCAGTTCGGCGGCCCTGCTCGTTCTGCTGGTCTTTGCCACCAACGCCTTCGCCCAGATCGATACCGGCGTGATCGTCGGACGGGTCGTCGACGATAGCGGGGCGGTGCTGCCCGGCGTCACCGTGGTGGCGACGCAAGACGGCACGGGTTTGGCGGCTACCTCGGTCACCAACGATCGCGGCGAGTTCATCTTTCCCGGCCTGCGCGTCGGTGTCTACGTGGTCACCGCCGAGCTTCAGGGCTTCCGCCGCGCGGTCAGCCGCGACGTTCGGGTCAGCGTGCAGACGCGGGCGCAAGTGGATCTGCA
>SHUG01000023.1 GCA_009694735.1 Acidobacteriota bacterium | reverse complement strand
TGGGCTGGCGCTTGTATCTGCCCGAGTCGTGGGCGTCGGACGATACGCGTCGGAAGGACGCGGGCGTCCCGCCTGAGGTCACCTTCAAGACGAAGCCCGAACTGGCGCTGGAACTGATCGATCAGGCCCGGTCGTGGGGCCTCGCGGATCGGATCGTGCTCGCCGACGGAGGCTATGGCGAAGTGACCGAATTCCGCGAGGCGCTGGAGGCGCGTCAAGTGCCGTATGCGGTGGGGATCGGGCCCCAAGTGGGGGTGTGGCCGAAACCGCCCACCGTCACGCAGCGCGCGTACTCGGGAAAAGGGCGCCC
Source organism: Acidobacteriota bacterium (assembly GCA_009694735.1). GTDB lineage: Bacteria > Acidobacteriota > Vicinamibacteria > Vicinamibacterales > UBA2999 > 12-FULL-67-14b. The sequence continues at coordinate 31,114 of SHUG01000023.1, read as the reverse complement.
GGCGACGCGCTGGGTGTACGGCACCCAACGACCGCCGAGTGTCAAAGATGTCGCGCTGAAGGCGCGTGGCTGGAAGACGATTCGGTGGCGCGAGGGGACGAAAGGCTGGTTGACGTCGCGTTTCTTGAGCGTCCGGGTGCGTCCGTCCCATGGCTATCACGCGGGCGAACCGCCGCACAAAGAGGTCTGGTTGTTGATCGAATGGCCAGCCGAGGAGCCGGAACCGACCAAGTACTTCTTCTGCGACCTCCCGCCCACCTATACCTTGCGCCGGTTGGTGCGGGTGACGAAGTGCCGCTGGGCGATCGAGCAGGACTACCATCAACTCAAAGAAGAACTCGGTCTGGATCACTACGAGGGACGGACGTGGGCTGGTTGGCACCATCACGTGACGCTCACGATGCTCGCCCACGCGTTTCTCACGCTCGAGGCCCAGCGTACGAAAACACACTTCTGGGTGGACCCTGCCAGCGACGCGCCGTGAGCTCCAGTACATGCTGTTCACCTGGACCGGCGACTGCGCCTACTGTGGCCAGCGGATCCGCCCGAAGGGGTCATAAATACTTAACGTAATAATACTAATACGGTCTATTGTCTCGAGCGCCTTGGCGAGACCGAAATCGAGCACCTTCACCGTGCCGTCCGGGCGCACCTTGATGTTGGCGAGCTTGAGGTCGCGATGGACGATGCCGATCTCGTGCGCGGCCTCCAGCGCCTCGGCGATTTGGCGCGCGAGGGGCAGGGCCTCGTCGAGGGGAATGGCGCCGCGGGCGATCCGCTGCGAGAGATGCTCACCCTCGACCAACTCCATCACCAGCGCGCTCGCGCCGCCGGCCTGCTCCAGGCCGAAGATCTACGCGATGTGCGGATGATTGAGGGCGGCCAGCGTCTGCGCCTCGCGCTTGAAGCGCATCGGGCGATCGGCGTTCGTCGCGAACGACTCGGGCGCCACCTTCAGCGCCACGTCGCGATTGAGCTGCGGGTCGCGGGCGCGGTAAACCTCACCCATACCGCCGACCCCGATGAGGGCGATGATCTCGTAGGAGCCGAGCCGGCCGCCGGGGACGAGGGTCATTGAGGCAGCGACAGTATGGCCGTGGCGGCGCCCTGGTCCTCAGTCGAGCGGCGGCACGTCGTCCAGCAGGCGCGACAGGGCGACGGCACGGATTCGCGGCGCCAGCGGGAAGGTCCGGTCGCCGGCGTGAATCACATCCAGGCGCGAGAGTTTCAGGTCCTTGATCGCGGTCCGCATTGACGGCGTCACCGCCGGCGCCACGGTCCGCTTGATCTCGAAACCGATGCGCGTCCGGCCGCGAACCACCAGCAGGTCCAGCTCCGCGCCCGCGTGCGTCGCCCAGAAGTAGCATTCGTCCCAACGCGCGCGGAGCCGGTCGACGATCGACGCAATGGCGAAACCTTCGAATGAGGCGCCGACCTTCGGGTGCCGCTCGATATCTTCTCGCGCACCCAGGTTCAGCAGCGCATGCAACACGCCGCTGTCGGCGATGTAGATCTTCGGCGACTTGACCTGGCGTTTGCCCAGGTTCTCGTGCCACGGGAGGAGGATGCGGACGACAAACGTCGCCGCCAACAGGTCGAGGTACCGCCGGACGGTCATGTCCGACACCCCGAACGACCGCGCGAACTCGGCGGCGTTCCACACCTGCCCGTGGTAATGCGCCAGCATCGTCCAGAAGCGGCGCAGCGTGGTGGCGGGGATCGAGACGCCAAGCTGGGGCAGGTCGCGCGCCAGGAACGTGCTGATGAAATCAAGCCGCCAGTCAAGGCTCGCGCGGCCCGACCGGGCCAGAAAGGAGAGTGGGAAGCCGCCTCGCAGCCACAACTGATCGAGACGCGCGGCACCAATCTCGCCGATCGAAAACGGCCCGAGCTCGTGGAAGGCCAGGCGACCGGCGAGCGACTCCGACGACTGCTGGAGGAGTTCTGGCGAGGCGCTGCCCAGGACGAGGAAGCGGGCCGGTGTCCGGGGCCGGTCCGCGAGCACGCGCAGCACCGGAAACAGCTCGGGCCGCCGCTGGACTTCGTCGAGGATGACCAGGCCCCGCAGCGGCCGGAGGGCCAGCAGCGGGTCCGCCAGGCTGGCCACATCGCCGGGGTCCTCCAGGTCGAAGGCCGTGACCGGGCCCTTCCAGGACTTGCCGATGGCCCTGGCCAGCGTCGTCTTGCCGACCTGGCGCGGGCCGAGAATGGCGACCACAGGCGACCGCGTCATGAGCTGCTGGAGGCGATCCAGGTGCCGTTGGCGACCGATATCCATACCTTGAATTATCAACTATCAGTGATGATATTTCAAGGTGTGGCGTCGGCGACGACAGGAGCTCTGCCCGCCCCGGCCGATGGACAATCGCTCATGCGCGCCGGCGCCGCGAGCGCATATAATCCGCCCATTCGACTTGCCGTGCGGCCCGCCAGTCGGCGAGCCACCGGCTCGATCAGGGGGTAGGTATGCGCTGGATGTCGGTCTTGAAAGTCTCCGTGGTCGCCGGCGTCGTCGCGGCAGCGGTCACGATTGCCTCGAATCCTTCGGTGACCGGCCAGGCCCGCACGCCGGGTGTGCCCCGGCTGAACGGCAAGCCGGACATGAACGGCCTGTGGCAAACCATCAACACCGCCAACTGGGACATCCAGGCGCACACCGCCAAGGCGGCGCTGGCCATGCGGCCGGGTCCCGTCGTGCCGGTGCCGGCCAAGGAAGTGGTGGCGTTCGGCGCGGTGGGGTCCGTGCCGAGCGGCCTCGGCGTCGTTGACGGCAACGAGTTGCCTTACTTGCCCGAGGCGCTCAAGAAGAAACAGGACAACGAGGCCAACTGGCTGACGCGGGATCCGGAGATCAGGTGCTACCTCCCCGGCGTGCCGCGCGCCACCTACATGCCCTTCCCGTTTCAGATCTTCCAGGGACAGGGCTCGTTTTTTATCTCCTACGAATATGCGGGCGCGGTGCGGAACGTCTATCTGAAAGACCCGGGTCCGGCGCCGATCGACAGTTGGATGGGGCAATCGGTGGGACGCTGGGAGGGCGACACGTTCGTGATCGAGGTCTCCGGCTTCAACGACCAGTCCTGGTTCGACCGCGCCGGCAACCACCACACCGAGCAACTGAAGGTCACTGAGCGCTACACCATGACCGACGCCGATCACATTCGCTATGACGCCACCATCACCGATCCGGAGACCTTTGCCAAGCCCTGGACGATGAGCATGCCGTTGTACCGCAGGGTGGAGCGGGGCGCGCGCCTCGGGCAGTTCAAGTGCGTCGAGTTCGTGACCGAGTTGATGTACGGCCATCTGCGGAAGGAGCCACTCAAATGAGAATCGTCGGCCTCACGTTGACCGCCGCGCTGCTCGGGCTCGTCGCCGTGGGGGCACAAGCGCCTGCCGCGCGGAAGCCGGCGCCGCGAGCCGCTGGCATCCCTCGCACCAGCGATGGGCGTCCCAACCTGCAGGGCAACTGGACCAACGCCACCATCACGCCGTTCGAGCGGCTGGGCACCAACCGGCCCCTGGTGCTGTCGGAAGCGGCGGCGCTAGACGAGGAGACCAAGACGCAGGATGCGTTCGATGCCCGCGAGGTGCCGACCAGTCCCGATCGCGTGGCGCCACCGGTGGGCGGCGAGCCGCGCCCGATCCCGCCTGACGAGCTCCCCTACCTTGAGCGCTTGTGGCATGCCGGCGGTGGCTTGGTCGGCGGCTACAACACGTTCTGGGTCGATCCCGGCGATCGCGTGCTGCGGGTCGACGGCCAGCCGCGCAGCTCGATCCTGATCGATCCGCCTGATGGCCGCTTACCCGCTTACACGCCCGCCGCCAGGGCACGGCTCGCCGCCGCCGGCGCCGTCCGCGGCAAGATGGGCGAGTTCGATCATCCCGAGCTGCGGCCGCTGGCCGAGCGTTGCATTGCGTCGTTCGGCAACAACCTGGGACCGCCGATGCTGCCAAACTATTTCTACAACAACAGCTACACCATCGTGCAAACCAAGGACAACGTGATGATTCTCACGGAGATGGTGCACGACACGCGCGTGGTGCGGATGGGCGGCAGCCATCCACCGACGGGCTTCCGTCAATGGTTCGGTGATTCGATCGGCCGCTGGGACGGCGACACGCTGGTGATCGAAACCACGAACTTTCACCCCAATCACGGCTTCCGTAACTCGTCGGAAAACCTGAAGGTGATCGAGCGCCTCAGCCGCAAGGACGCGAACACCTTGTCGTACCGGTTCACCGTGGAGGATCCGACGACCTTCGCGGTGCCGTTCAGCGGTGCGCTGGAGTTCCGGGCCATGGCGCCGGGCGAGCAGGTTTACGAGTATGCGTGCCACGAAGCCAACTACGGCCTCGAGGGCGTGATGAGCGGCGCGCGTTCGCAAGAGCGCGAAGCCGCGAAGAAGAAATCGCAACAGTGATCGATCGGCCGGGGCGGCAGTGAATATCGACGGGCTCGCTACTCCGGCCATCCTTATCGATCGTGCCCGTGCGCAGCGCAACATCGACCGCATGCAAGCGGCGGCCGATGCGCGCGGCGTGCGGCTGCGTCCGCACACCAAGACGCACAAGAGCCCGATCGTCGCCGGCTGGCAGATCGAGCGTGGCGCGATCGGCATCTGCTGCGCCAAGCTCGGCGAGGCGGAGGTGTTCGCGGCCGCCTTGCGACGGCGCTCAGGGCAAGCCGGCAAGCCCGACATCCGCCTGCCGTACCCGCTCAACCCCGCCAATGCCGACCGGGTGATCGCGCTGCTCGCACACACGGCGCTGTCGTTCATCGTCGATCATCCCGTGGTGGCGCGGCAGTGGTCCGAGGCGATGGTGCGCGCGGGCACGCAAGTGGACGTGCTCGTCAAGGTGGATGTGGGCTTCCACCGCTGCGGCATCGATCCCGCTGGGGCCGGCGCCGTCGACATGATCAAGGGCGTCGCGGCCCTGCCCGGCCTGCGTCTGCGCGGCCTGCTGGCGCACGCCGGCCAGGCGTATCACGCGCACTCGGAGGATGAGTTGCGGCAGATGGCGGAGGGCGAGGCGGCCACGCTGCGCGACCTCGTGGCCCGCTGCCGCACAGCCGGCATCACCATCGACGAGGTGAGCGCCGGTGCCACGCCGCCTGCCCGCTTCTCGTTGCAGCAAGACGGCTTCACCGAGTATCGCCCCGGCAACTACGTCTACTTCGATCGCACGCAAGTCGCGTTGGGCGCCGCCACCCTGGACGATTGCGCCCTGACGGTGATGGCGCGTGTCGTGAGCAAGCCGGCCGCGGACCGCATCATTCTCGACTCAGGCAGCAAGACGCTGACTAATGACGGAGCCAGAGGCTTCTCGCCCGCACCAGGCTACGGCGTCATCCTGCGCGACGGCCATCCCGACCACACGCTGCTCATCGAACGGCTCTCCGAAGAGCACGCAACCGTGAAGGTCACCACCGGCTCAACTGAACTCGAGCCCGGCGATCTCGTTCGCATCGTGCCCAACCATTCGTGCGTGGTGTCGAATCTCGTCGACCAGGCATGGCTGGTGGACGGAAACACCGCCGAGCCCCTGCCAATCGCCGCCCGAGGGCGAATCACGTAGCGCGCGACGGCCGTCCGCTTCCGCACTCGCTCCAGACGGCTGTCAACTCGCTGCTCGGGCCTGCCTGACGTTCCTTGCCTTCACAGCGAGGTTGTCTGTCAGTAACCTGCCCGTCGGGGCGCTGTTGATTCCCCTTGTCTAAACAGAGATCGGTCGCCCCGACTCCCGCCGACTTGCGCTCCTGCTCCAGCGGACGGCAAGCGGCCGACGCGGAGTCAGCGCGGCGCGCGGGGCGGCATGGCTCGGCCGTGAGCATTCGACTGAGCCGTCGCAGGTTACTTGGCCGACAAATCGACCGGAGGCTGCGCCGGCGTTACTGAGCACGATTGCTTCGCCCTGCGCTCAATGCGCCGAGGGAGATTTGACCGGTGAAGGAGAGCGAACGCCAAGCCATGCCGCCCCGCGCGACGCGACTGCGGAAGCGGATGGCGAGTGGCCCTCGCCAAGCGAGCGGTCAGCTCCCTCAGGACCGTGTAGAATGCTCCTGTGGCGAGCAAACCAGACGGCACCGAAGCAGTTGGCATGGTGGAAACCAGGGGCCTGATCGGGATGATCGAGGCGGCCGACGCCATGGTCAAGACCGCCAACGTCGTGTTTGTCGGCTGGCAGAAAGTTGACGCCGGTCTCGTCACCGCCATCGTCCGGGGCGATGTCGGCTCGGTGAAGGCCGCCACTGACGCTGGCGCCGCGGCCGCGCGGCGGGTCGGCGAGCTGGTCGGCGTGCATGTGATTCCGCGCCCGGCGGAAGACCTCGAGAAGGTCTTCCCGATGCTGCGCCAGAAGATCTAGCTTGGATCGCTAAAGCGTCGGCAACACGCTAAATCCTTCCTTCAGCGCGGCGTCGCGCAACTTTACATCCAGCGATACGAACCCTTCGGCATGTGGCTGCTCCTCGCACCACAGCAGCGCTGCCGCGAGTTGAAGCGCGTCGGCGGCCCGAAGCGGATGAACCGCAAGCAGGCGCGCCGCCCTGCGTCGCAGTTCGTCGGACGGGGACACGGTGTCGGCGTGCTCGACGACCGTGCGAATGCGCTCGATGGCGGTGGTCATGACGGCGGCAGGCAGCGGCTGTTCGCGATGACGGCGGTGCAGCGCTGAATGACATTCGAGTGGCGTGGCCCACCAAATAGTCACCTCCTTGTCGTCGGCCACCAGGGTGGCCAGTACCGTCGATTGGTCCTCGGGCACCAGCAGTGGGACCAGCGCCGAGCTGTCCCAGAACATCAGCGGTCTCCGCCCTCGCGGCGCTCGGCCAGCAGGGCCTCGAGCACGCCCGACGCCTTACCCGCGGGGGGCTCCAGGAACCACTTGGGCAGCTTTCCACGTCCGGCCTTGAGCAGACCGGCGCGAGCCAGCCTGGCGCGGCGCGTCGACTTGCGCTCGGCCTCGTCGAGCGGCACCACGCGCGCCACCGGCACACCCCGCTCGGTGATCACGACCTCGTGACCGGCCTTCACGATCCGCAAGTACTCCGACAATCGCGCTTTGAGCTGGACGACGCTGGTGGTCCGCTTCATGTGACTACTATGGTCTCACGCGCGACGCCGGTCAAGCCGGCCACCGACTGGCCAAGAGCACCAGCCACGGATTCACGCGGATTAGACACAGACCAAGATCGACAGCCACATCAGATTCATGAACATTGGACACGAACCAGGAGCGACCACGACCGGCGGACACTTGATTAGAGGGCGGTGACCGCCGTCGCGGTGATGATGCGGCTCCGAGCCATTCGAGATCGAGGACGAGGTACCGTTCACTGAGCGCCCGGCGCTGCTCGAAGGCGCCGTCGGCCTGGTCTTCACCGTTCCAGACTTCCTGCGCTTCTGCGAGATGCTACTCAATCAGGGGGAACTGGACGGCGTGCGCCTGCTGAGCGGGAAGACGGTGGCGCTGATCACCAAGAACGGCCTGTCTGCTCCCGTGCTGCGGCAGCGCGGCGGGACGATGGGCTGGGGGCTTGATCAACGTCGATGTCGTCGTCACGCCGAGCCCGTGCGGTTACCCGTAGCCCGCCGCCGTAGATGAGCGTCGCCATCAGGCGCGGCGTTCCCGACATCGCGCTCAACAACGCCATCGTCTCCGGCATGCTCAGCACCACCGGCAGGCGCTCGCCCCGCTTGGCTCTCACGCCCGGCGACAGGCCCTCCACGTTCACACCCAGCATCTCCCGGCACGGGAACAGGATTGCGCGGAAGGCCTGATTCTGCGTGCTGGCCGACACCTGTTGGTGCACCGCCAGGTGAGCGAGGTGGTCGCGCACCCCTTCCGGCGCCACGCGCGGCTGGGGTACTCCCTGCTGCTTGACGGCATACCGCGCCCTCCCTTGCTCGTCCACGATCGTGCTGGCTGGCCGCCGGTGCCATTCCTCGGCAATCTTGGGAATGGCACCTTCCACCTATCCCCGGATTTCTGGGCAGATGGCGCTGGCGCCAATTCCCGGGTCCTGGCGGCGTCGAGTTCAGGCAAATCGTTCTGGTGGAAGCCGTTGCCCGCGACCAAATGGCGGCAATAATGCCCGCGAGTGGAGGGTGGTTCCGAACTCGAGCGGTGGCCGACCGGGCGGCCAACCTGCAATTGGCGCCTTCCACCTATATGAAGCCAGACGACAGAGCACATCGAGGTCGGAACGTCCAGGACATCGTGCACGGCTTGGAGTGTTAGGCGGCACCAAATGCGCAGATTCTGTACATCGCTCGTTACCTTCGCCGTATGCGCCGTCGTCGTCTCCTGCGCCCCTCCGTCTCGCGACAAGCAGACGAAGCCCGGCGAGCCGTCGCCATACCTGCTGGTGTTCGCTGGAGACGCAGACGGGGCCGACAGCGATTTCCTCGCGGTCATCGACCTCCGGGCCGACAGTCCGGACTTCGGCAAGGCGATCGCGACGCTGCCGACGGGCATGAAGAGCTCGATGCCGCATCACATGGAATACGCGATGCCGCCGGTGGGCGAGCTGCTCTTCCTGAATGCCCATCATCACGAGATGAGCATGCTCCTGGACGTGTCCAACCCGCGCGCGCTGCGCGTGGCGAAAACGTTCACGCCCCCGCCGCCGCTACGGTTCCCGCACGACTATTCGCGCACGCCGAAGGCCACGCGCCTGGTCGGGTTTCTGCGCAGCGAGGGCAAGAGCATCGATCCCGCGGAGACGGTCACGCCGGGCAACTACGGTGGCATCGCGGAGTACAGCGCCGATGGGGTCCTGCTGCGTCAGGCGATGGCGGGCAACGCGAGCGGGAAACCTGTGCGGCCTTACGCATTCGCGCTGCTGCCGGAGATCGACCGGCTCGTGGTGACCAGCGCGCCGATGATGGAGGATGTGTCGGCCGACGTGTTGCAGATCTACCGCTATTCGGATTTCACGCTCCTTAAGACGATCGATCTGCCGGCGGGGAAGCTCGCTGATGGACGGCAGGTGGAAGGATCGCAGCGCGCGGGTTTTGGTCCGCGAGTGCTCGCGGATGGATCCGTATTCCTCAACAGCTATGGCTGCACCTTTTATCGGCTGAGCGAGATTGGCAGCGACCACCCGCGGCTTGACGCGTTTTTTGCGTTGGACACACCACCGCCACCGAAGCCAGGCTCGATGCGTGGTTCGTGCGGCATTCCAGTGGTCTTCGGACACTACTGGATCAATCCAGTGGGACAGCTGCACACCGTGCTCGTTCTGGACGTAGCCAGCCCGGCGAGCCCACGCGAGGTGTTCCGCCTGCCGACGCCCAACACCTTCAACCCACACTGGCTCGCCCGCGATCGGCAGTCCAACCGGCTCGTTCTCAGCGCCGAGCTCGGAGGCGAAGAGGGCTTCTTCATCCTGCGCTTCGACGAGCAGACTGGGCGGTTGTCCTTCGATCCCGCATTCAAAGGCGAGGGCCAGACCGGCTATGTGACTCTGAAGAATCAGTCCTGGCCGCACGGATCCTCTGGCCCAGCATGGGGGCATGCCGCCTTGTTCTTGCCGCAATCTCGCTAGGGCAGGAGGCTCGTCGGACGCTCAATGAGTTCCTTCAGAAGCTGGCTAACCTCAGTTTGCAGCCGACGGCGCGCGTGCCATCGTGCGAAAGATCCAGTGAGCCGAAGCGCCGCGGCTGAAACTGGGCGTTAGAGAGACGACAAATCGGTGTCTAATCCGTGGCTGGTCTCTGCCTATTCGTGGCCGGCTTGATCTTTGCGCGTTTCTTGGCCGGTCGTTCGCGCGCGATAAGCTGGCGCAGCTTGATGTCCTCGCCCAGCATCAGCAACGGCTGGGCGGCGTCATCGAGCAGGTTGAAGAGATCGCCGGCGTCGTTGCGGGCGTAGATGTTTTCGCCGTCAATAAAGAGCGTGACCGGTCCACCGCCTTCGATCGCCTCGTAGAGCCGGGTGTTGAAGCGTGACTTCAAGACTTGCAGCAACTTGCGGATTCTCTGCACCGTGAAGCCCTTGCGGCGCAGGTCGGCCAGTACCATCAGCTCGAGCAGTTCGATCGGCGTGTAACGCCGTTCGGTGAACCCACCGGCTGCGGTCTTGTGCGACGGCACGGTCGCAATGAACAGCTTGCGCTGCTCCCACCATTGAAGCTGCCGCGCCGTGAGCCCTGTGTGCTGGGCGACCTCGCGCGAGGAATACAGCTTCTTCAGCTTCATCTGTGTCTAATCGGTGTAAATCGGTGGCCTAGCCGTCGCCGAACTCTTCAAGGTGCGGGAGGCTGGCAGCCACGGCGTCGGCCCTCGCGGCGCCGTCGATGTCTTTCTCGGTTACCCCGCCTTCGGAGTGTGTCGAGTACGACAAGACGACGCGCTTGTAGTGAATCTCGATGTCGGGATGGTGATCGCTGTCTTCGGCGCCGGGCACCAGCGCGCTCACGAACAGCACGGCTTCAGGAAAATCCTGGAACACGAACTCCTTGCGGATGGCGTCGCCGGCGTGCGTCCAGCCGTCAAGGCCCTTCAGCTTCTCGGTCAGGTCGGTGGGTGTCAGTACGGCCATGTCGAACCCGATGATACGTCACCTCAGAGCCGGCCATGGCGGGCGGGGTCCAGATCGTGGAGCGCCGGGTCGCTGGCCCTGTCGAAGACGAGATCATCAACCAGCTGCACCGTGAGGGGCGTGAACATCACCCCGTTTCTATAGTGAGCGGTGGCGTAGATCAACCCCGGCACGACCGACGACCGGCCCAGGATCGGCAGGTCGTCTGGCCCACGCGGGCGAAGACCCGTCCGCACACCGGTCAGGGGCGCATCGGCCAGGCTCGGCACCAACGCGGCGGCGGCGGCGCGCAGACCGCGCACGCCCTCTTCGGTATGGCTCTCGTCGAAGCCCACATCTTCCACCGTTGAGCCCACGAGCACGGAGCCATCGGGCCACGGCACCAGGTATCCGGTTGGCCCCCAGATCACGCGCCGCATCGCGCCCGGCTTGGCCTGGAGTTGGACGAGCTGTCCGCGGATGGGTGTCACGGGCACCGTGTCCGCGCCCTCGACGCTGATCCGCGACGACCAGCTGCCGGCGGCCAACACCACGCGATCGGCGTCCCATGCGGCGCCACCCGCTTCCACGCCGGCGCGATCGGCGGGCATGGGATAGATCCGGATGGCGCCGGTTTCGGTCTTGAATCGCGCGCCCAGTTTCTCCGCGGCCGCGGCGGCCGCCAGCGTCACCGAGGTCACGCCGGCAAACCCGTGCGTCGAGATCAGCAACGCGCCGAGCGCGGCGGACGACACCAACGGCTCGTGATTCACGAACAGCCCTGGCGGCACCCAGCGATTCTCGACGCCTTCGATCGACAACGCCGCCGACAAGGCGCTCAGCCGCTCGACATCGGCCGGGTCGAACGCCACCTGGAACGTGCCGTTGCGCTGGTAGATGACGTCGTGGCCGCTATCGGCGCGCAGGCGGGCAATGAAGGCGTCGTAGAGGTCGAGGCTGCGCCGGCCCAGGCTGCGCAGCGCCGCCGACTCGTGACCTTCAATGTAGGGCGCGAGAATGCCAGCCGACGCGCGCGTGGCACCTTGCCCGGGTTGGCGGGTCTCGATCACATGAACGCGGGCGCCAGACCTGGCGAGTTGATGCGCGACCGTGCAGCCGACGATGCCAGCACCGACGACGATCACCGACGGGGACGTCACTCAGACAGGATATCGGGATCCGGGGCCCGGGGTCAGGGATCCGGGGCCCGGGCATCCCGGACGTGCGGATCCCGGAACCCGGAACCCGGATCCCGGATCCCGTCAGAACCCGAAAGACGCGCCGACTTCGATTCGCCGCGGCGCGCCAGCTGATGTCGCGGAGCCGAAGAACGACGACAGCTGGTTGCCGACAAACGCGTTGTAGTTCACGTTGTTGAACGCGTTCTGGATGTTCAGGTAGACGTCGAGGCGGTACTTCTGGTTGCCGCCCTCCATCACCATGATCTGCGGGCCGTCGCCGCCGCCGGGGCCGCCACCACCGGGGCCACGCTGCGCCGCGACGCCGCCCGAGGGCGGAGACGGCATGCCGCCAGGGAAACCTTGCCCGCCGGCGCGCGCGCCGCCGAGGCCAATCGACTTGTTCAGGCGGACGTTCGCGGTCCACTGCGCGGCGCCGCGAGCGCTGTTGCGCTCGACGCCCACCGCGCGATCGTTGAACACCGTGTCGCCGTTGGTGTCGAAACCGGTGGTGATGCTGTACGGCAGTGCCGACGAACCCTGCAGACCCAGGCTCAGGCGCACGCCGTTGCCGACCGGCGAGTTGAAGTTAAAGAAGACACGGTGACGCACGTCCTGCGCCGCCGGACCCCAGTCGAGGTCGGGATGATTGCTGTCTGACGGCAGCGACAGCGGGCCATCGGCGTAGTTGCGCTGGCTGCCGAACTGATACATCACCATGCCGAAGATGCGACGCGGGGCGTAGCGCATGTTCAAGGCCATCGTCGCGCGGTCTGACGCGCGCTTGCCGCTCGACTGGATCTCGGAGATGTTGCCCACCGCCGGGTCGGGCCGCACGCCGTTGACGGGCGCGTTCACGTTGATCGAGCGCAGCGTGTTGGCGCCGCGCGTCCACATGTAGTCGGCGCGGAAACCCGCCCAGGTCGTGAGTGGGCGCTCGAGGCCGACCGAGGCCTGTTGGACGATCGGCTGGCCCAGGTTCGCCGACCGAATCACGCTGGCTGGCAGCCGCGTGCCGCCACCGCCCACCGGGAAGCTGGGGTTCTGAATGACGACGTCGACCTGGTGAGTGCCATCGACGCGGATGGTCTGCTCGAGCAGGTTCGAGTCGTACCAGTCGTAGAAGATGCCGTAGCCGCCGCGAACGGTGGTCTTCTTGGTGGCGTTCCACGTGAACGCCGCTCGCGGCGCCAGGTTGAACCACGAGTCGACCTGCGTCTGGATCTCCTGGCGAACGCCCAGGCTGATTTGCAGCGTTCGCGACGGGCGGAAATCGTCCTGCAGGAACCAGCCGGCCTTCACCTGCGAGTAGTCCACCACGGGGTCGCCGGTGCGGATGGTATAGGTGGCCGGCGCCCCGGCCTGATAGGCGTCGAGGCTCGTGAAGGTATAGGTGCCGTTGGCGTTCGACCGCTGGTTGCTGTTCCACCAGCCGGCTTCGAGCTGCACGCCGGCGCGCAGCGAGTGCTTGCGGCCGATCGTGAAGTCGAAGTTCTGGGCAAGCTCGAGTTCCCTGGCGTTGCGCTCGCCCGACTGGCCCGCGCCGCCGCCCGTAAACGCCTCGTTCACGCGAATGGCCGGCTCAATCGAGCCCGACCGCGTGGCATTGGTCGAACTGTTGAATTCCACCTTGAACTCGCTGAACACTTTCTTGCCAACGACGTTGGTCGTGCGCAGCCGGAAGGTATCGGTGTTCATGTCGGTGGCATAGGCGCGTTCGGACAGGTCGAAATCGCCGACGCCGAGGTTGCTGCGCTGGTTCTGTCGGCGCGAGTACTCGGCCCGCACCTGGGCGGCGCCGCCAATCAGGTGTTCGACCCGGGCGCTGAAGTTCATGGCATCGGTGGGCGCGACCGCCAGCGAATTGAGCGCCACGCCGGCCGGCGACTGCGCCACGATGGTGCGCGAATCGTAGGAGCTGTTGCCGTCGAACGATAGCGACAAACCGGTGCGGCCCTTCGCGATCGGACCCGAGAAGTTCACCATGTAGCGGCGCATCTGCTCCGCGCCCTTCTCGTCGGCAAACGCGTTCCTGGCGTTCAGCGACTCGTCGCGAAACCCGAAGTTCGAACTGCCGCGCCACCCGCCCATGCCCGGCTTGGTGATCACTTCCACCCGAATCATGCCGGCCTCGTGATATTCGGCCGAGAACGAATTGGTGTGGAAGCGGATCTGCTGAATCTGATCCTTCGGCGGCAGGCGGCCGCCGCGGAAGCCGTCAACGAAGATCTGCGCACCGGGACCGGCCAGGCGCGCCAGCTCGTCGGCCATCTCCTCCGGATCGTCCGGCAGCGAGTCGATCTCTTCCTGCGTGAGGGTGGTGGTGAAACCGTTGTCGCGACGGTCGGCCGCGGTCACATCCTGCACGACCACGGTCTGCTCGATGGTCGCCACCGCCAGCCGCAGCGTGGTGCGGTTGTCACCGCGGCGCACGTTGAACGGCGTGGCGATCGGACGGAAGCTTTCGGCCGTCGCCTTGACCTGGTAAGTGCCGGGAGCCAGGTTCTCGAACAGCGCGACACCGCGCTCGTCCACGGCCGACGCGTGTTCCACCCCGGAGGCGTCGACGATCGTGACCTGCGCGATGACGAGCGCCCCCTCGGTCTGGTCGAGCACAGTGACTCGCAACGAGCCACCGACCCCAGTGCCCTGCACCACCTGGGCCGCCGCAATCGAGGTGATTGCGAGCATGAACGAGGCGGCCACTATCAAGCTTCCGATGATTCGTTTCATAACGTCTGTCTCGGCGGTTGGGGCGGCACTAAAGTGCCGCCCTGCTGGCAATCAGCCCTACTTCTTCTCCCACGTATCCGCCTTGATGGTCGGATTCACCTTGTACTTCTCGACCGTCCACTCCTCGTTGGGCTGGCCGTCGAGGGAGATGTCAATCTTGTGGGGCAGCATGATGCCATCGACCTTCTTGTAGTCGCCAAGGTGCATGGCGTAGGTGCCGAGCGCCGGCGGATTCTTGCGCATCTCTTCCATGCGCTTCTGCATTTCCTCGGGCGACATCCGCGGAGGCCCGCCGGGACCGCCGCGGCCTGGACCACCGGGACCGCCGTTGATCATCACCATCGGCTTCGGATCCTGGTACTGCACCATTAAAGGGAGGTGCGTGGCCTGGTCGATGAACAGCCGCAGCACGCGGCCGGTTTCTTCCTTGGCTTCGAGAATGTCGGCCTTGCCCTCAGGCGATTCGGCAATGCCGGCATCGGTCCAGGCCTGCGGGCCTGCGGTGACGAGCGCTGCCATCCAGCGCTGCAGCTGCACTCGTGCGCGACGCACGCGGGCTTCGTTCAACTGCTCTTCCGTGAGCCGGGGGGCTCCGGCGGGACCAGGACCGGCGCCGGGTCCGCGTATTTCCATGCGCATGCCGCCACCCATGCCGCCGCGGTTGGCGGTGTCGTCCCACGCCGTGGTACCCGCGAGCACCGACGTGCGCTCGATCATCGGGCCACCGACCATGCCGCCCATCGCAATTTCTTCCACGCGGCGCATCTTGTCGGGACGGACCACGGTCAGCGTCATCACGCCTTCCATGTCGCGACCGCCCATCGAGCGGCGGAACGGACCCTCCGCAGTCAGACCCTTCAGCCCCGCCACTTTGTCTGCACCACCGAGCGCCTTCATAGCGTCGGCCAGCACGCCGGCCACGCGGTCTTGCGCCGCCAGCGGCAAAATCGAAATGCGATCGACTTGAATGGTGGACGCCAGCATCAAGGCCGCCACGGTTGTCACTAATGCGCGCATTCTCTGCTCCTTCAATTTCGGGATCCGGGACCCCGGGGTCCGGGATCCCGTCAGTCGCCTTCCATTGATATTACGAGGAAGGCGCAAGGTAAGACGTTAAGGCTGGGCAAAGGTATTGTTAAGGATGTTAAATGCTTGATTTGGCGTGATTTATCGCATTTTCTGCATGCTAGACTTTGCCCATGGCGTACGGAATGGGCCAACCCGGTTTGTCCCTTGGGCGACGAACCGTATCGGCGGTCTCGGTGCTCGTCGGACTCGTCATGCTTCTGGTGCCGGCGCTCGCCTACATGCAGTACCAGTGGCTCGGGCAGTTGAGTACAGCCGAACGCGAACGCATGCAGCGCACGCTGCGAACCGCCGCGGCCCAGTTCGCGACCGAGTTCGACACCGAGCTGTCGCGGGCATTGGTTGGCCTGCAGGTCGACGGCGCGACTATTCGTGACGAGAACTGGAGCGGCTACGCCCAGCGTCATTCGGCCTGGACCAACAGCGCCACTGAACCGCGGCTGGTGAAAGAGGTGTTGCTGGTCGATACGCTGCCCGGCACGCCGTTGCCCGAGATGGGTTCGCAGACACTGGTTCCCATCGACGACCTCCGCCTGCGCCGGTGGAACACGCAGACACTGGCCTTCGAACCCGCCGAATGGTCGGATGAACTGAAGGCCATTCGCGCCTCGCTCTCGACCCACTTCATCGGCTTCCAGATCGAGCGCTCGCGCGGCGGCGACGGGAACGGATCGCGCGACCGCGGCCGGTCTGAAGGCCGCATCTCACTGTCACTGGGCGACGACAACACGCTGATCTCGCCGATCACCCTGTTCGAACTGGCCGACGGCCGGCGCGGGCCGCCCACGATCACCGTCCTCGGCTTCACCATCGTCCGCCTCGATCCCGTCGTGGTTCGCGAAACGGTGCTCGTCTCGCTCGCCGCCCGCCACTTTCATGGTGATGATGAAGAAGTCGACTACCGGATCGCCGTCGTTCACAAAGACGATCAGAAACAGGTGGTGTGGGAATCGGAACCGGGGGTCGCGCAGCTGATCGCGGCGGCGCCAGACGTGACGCAGAATTTCATGGCGCCGCGACCGGATCAGATGTTTGTGTTCGCGCGGGGCAACTCGGGCCCGGCGCCGCCTCCTCCACCACCGGCACCGCCGGCGCCTTCGCACACCCACGATGCCAACGCTAGTACGGGCGCGGACAAGGCAGCCACACAGGACCTGGTCGTCTCGATGGTGCAGCGCGAGACCCGCGGCGGCAACGGCGGCCGCATGATGACGCGCACCGCGTTCAACCCGTTCGATGGCCGCTGGCTGTTGCTGGCCAAGCATCGCGCCGGCTCGCTTGAAGCCGCGGTCGCGGCGGTCAGGCAGCGCAACCTCGTGGTCAGCTCCAGCGTGCTGCTGTTATTGACGATGGCGATCGGATTGATCGTGGTGTCGGCGCGGCGGGCGCAGGAACTGGCGCGGCAGCAAATGGAGTTCGTGGCGGCCGTCTCGCACGAACTGCGCACACCGGTCTCGGTCATCGGAGCTGCCGCCGGCAACCTCGCCGACGGTATCGTCGGCGACCCCCAGCGGGTGCGAAAATACGGCGAGACGATCCAGGGTGAGGCGAGGCGGCTCGCGGAAACGGTTGAGCGCGTATTGCAGCTGGCCGGCATTGCCGCCGGCCGCGCGGCGGCGGCGCAGGTGCCGGTGCAACCGTCTGAACTGGTTCACGACTCGGTCGGCGCTTGCCGCAACGAAATCGAGAAGGCCGGCGTGCAGGTTGAGATCGAGATCGCACAGGACCTGCCCCCGGTGCTCGGGGATGTGACGGCCCTGCGCTCGGCGCTGCAGAATTTAATCAGCAACGCGGTGAAGTACGGAGGCGACGCCCGTTGGTTGCGCGTCACAGCGGGGCCGGGATCGGGGATCGGGGATCGGGGATCAGGGACCGTCATCTTCGTTGTTGAAGACCACGGGCTCGGCATCGATGCCGACGACCGCAAGCACATCTTCGAGCCCTTTTATCGCGGCCGCGAAGCGGTCTCGAAGCAAATCCAGGGCAGCGGCCTTGGGCTGAACCTGGTGGCGCGCATTGTCGAGGCCCATGGCGGCCGGGTGAGCGTGACGAGCGAGCCCGGCAAGGGCAGCGTGTTCACCATTTCGCTGCCGGCGGCCAGCGATCGCGCCGCCGTAGAATCGCGGGCGGCCTTCGCGGGCGGCCTCGAAACCTCGCGGTCCTGAAACGTGTCAGACAAGCGCCTCCTGCTGGTTGAAGACGAGCCCGGCCTGCAGCTGGCACTGAGCGATCGGCTGTCGGCCGAAGGCTACTCGGTGGAGACTGCCGGCGACGGCAACGTGGCGGTGACACGGGCGACCGGTGAGCCGTTCGACATCATCGTGCTCGACGTCATGCTGCCGGGCCGCGACGGCTTCGACGTGGCCAAGACCATCCGCCAGCAGGGCATCCAGACGCCCATCCTCATGCTCACCGCGCGCAGCCAGGTGGTGGATCGCGTGGTCGGTCTCAAGCTGGGCGCCGACGATTACCTGACCAAGCCGTTTGAAACCATCGAGCTGCTGGCGCGGCTCGAGGCGCTGCTGCGCCGGGCGCCCAGCGGCTCGCCGGGCCTGTCGCTTGAGCGCTACCAGTTCGGCGACATCGCGGTGGATGTCCGCAAGGCGGAAGTCACGAGCAAGGGCCAGCCGCTGAACTTGTCGGCGAAGGAGTTCCAGCTGCTCAAGTACTTCATCGAGCACCGTGGCGCCACCATTTCCCGGGACGAACTGCTGCAGGAAGTGTGGGGTTACAGCGCGATGCCCTCGACACGAACGGTGGATGTGCACGTGGCGTGGCTGCGGCAGAAGCTTGAAGAGAACCCGCGCGTCCCACAGTTCATCCTCACCGTGCACGGGCTGGGCTATAAGTTCGCCGGCTAACGCTGGCCACGGAGGGCACCGAGAACACAGAGAAATGCTTTTCTAAATGCGGCTCTCGGTCTTCTCCGTGTCCTCGGTGCCCTCCGTGGCCAATGTTCTTACGTCTCGTCGCGCTTGATCCACTTCGGGACGTCGGGGAGATCGATCGTCGACAGCGTCTCGAGCAAGCGTGCCGGGTCGTCATCCACCACGATGGCGGCACGGTGCACGGGCTTGATGAACCCCTCCGACACCGCCTGATCGATGAACACGGCGAGCGGGCTGTAAAAGCCGGCCACGTTCAGCAGGCCGCATGGCTTGCGGTGCAGGCCGAGCTGCGTCCAGGTGATGGCCTCGAAGAATTCCTCGAAGGTTCCGACCCCACCCGGCATGGCCAGGAACGCATCCGACAGATCCGCCATCATTGCCTTGCGCGTGTGCATGGAGTCGACGACTCGCAACTCGGTGCAGCCGGTGTGCGCGATCTCGCGATCGGCCAGCGCCCGCGGGATCACGCCAATCACTTCTCCACCGGCCGCCAGCGCGGCATCGGCAATCACGCCCATCAGGCCGACGTTGCCGCCGCCGTAAACGAGGCCAATGCCTCGAGTCGCAAGCAGCGTCCCCAGGGTGGTGGCCGCTTCTGAATAAGCCGGGTTCGCACCAACGCTCGATCCGCAAAACACACACAAACGCTTCATCGCCAAATGGAACCTATCTTATCCTTCGTGTGCTTCGCGTCATTCGTGGTCTAAATTTTCAGTATCAGCCCCTGCGCCGGCTGGCCCGTGGCGCGGCTAACCGCATCGAGGTAGATCGACACTTGCCGCACGTAGGCGTCCTGCGCGGTCGCGATCTCGATGTCGGTCTTGAAGTCGATCACCATCCAGCCTCGATCGGTCTCGTAGGCCAGGTCGATCTGGCCATCGATCAGCTGCGGCACTCCGGCGCCATCGTCGATGCGCACCGTCACCGGCGCTTCGCGCCAGACCCGGTGGCCGGCCGCCTCGGCAGCCCGCGCATCGGCGATGCGCGGATGCTTGAGCACGGCCACCGCAATGACCCGCGCAGCCGCCTGCTCCTCGTCGCTGGCGCCAAGCAGCTTGGCGTGCAACGCTGAGAGTTCCGCGACCTCGGTGGCCGTCGCACTGAGCGAGACCGACGCCAGCAAGGCGTGGACCAGTGTGCCGAAACGTTTACCAGACGGCCGCGGCGCCCGAACGGAGGCATCCTCGATGAGCACCTGTTGGGCCTGAATGATCTGCGTAATCTGTGTCATCCGCGGCCCTGGCGTTCCGGCCTGCGTCATCTGCGTCGGCGTCGTCACGATCATCGATGGCGCCGAGCCTTGCGCTTGCACCGCGGCCCGGCGTGTTTTCCAGTCGTCGTAGCGCGCGCGGTCGGCGGCCACTTCAGCGGCGCTGGCGTCCTTTGAGATCAGATCGTCACGCCGCAGGCCGCGCGGGTCGTCTGCCGGCACATCGAGCAGCACCGGATCCCACCACACCACGGAATAGGCGGCCTTCGACTCCGGATCGATCAGCTCGTAGCTGCCCGGGCGCACCGTCGATGCGTCGGGCTGCTGACCATCTGGCCGCGCGTCAGGCAACACGGTGTCCTTGCCCTTGAAAAGCGGCACGCCGCGAGCGGGTGATGGGGACTGGCGCTGCTCTGTAGGGGGATAGAGCGCACGGTTGAGTGGGCGGACCCAGCCCTTCTGGTATGGTCCGTCGCCGACGGCAGGCACCACCAACAGATCGCGCGCGCGGGTGGCGGCCACGTAGGCCAGCCGCACCCCTTCGGCCTCGTCTCGTTTGGCTTCCTCGTCGTTGTGGTCGAGGAGATCCCGTGGCGACCACCCGCCGATCGAAACCGCGCAGAGGCCCTTCGCGGAGTCAAGGTAGCGCGACGCTTTCTCCTGGCTCAATTTGCAACCGATGTCGGCGAGGATGACGATCGGGAACTCGAGGCCCTTGGCCTTGTGCACCGTCATCAGCCGAACGCCCTCGCTGCCTTCCTCGAGAATCGGCGCCTCGGGCGCATCGGCGCGGCCCGACGCGTCGTGCAGCGTGTCAACGAAGCCACGGAACGACAGGCCGCCCTCGAGCTCGTAACGACGGGCCATGTCGGCAACGTGCAGCACATTGGCCAGCACCTGCTCACCGCCCCGCCACAGGATGAAGCCCGCATGCGCCCGCGTCACGGCGATCAGGCGTCCGAGCGTATCGGCGACCGGCCGATGGTTGCGCGTGGCGTGCAGCTCACGCAGCTGGCCGAGCGCCTGCGTCACGGGCTGCAGGCGCGGCGGCAGGCTCTCCGGTACCCGGTAGGGGTGAAAGACCCTGGCCGAGGCGTGATACTCCAACAGCTCTTCTTCGCCGATCGCGAAGAGCGGACCGTGCAAGGTGGCGTAGACCGACAGCTCGTCTTCGGGCCACTCAATCGCCGTCAGCGCGGTGCGAATCGCATCCACCTCCTCGCGCTCGTGAAACGTCTTGCCGCCCACCAGCAAGTGCGGAACGCCGCGTGCCTCGAGCGCCTCGACGTAGTCGCGGGTCACGTCGCTGCCGAAGTGAAGGAAACGGCGGAACAACAGGCAGATATCGCTGGCCACGATGCGCCGGCGCGTTTCCTTGCCGGCATCTGTGCCGGCGCCCACGGTCCAAGCGCACTCAGGCGACAACAACCACTTGACGAACTGCCCGATCGCTTGAGGCTGAGAACTCGCCAGCGCGCCCTGTGTCACCTCGCGACGCCCGTACGGACGCGGCACCGGCAGCGCGACCACGGCCGGCTGCTCCACATGGTCGGGCCGGCTGCTCAGCAGGCTGACGTAATCGGCCTGTAAGGCGAGCCGATCGCCGTTCATGTCGTCGCGAAACGCGGCGTTGACGAAGTGCTGAATCGCGGGAACGCTGCGGAACGACGTCTGGAGCGTGACCGCGGTCGCGCCCGCGGCGCCGAGCTCTTCGCTAATGCGCCGGTAGGCGCCAACGTCCGCGCGCCGGAAGCGATAGATGGACTGCTTCGGGTCCCCGACAATGAAGAGCGCGCCGGGCCGGAGCGTGGCACGTTCGCTACCGGCCAGGAGCAGGAGCAGTTCGGCCTGCAGCGGATCGGTATCCTGGAACTCGTCCACTAGCAACACGCGGAAGCGGGTCCTGAACTGCTTGCGCACGCCGGCATCATCGCGGACCAGATCACGCGCCTTGATCAGGAGATCCAGGAAATCGATCGCGCCGGCTTCCTGCTTGCGCCGTTCGTAGCGGTCGAGGCAGTCGCGCATCTCCTCGTGCAGCAGCGCCGCCAGATCGGCGTTGGCTTCGTCGCGGAAGGCGCCCAGGTCCTGCAGCAACTGGGCGTGCGAGGCCAGCGCCTGGTCGCGCGTCACACCCATGGCGAAGGCAGCGCCCGAGCCCTTGCGTGGACGCGCAAAGTCGCGGTTGTCGGCGAGACCGACCAGTTCCGCTTCCCATCCGTCGTAGACGGATTCGGGGACCATGTCGCCAACCATCCGGCGCTGCCGCTCGATCTCGGTGCTGGCCGCGCGCGCGGCCTTGGTGTCGCCCGAGAAGTTATCGCCCTTCTTGAGCGGTCGCGACGTCATCTCGGCAAAGGCCTTGAGCTGATCGGCGAGCGCCTTGATGGTGCGCTGTCGATCGTACGAGGGCCGCGACCACGGCGCGGCGTGGTCGCGCCACTCGCGCAACTCGCGGGCGGCGCGGCGCAAGCGCTCGATCGGCCCGTTGGTTTGTTCTTCTTCTGGCCGCCAGCGCACTGGACGCCTGAGCGATCGGCGCACGCCCTCTTGCGGCTTGCCCAGTTGCTCGTGCAGCCACGCGGTAAACGCTTCGTCGAACAGGCGATCGGCCTGGGTCTCGGTGAGCACGGTGAACGCCGGATCGACGCGGGCTTCCACCGGCCGCTCGCGCAGCAACTCCGCGCAGAAGCCGTGGATCGTGCTGACGTGCGCTTCTTCGAAATCGTAGATGGCCCTGGCCAGCAGCGCCGAGTGCGGCGAACCTGCCTCTCGGCGCGCGCGCGCCCGCTCCAGCTCTTCGCGCAGCCGCAGCTTGAGTTCGCCGGCGGCCTTCTCGCTGAAGGTCACGGCGACGATCTCGCCGATCCGCGCGCGTTGGTTCTCGATCAACGCGACGATCCGACCCACCAGTTCGGTGGTCTTGCCGGTGCCTGCCGCCGCCTCGACCACCATGGTCTGGTCGAGCTCGGTGGCGATCAGCGCGCGGTTCTCGCCCCGCGACTTCGCGTGGGGCACAACGCGATCGCTCATGGCAGCTTCCTCAAGGCGTCGAGATCGGCAAACAGCGCCGCGTCCTTTCGACGGGTCCGCCGCTCTTCGTCGCGTCCGCACACCATCTGAAAGTCGCACATCGCGCACGCGTCGGCCGCCGGGCGGGCGGCCAGTCGTCCGTGTTCGATGGCGCGGTCGATCACTTCGAGCACCTCGAGTCCGGTGCGTCGCGATTCGCTGAACAACGGAATCTCGTGATTGCTGAAATTTCCGCGGCTGGTGCAGAAGAACAGCCGGCCGGCCACGACCGATTCCTTCGGCATTACCGCTTCGACGGCCAGGCCGTACAGGATGGGCTGGAGTAGCCGTCCGCCATCGACCATGGTCTGGCCGCTCTTGGTGCGATTGCGGCCGGTCTTGTAATCGGTCACCCGCAGCAACCTGGTTTGCCGGTGGCGCTCGATCAGGTCGACGGAGCCACGCAGCAGGAACCGGTGGTCCACGAGCGCGGGGTTCGGCGTGCTGTGTTCGTCGCGGTCCAGCGTGTCGGCGAGGCCGAAGGAAAATTCGAAGCGCGCGGGCGTCCACTCGGCACCCTCGTCCACCAACAGCTCGAGCCAGTGCTTCAGGTCGCGGCCAATCGCCGCGATCTCGTCGGTCCAGACCCGGTCGATCGCCGGAACCAGGTCGTCGCGTTCCTGCCGGCCGATCTCCGCAATGGTGTCATCGAGTCGCTTCTGCGCTTCGGGCAACGAGGTTTCGGCCAGCGGGAGCAGGCCGGCGGCCTGCAGCTTCTTCAACGTCGCCGCCTGGAACTTGTGGATCAGGCTGCCGCGGGTGAGCGGGTCCAGCTGCTGCAGCGGCGCCGGCACTTCGAGCGGCGCCAGCCGATACACGGCGGCCATCAAGAACTGGTAGGGACACGCGGAGAAACGCTGCAGCGCGGTCAGCGAATAGGGTCGCGCGCCGAGCCGCTGCGCGGCCAGCGCGGGCGCGGTCGTGCCCTCGACGTTCCGGATCAGCCCATCGGCCGCTTCCCATTGCTTGCGGTGCCAGCGCAGCCAGCGCGAAGTGAGCGAGCGTTGCAGCTCGGGGCTGAGTTCGTAGAGATAGCGGGCGCGGCCCTTGACCTCTCCCGCGCCCGCCGTCAGCAGCCGGCCCATGGTGGCGAGGTCGTGCTCGAAATCGTCGATGGCGACGTCGGGGTCGCGCGGCGCCGGCCAGGCGAGCGTCGAGGCGCCGGCCTGGAAGGCGCGCGCGCCCAGGCTCGAGGCGGCGGGAATCACGCCTTCGATCGCGCGCACCAGGTCGAGCACGTAGAACGACGGCACGCGCGGGCGCGATTCGTTGATCTCGATGCGCGGGAACGACACGTAGAGATGTTCCGACGCCGCGCCGACGGCCAGCGTGAGTTGCAGGCGTTCGTCAGCAGCGCGAGTGGCCTGCGTGGCGAGCGTGGCGCCGGCGGCTGGCCGTCGGTCATCGGGCAGCAGCGCGTCTTCGCGGATCTTCTGCGGAAACATCCGCTCGGCGAGACCCGGCACGAACACCACGCGGAAAGAGCGGCCGCGCGCCGAGTGGGGCGTGCCGATAAACACGCGGCCATGGCGCCGGCGCGGCGGCTCGTGCGTCAACGTCGACAAGCGTGGGGTGAGCACGTCGCGGACTTCGCGGAGGCGCACCGGGCCAATGGCCGACAGCGGTGCCAGTTCCTGCAACAGGCGCAGCACGCGCGCCGGTTGCGCAATGGCGCGTGGTGCCAGCCGCCGAATGGCGTCAAGCCAGTCACCCCACAACTGCTCCGCCGGCCATTCGGCCATCTCCGCCAGCACCGGTTCCGCGAACGAGCGAAGCGCTCGGAGCTGCTCGCGGTCGCGGGCAATCGCACGCGCGCGTGACGCTTCCGGGTCGTCCGACGTCGCCTCGCGCAGCCGGCGTTCGTACTCGTGCTCCAGCCCTTTTAACCGGCGCTGCCAGCGATCCAGGCCGCCGATCACGGCGGCTTCAACGATCAGGTCTTCCCATCGCCAGGGAGCGCGCAGGGTGCCGGCGACGTCGCGTTCGGTTTCGCCGCGCAAAGAGGCGGCCTGCGCTTCTTCCTCCGGCTGGGTGTCCTCCGCTCGATCGGCGGGTGGCAGCACGGCGTCCACGATTTCGTCGGCGGGCGGTGACCACTGGTCCGCGTTACCGGCTTCGTTCAGCGGCACTTGTCCGAGTGAGACGTACTCGGCGAACCGCCGTGCCGACAGCGCTTCGTCCGCGCACGCGAGCAGCGCCAGCATGGCGCGGCCGGCCGGATCGGGCCGCCGGGTGCCGCGATGAAACCAGGCGGGAATGCCGGCGCGGTCGAGGGCGTGCTCCAGCACGCCAAGATAGGTCTGCGGCGCGCGCAGCAGAACCGCCATCTGGTCGAACGGCACGCCGCGCGCGGCCTCTTGCATCAGGCGGCGGGCAATCTCGACCGCCTCGCGGCCTTCGCCAGGGGCCGAGAAGAGAATCACGGAGTCGTCCGGACTTGCCGGACTCGGCGGCTCAGTGGCGAAGAGGTGTGCTTGCAGCGTCGCGAGCGCGGACAGAGGCCCGCCTTCGCGGCCGGAGGCGGATGCTGAGGGGCTGGAGTGCTGAAGTGCTGAAGTGCTGCCGAGCGCAGCGAGCGTCCGCGAATCGCCGGCGGGGACGGTGATGATCGTTGAGCCCGCCGCCTTGATCAATGCGCGGACGAACGCGGCATCAGTGCTCGACGTGATCGCCACGTCCAGCAGGACAACGGTGTGATCGGCCCAGCGTGTTGGGTTCGCGGTGATCTCGCCCGTGGCGGTCACCAGCATCGTGGCGTAGTCCACGGCACCGGCCTTCTCGCGTTCGTCGACGGCGCGTTGCAGTAGCGCGCCCAGGTCGCTGCTTGCAGGATGACCGTGAAGGTCGGCAGGATTCGCGCCCGACATGCGCAGCTCGGCTAGCGTGCGACTAAGCGCGCGTGGGAAGCCGGGCATGTCGGCCACCGGTTTGAAGTACGCGAGTTCGTCTCGCTTCAGCAGATCATCGGCGACGCGGGCGGCCACCGCTTCGTCGCTGAGCGGTGCGCTTGGCGTCAGGCCCTGTCGCGCCAGCGCGGGCACGGCCAGCTTGGCGACCAGTTCGGTCAGGCCCACCCGGGTGATGCCAAACGTGGCGCCGCGATCGGCGGCGAGGCCCAACGCGAACTCATCAGCGGCCGCCCGGCTGGCGGCCACGATCAGGATGGGCGGCTGGGCGGCGTCCAGCCGCGACCGCGCCGCGGCGAGGCGGACTGCGCTCGATGAAGAAACGACGGCGACCATGGGCTTGGACACGCGGATTGAAAGTACGTCGAGGATACAACGGCGGGGACAGCTTCCTCGGATCAGGACACCCCGCCGAACGTAAAGAAGCGAAAACAGGCGTAGAATTCGAGTTTCCTTCGGGAAGGACCCGGCACGACCCTTGCTGAAATGACGGCAGGCCTTCGATTTCGCTCGGGCCGGGGAGTAATGGCAATGGCGTTCAACAAGCTGGTCTTTGCGGGGTTGTCGATTGGGTGCCTGACGGCGGCAGCCGGTGGGTCATACCTGGCGGTCCGGCAGAATCAGACGGCAGGTGCAACGAGTGCAGCAGGTGCGTCTGGTGCGGCACTCGATGCACCTGATGCACCTGTGACAGAAAGCGAAGGCGTGATCGTCCCTGAGGCTTCGCGCCCGTCCGCACCGGAAGCCAGCCAGCCCTTCGACGGCGCTCAGGGCAAGACGGCGCCTAGCGCCTCGCGCCGCATGCAGACTATTTCGCAGGCCCCAGCCACCACGAGCCGCGCGTCTTCAGTCCGTGCAGCCGCGACCGCGCCTGCGCGACGCGCGCCCGCAACTGCGGAACTGCCTCCGGTCGCGGTCAACACCGCGTCGTCGACCACAGCCGCGCCTTCGGGCGGGACGATGTGGGAGTCGCGCCCGACGGTGGAACCGTCGGTGCCCGAGTATCGCGACCCCGAGCCGTCGGCCCTGAGCGAGCGTCCGCGCGAGTCGAATGGGCCGCCTCCCCCCCCGCCGCCAGCGCCTGAATTTGTGGAGGTCACCGTGCCGTCTGATGCGGTGCTCGGCCTGCAAATTGAACGCACCGTGTCGAGCGAGCTGGCCCGCGTGGAAGACAAGGTTGACGCGCGCGTGACCCGTGACGTGCGGGTGGAGAATCGCATTGCCATTCCCGCCGGTTCAACGGTGCGCGGATCGGTGACCGAGGTGGACAAGGGCGGCCGCATCAAGGGCAAGGCCCGCCTCGCCATTCGCTTCCACACCATCGTGCTGGCCGACGGATCGCAGCTCGCGCTCAAGACCGACCCTGTCGTCCGCGAGGGTCAGTCGCCTGGCGGCGAAAGCGCGGCCAAAGTCGGCGGCGCGGCGATTGGTGGCGCCATTCTTGGCGCCATTCTCGGCGGCAACAAGGGTGCGGCCATTGGCGGCGCCGTCGGCGCCGGCGCCGGCACGGCCGCGGCCATGAGCAACGACCGCAATCCGGCCACGCTGGCGGCCGGCACGACCGTGACGGTGCGCATGCAGGCGCCGGTTACCGTGACTATTCAGAAAGAGTAGCCGGGATCCGGGATCGGAAATGCATTGGTCGGACCCCGGATCCCGGATCCCGGCTATGATCAGCCCGGAGGCTGATTAATGCGTTCACTCACTACCGCCCTCATTCTTTCCCTCGGCGTCGCTAGCTTGGCCGCACAAACGAAACAGGAACGCGCTGGCATCGTCAATTTCACCAAGGTCGACGCTGTGGTCGCGTGCGGCGGCGCCACCGAAACCGCCGCGCTCGACGGCCTCGCCAAGGACGGCTTCAAGGCCGTCATCAACCTGCGACTGGCGTCCGAGGCCAACGCCAACATCGAGTTGAACGCGGCGCACGCCAAGTCGCTGGGCCTCAACTACGTGCACATCCCGTTCAACGGCCAGCAGCCCGACCCGAAGGCGGTCGATCAGTTCCTGGCCACCATCGCCAACAAGGCGAATCAGCCCGTCTACATCCACTGCGGCTCGGCGAGCCGCGTCGGCTCGATGTGGCTGGTCAAGCGCGTGCTGCAGGAC
The DNA here is from genome assembly GCA_009694735.1 of Acidobacteriota bacterium. Classification (GTDB taxonomy): domain Bacteria; phylum Acidobacteriota; class Vicinamibacteria; order Vicinamibacterales; family UBA2999; genus 12-FULL-67-14b. Next base: position 3,405 of record SHUG01000023.1, on the reverse strand, counting down.
GGCTGGGCCGTCGATAAGGCGACGGAAGAAGCCAGGTTGATCGGGCTGCGCGGCGAACCGCTCGAGAAGTTTGCCCTCTCCTACATCGAAAGCCACAAGAAGTAACAGCGGTTTGACAGTATTCGCCGCTCCGGGCGATACTGAACGGTCGTTAGTGCGGCGATTTCCTCGACTTGATGGGCCGCACCGCGTCTTGCGCAAGCAATGACGTGGTTTCTATCTAAGTCGCGAGCCAGGCCCGCGACCGTCGCGGGCTTTTTTATTGGGAGTTTGAATGGGCAATCGATACATCTTCTCGTCGGAGTCGGTTGGCGAAGGGCATCCGGACAAGGTCGCCGACACGATTTCCGACGCGGTGCTTGATGCGTGCCTCGCGCAGGATAAGTTCAGCCGCGTCGCCTGCGAAACCTACGTCAAGTCCAACGTGGTGATCGTCGGTGGCGAGATCACGACCAAGGCCAAGCTCGACTTCGTCAAGATTGCTCGCGATGCGATTCGCGAGATCGGCTACGTCAACGATGACGATGTGTTCCACGCCGACAAGGTGTTCGTGAACGTGCTGGTCACGCAGCAGTCGGCCGACATCGCGCAGGGCGTGGACGCCCGCAAGGTGAAGGGCAAGAAGACCGCGCAGCAGGGCGCCGGCGACCAGGGCCTGATGTTCGGCTACGCCAGCAACGAGACACCCGAGCTGATGCCGGCGCCGATCATGTTCGCGCATCGCCTGGGCCGCGCGCTGACGAAGATCCGCAAGTCTGGCAAGTGCCCGTGGCTGCGCCCGGACGCCAAGTCGCAGGTCTCGGTGGTCTACGAGAACGACAAGCCGGTCGCGATTTCCAACGTCGTCATCTCCACGCAGCACGCCGCCGATGCCGAGCACAAGGACATCGAGAAGTTCTGCATCGAGGAAGTGATCAAGAAGGTGCTGCCCAAGCGCCTGCTGACCGGCAAGACCGAGTTCCTGATCAACCCGACCGGCCGCTTTGTCGTCGGCGGACCGCAGGGCGACACCGGCCTCACCGGCCGCAAGATCATCGTCGACAGCTACGGCGGCATGGGCCGTCACGGCGGCGGCGCGTTCTCGGGCAAGGACGCGACCAAGGTCGACCGCAGCGCGGCGTACATGGCGCGCTGGGTGGCCAAGAACGTGGTCGCCGCGAAGCTGGCCGCGCGCTGCGAAGTGCAGTTCGCCTATGCCATCGGCCATCCCGACCCGGTCAGCGTGCATGTGGAAACGTTCGGCACGGCGACGGTGCCTGATGCGAAGATCATTCGCGCCATCAACCGCGTGTTCAACTTCCAGCCGGCCGAGATCATCGATCAGCTCAACCTGCGGCGGCCGATCTACTCGAAGACCACTAACTACGGTCACTTCGGGAAGAGCGACAAGGACCTGACGTGGGAAGCCACCAACAAGGTGGCGGCCCTGCTGAAGGCCCTGTAAACCTTCATCTGACATCGAAGGCCCCGTTTCCAAGCAAGAGCGGGGCTTTTTTGCGTCTTGACGATATTACGTAAAATACATAAACATGTATAATCTTACTATGTCTACATCCATAACAGCCACAGAACTCGCCAGGAAGCTCGGCGACCTGCTTGGCCGGGTCCGCTATCGCGGCGAGTCGTTCGTCGTGGAGCGGAACGGCGTCGCGGTTGCCAGGCTTGAGCCGGCTAACGCGGTCAGCCCCCCGGCGCTGTCAGTGGCGCTGGCCGTCTGGAGTGGCTCGGGTCTTGAAGACGCCGGCTTCGCGGCCGACCTCGAGCGGGTCAATGCGGCCGACAAGGCGCCGAAAAACCCGTGGGCCTCGTAATCGACACGAGCGCGCTGATCGCGGTCGAGCGCCTCTTGGGCGGTCGCACGGATGAAGCGGCGTGGGTCAGCCAGTTTCCTCAGCTCGCGTCTGAACCCGTCGTGCTGCCGGCCATTGTCCTGGCCGAGGTGTTGGTTGGGGTGGCGATGGCCGATACCGCCATGCGCGTGGCCGCGCGTCGCGCCCGCATTGACGCCTTGATCGCGCACGTTCCGGTCGTGGACTTCGACGCGGAGATTGCCGAGGAGTGGGCGCGTCTGTTTGCTGCGCTCAGCCGCAAGGGCCGGCTGATTCCGTCGAACGACCTGGCCGTGGCGGCCACCGCCAGGCGGTTGCAGTTTGGCGTACTCGTCGGACCGTCGGACGAGAAGCACTTCAAAATGGTCAACGATCTGCGCGTCGAGACGCTTCGCGTCTGACCTCGAACCAGTCAGGACTGAGCGTCGTCTCTGAAGCCTGCCGTCAAGCCGTCGGCAGGTGTTCTGCACACCAGGTCAGATCCCATGGCGGCCAGGTGGGCCGCCGAGCGAAACTTGAACACGCCTCTCGGATAGTGCTTCGGCGCGGCGTGCCAGTAGCGGGCGCAGTGGCGCGCGAAGCGTTCGAAGGCCGCTTGTGCGCCCTCGTGCTGATCGCGGGGGACGGCAGCGTTCATCTCCTCGATCGAACGGAACTTCTGGACTGTCACCTCAGGCCTCGTCCTTCAAGCCAAACCGTTGCCGGAGCGCGGCAGCGTCCTGGTGATCGATTGGTCTCACCGTGCCGCGCTTCAACCGATAGAGGGCCTGCGGCGTGGCGACGTGAACCATGACGTCGTCCACCGTTGCCTTGATGAAGAGATCGAGGTCCTCGGTGGCTCGCACAATTCCGTGGAAACCCATGGCGCTGGCGCCGATCAGTACGTACTCGAGACCAACCGTATCGAAGGCGCGCAAGATGCGAACGATCTCGTCGCGATCCATTGGTCTACCGCTCGTCCGTTAGAGACTCGGCGCCGGGGCCTCCACCGTGGTGGTTAGCTCGCCAGCTTGATCGACTTGACGTTGATCGACTTGACGCCGTCGCTCTCGGTCACTTCGCCGGTCACGATGACCTTCTTAGCGACGAAGTCGAGCAGCTTGGCATTCTTGTTCGCGGCGTAGTCGCCAGTCACGGTGTAGATCGCATCAGCCGTCAACACGCCGACGGGCTGGCCGCTCTTGGCGCAGGTCATCGCGCACGCGGCGTGGGCGTCGCCTTTGCCGGCTTCTTTCTTGCCGGTCGCGCAGGCAATGTCCACGACTTCGCCCTTTACGGTCATGTCGGCGGCAAACACCGGCATCGCCAGGGCGGCCACGAACGCGGCGCCCGCTATCATTGAAGTCACGTTACGCATGGAGAACTCCTTCAAGCACGGTGGTTCAAGCACGTTGGTTCAACCACGTTGGTTCAACCACAAAGGTTCAACCACAAAGGTTCGACTACAAAAGTATACTGCCCGCAGAGCCGCGACCTTCGGCGCCTGGGGGAGCAAATATGCACAAATTGCTGGTGGTTTCTGGTCTCTGTGGCCTTTGTCTCTGCGGTTCGGCGGGCCTGGAGGCGGCACAGGCGC
>SHUG01000022.1 GCA_009694735.1 Acidobacteriota bacterium | reverse complement strand
TCGGTGGAACTGCCGACCTTGGCCGTCAACGCGCCGCTAGTGATCGCGGCCGCCAGCGCCAGGCCCAACGGGACGCGCGACAAGGCGATCGCCGCCAGCGGCACGATCACGAAGAACAGATTGGCTAGCGCGCGTTCGGGGTTCTGCACGTAGTTGAGCGCGAGGAATGGCAAGGCCGCGCCCAGGGCCAGATGCCGCAGGCGCGTCGGCGCGGCACGAAAGCCGGCGGCCGCGTAGAGCCATCCGAACGCAAACGGAACAAACAGAAAGAAACCCTTGAGCGGCAGGCCCGGATTGTTGGTCCACCAGCGCGCCAGCCACGACCCTTGCGCGAACTGCGCCGCCGGGTTGGTTGCGATGCCCCACCCGAAATAGGTGTCCATGATCCAATGGAACCCGAGCAGCACCGCCAGCACGACGCTCCCCTGCAACAGCCATCGACGCCAACACCGGCGCCGGTCGATCAGCGCCGCCAGTGCCGTGGCGATGCTCAGGAGCGCGACGGTCTCTTTCACAAACACGCCGATCAGCCCCAGGCCCATGGCCGCGATCCAGCGATTCGACAGCCAGCACCAGGCCAGCGCAGCGAGGATCGCAAACACCACGGGGTCGGCCGTGTACGGATCGTAGGCCGTGAACGCGAACCCGAACGACGTTTGCACCAGGATGGTGGCGATCACCGCGGCTGGTAAACCGTTCGCCAGCCCGGCGGTGGTCGTGGCGACGATGGCACCGGCGGTGATGTTGGCGGCGAGCTGGAGCCAGCGCCAGCGTGTCTCCCCGTCCAGTGGGATCTGTTCGAGCAGCGCCGGCACCAGGATCCGATAGCAGTAGACCGACCACGGACAGTTGGCCTCGAGGCGATGCTGTCCGACGTACTCGTACTCCTGACGATCGGTATGCTCAGGCTGCGCCGGCGCCGCCGCGTGAACGGCCAGGGCCATCAGGCCGTTCAGCACGACGATGGCGCCGTAACGGCGAAGGCCGGTCACGCTCTACCAGCCCTGGGGCGCGCGCCCCAGGAAGATGGTGTGGCGCGGGCCGCCCTTCTTGAGCCGCGCGCGCACGCGCTCCACTTCCACCTTGAAGCCGGCGTACTTCAGCCGCTGCTCGAACCGGCGATCCTCCCACGCCGACCACACCGCCAGCACGCCGCCCGGCTTCAACGCCGCGCGGATCGTCGCAATCCCGCGATCGTTGTAGAGACCCGCGTTGCTCGATTCGGTGAACGCCTCGGGGCCGTTGTCGATGTCGAGCAGGACCGCATCGAAGCGGCGGGGACTCGATCGCAACGTGGCAATCACGTCCTTCAGCTCGACCTGCACGCGCCGGTCGGCGATCGGCTTGTCGGCCAGCACCGCCAGTGGTCCGCTGTGCCATTCGACGATCGCGGGGATCAACTCCGAGACGACGACGGTCGCATCGGCCGGGAGGAGATCCAGCGTGGCACGGAGGGTGTAGCCGAGGCCCAGGCCGCCGACGAGCACGCACACGCCGCCGAGGGAGGGGAGCCCTCCTTCGCCAAGGCTTCGGAGGCCAAGCCGCTTGCAAGCCATCTCGGCCATGGCTTCCTCCGAGCCGTGCATGCGGCTCGACATCAGGATCTTGCCGCCGGCCATGATCACCAACTCGGTGTCGCGGCGGGTCAGCGACAGCAACGTGCCATCGGGCGTGCGAGCCTCCGCGAGCAACTCCCAGGGTTTCAAGCCAGCATGATCTCCTGTTTCTTGAGTTGGCTCAACGGTTTCCGGCGATCTCCCGCCTTGACTTCGCCCCTCGGGCCTCTTCATAATGCCCACTTACGGGCGTTTCGCGCGAACCCCAGCCGCTGCCAGCGTCCCCAAAGACCCACCCCGGGTCGGGAAACAAAATGTCTTTCGAAGATCGGGTCCGGTCCTCCGTCGACCAAGCGCTCAGTTCGCTCGTCCAGCAGGTCGTCGATCACGCCGCGGAAGACCGCGATGCGGCCACCCGTGCCGCACGCGAATCGGCGTTCGCCGAAGCCGAGCAATCGGCACAAACGCGCGTCGCCGACGCCGAGGCGCGCGTGCGCGCCACCATGGAAGAAACCATTGCCGTCGCTCGCGCAGAGGATCGTGAGATCGCCGCGCGCGAGATTCGCCGCCAGGTGGAGGCCGAGGTCGAACTGAAGATGTTCGACGCCCTGGCCGCGGCCGAAACGCGCATGCAGGTCGCGCTCGCCGACAGCGGCGCGCGCGCCGCCAGTGCGTTGAAGGACGCCGTTTCGACCGCGCGGGTGCGTGAGCGCGACGAGGAGATGGCGGGCGTCACACGGCTGCTCGAAAGCATTCGCGGCCTCGATGGCGCCGCCTCGCTCAGCGAAGTGCTGGATGCACTGGCGCTCGCCTCGGCGCGCGAAGCCGCCCGTGCCGCCGTCGTCGTGTTGCGGGCCGACCGGATCCAGGGCTGGAAGATGTCAGGCTTTGGCCCCCGCGATCCGCAACCCAAGTCGATCGACCTGCCACTGGGCGAGTCTGGTGTGATCGGCATGGCGGTGGGCGCGGCCCGCGCCGTGACTACTCGGGACGGACAAAGCGCAGCCGCCGGCCCGGGCTTCGAGAAGCTGCCGGCCGACCGAATGGGGCTGGCCGTCCCGGTGATCGTCGGTGGCCGCGTCGTCGCGGTGGTCTACGCCGATGGCGTCACCATGGACGGTCATGAACGTCCGGTCCCGAGTGGCTGGCCTGAAGTGATCGAGGTGCTGGCCCGCCACGCTGGCCGCTGCCTCGAGGCGTTGACCACCCAGCGTGCCGCTGCGGCGCCGCCTCGCATCCACACACCCGCTGCCACGCAGGGCACATCCGGATCCACTGCAAGCTCGACGGCTGGTGCGCATCCTCCAGGTGCGATGAGCCAAATCACCGACGCGGTGGCCGATGCCGCGAAGCGCACCGCCCGGCTACTGGTGTCGGAGATTCGTCTATTCCATGAGCCCGCGGTGCACGAAGGCCGCCGCGAACGCAACCTGATGGAGCGGCTCGGGCCTGAGATCGAGGTGGCTCGGAAGGCGTACAACGACCAGGTGCCGGTTGCCGTTCGCAGTCAAACCGACTTCTTTCACCAGGAATTGATTCGCACCCTTGCGGGTGGCGACGCGACGTTGCTTGGGAAGATGGCTTGATCACGAAGGTTCACACCGTAGTCATCGGCACCGTCTTGCTGGCCGGCGCCACGCTGGTGGCGCAGCAACGCCTGGCGCCAACCGCGCATCCGCCGGTGCCGCCCGATCTGTCGTCGATGTGGTTCGCGACCACGGCCACCACGTCGATGGCCCCGGCGCTGACCAACTTCGTGAAAGGCGTGCGGCTGCTCGAAGACAGCGACAACGCGGCCGCTGCCTTGCCGCTGGTGAGCGCGACTGCGTTGGCAGCAACGCCACTCGCGGACTACGCGCGGTACTACTCCGGGCTGTCGCTGATGAAGCTCGAACGCTACGAGGCGGCCGGTAATGTGTTCGCCGAGCTGGCCTCGAGACCGATTGACGGTCACCTTCCAGAAGACGCGGCGTTTCGACAAGCCGAGGTGCGCGAAGCGCAGAAGAATTTCAAGGGCGCTGTTTCGATCTACGAATCGCTCGTCGCCAAGAAGCTGGCGCGGCCACAAGCGGCCTGGCTCAAGCTGGGCTTGGCCGCCGACAAGGCCGGGCAGCCTATGCGATCGGTCGAAGCCCTGCAGCGCGTGTACTACGACTATCCGACCAGCACCGAGGCCGCCACGGCCGCCGACGAACTCGACAAACAGGACATTGAGGCCGATGCCGCGCTGGCGCAGAAAGAATTAGCGCGCGCCGAAGCGCTGTTCCGAGCCCGCCGGTGGGAGCCCGCGCGCGAGTCGTATAAAGCGGTGAAGCCCTTCGTGTCTGGCGCCGAACGCGCCCGTGTCGAGGTGCGGCTGGCTGCCTGCGACGTCGGCGAGGGCCGGTTCCGCGAGGGACGCGATCGACTTGCGCCCCTGCTCGATGGCCCCGCCGGTGAAGAAGCCGCCTTTCATTACCTCGTCGCCGCGCGCGGCCTGAAGCTCAAGGACGAACACGTCAGGTTGTCACGGGTGTTCGTGGCCAAGTACTCGTCCAGTGTGTTTGCCGACGAAGTGCTCAACACCCTCGCCTCGGCCTACATCATCGACGATGAAGACGAGCGGGCGGACGCGGTGTTCCGTGAAGTGGTGGAGAAGTATCCGGCGAGCCGGTTTGCGGAACGCGCCGGCTGGAAGGCGGGCTGGTGGGCCTACCGCCAGGGGCGCTTCCAGGACGCCGTCGCCATCTTCGATCGCGGCGCCGCGCAGTTCCCGCGATCCGACTATCGCCCATCGTGGCTCTACTGGAGCGGCCGCGCCGCGCTGCAGGCCGGCGACGTCGAAACCGGCGTGGCGCGCTTGCGCCTGACCGCCACCGATTATCACAACTCCTATTACGGCCGTCTCGCGGTGAAGAACCTTGCCAGCCGTCGTGGTGGCGCGATCACGCCATCACTGCAGCGCCAGCCCGTGCAGGCGAGCATGCCCACGGCGCCGCGCATTGCGCTGCTGCTGGCGACCGGACTGAACCAGGAAGCGATGAGCGAACTGTTGTACGCCCAGCGGGTGTGGGGCGACTCGCCGCAGCTGCAGGCCACCATCGCGCTCACGCATCGGCGCCTCGGCAACGTGCGGGCCGGCATCAACGCCATGAAGCGGGCCTACCCGCAGTATCTGGCGGCCGGCGGCGAGACCTTGCCCAACGAGATTCTGCAGGTGATCTTCCCGCTCGAGTACTGGCCGCTGCTCCAGAAATACGCGGCCCAACGCAGTCTGGATCCGTATGTCGTGGCCGCCCTGGTCGCCCAGGAATCCAACTTCGATCCGGTCGTCGTCTCGCACGCCAACGCCTGGGGGTTGATGCAGGTGCTGCCGTCGACGGGCCGCAGCCTGGCGCGCAAACTCGGCGTGCGGCCGTTCTCGACCAAGCGCCTGACCGAGGCCGAGGTCAACGTGCGCCTTGGCACGCAGTTCTTTGCTGATTCCATCCGCAAGTTTGGCGGCGTCCATTTCGCGCTGGCCGCTTACAACGCCGGCGACAGCCGCGTGGCGAGCTGGCAGCGCGAGCGGCCGGGCATGCCGCAAGACGAGTTCATCGACGACATTCCGTTCCCAGAGACGCAGAACTACGTCAAGCGCATCCTCGGGACGGCCGAGGACTACCGATATCTCTACGGACGCTGACTCGCCACCCTTCGACTGCGCTCAGGGCAGGCAGCGCGATATGATCTCTCCAATGTCTCGAATTCGCAGTGCGAAGCGCGTGAATGCGTTTGCCGATTCGGTGTTTGGCGAGATGACCCGCCTGGCGAAGTTACACAACGCCGTCAACCTGTCCCAGGGGTTTCCCGACTTCGATGCGCCGGTCGCGGTGAAAGAGGCGGCGTGCGCCTCCATTCGTGACGAGCAGAACCAGTACGCGCCGCCCTACGGCACCAAGGCGCTGCGCGAGGCCATTGCCGGCGACTTCACGGCCCGCTACGGCGTGCCGGTGATTGCCGACGAGCAGGTCACGGTGTGCTGCGGCTCGACTGAAGCAATGATGGCCGTGATGATGGGCTGCATCGATCCGGGTGACGAAGTGATCGTGTTCGAGCCGTTCTACGAGAACTACGGGCCCGACGCGGTGATGGCTGGCGCGCAACCCAAGTTCGTTCGCCTGCGGGCGCCGGATTGGACGTTCGATCCAGACGAGTTGAAGCGCGCCTTCTCCAATCGCACCCGGGCCATTGTCATCAACTCGCCCAACAACCCCACCGGCAAGGTGTTCACGCGAGCCGAGCTGGAAGTGATCGCCAGCCTCTGCCTGCAGTGGGACGTGCTCGCAATCTCGGATGAGATCTACGAGCGCATCGTGTTCGACGGCCGGCCGCACGTGCCGATGGCATCGCTGCCGGGCATGGCGGACCGCACGGTGACCACCAGCGGACTGTCAAAGACCTACAGCGTCACGGGATGGCGCATCGGCTGGGCCATCGCCCCGGCGTCGCTGACCGGCGGCATCCGCAAGATCCACGACTTCCTCACGGTGGCCGCGCCCACGCCGTTCATGGACGCGGGCGTCGTGGCGCTGTCGATGCCGCCGGAGTCGTATGTGAGGCTGGCGGCCGACTATCAATCCAAGCGCGACCTCATGCTCGACATCCTGGCGCGGCACGGGTTCACCGCGTATCGGCCTGGCGGCGCCTATTACGTGATTGCTGACGTCGAGCAGTTCGGATTCGCGACCGACACCGAGTTCGCCCAGTACCTGGTGAAAGAGATCGGCGTGGCGACCGTGCCCGGCAGCAGTTTCTATATTGATCCCGCGTCCGCGCCAATGACGGTGCGGTTCTGCTTCTCGAAGAAAAACGAGACGTTGATCGAGGCGGATCGGCGGCTGGGGAAGTTGCCGCGCTAACGCGGCCAGCCAACGATCTCGAACAGCCAGACCTCACCGCTCTTCTCGAGCGGCCGCAGGTAGTTGGCGTACTCCTCGAGCTTGCCGGTCACTTCGTCGCGCGACGTGCCGGCGTAGAGATTGAGGTGGACGACGACGTAGCGGGCGCCGAGCTGTTCCAGCAGGGCAAACGAGCCTGGGCTGGGGAAGCCGCGCAATACCTGACTGTTGTCCCGAAAATCCTGGGGAATGTGGTCGCTGTAGCCGTTGATGAGCGGCTGCCAATGCGTCGTTGAGGCCAGCATGTATTCCGCGTGCCCGTGGAAGTCGCTGCCGCGCGCCCAGAACGGGAAGACGGCCACCGGAGCCACGGGCTGCCGCGCCAGAGCCTGATAGGCCGCCGCGGTGGGCGCGGCCTGGCGCAGGCCAAGCGGCGCTTGCACCAGGTCGGCGATCGCCAACACCAACAGCCCGGCGGCTATCCACGCCGCATGGCGCCGGCGCTCCAGCAGGCGCGCGATGGCCACCGATGCCAGCACGGCAAGGCTCAGGCTGACGAGAATCCCGGTGCGGGCCGGTGCGCGGAGGAACGAGAACACCGGCAAGGTGTCGTACAAGACCGAATACAAGCCAGCCTTCGGCCCAAAGGTGATCCAGAACGACAGCACGGCGATGATGGCGTACGACAAGACGACTCCGCGATCGAGCCGCGAGCCGTCCGCGGCGGCTGGCTTCCGCAGTCCAACCCACGCGCCGGCGAGACCGAGAATGAGGGCAACGAAGCCGGGGAACAGCACTTCGGTGCGGCTGGGAATGGCGTCAAGCCACCAGCGATGCGCCCATGCCCCCGAGGCCGCCCACGCGGCGGCATTGGCCGAATAGGTCCGCGCCCCGTCGAGGGTGCGCGCGAATCCGGTTTCGCGCTGGAGCGCGATGTACGGCAGGAAGAAGGGCACCGTCAAGCCAATCGACACCACGGCCGCTCCGCCGATGCCCGCCCAATACCGCCACTCGCGCCAGCGTTGCCTGGTCACGGCCAGGACGAGACTGGCGACCCCGATCGCCAGTCCGCCGAAAATGCCGTAGTAGGCGCAGGCGAGACCCTGGAACCAGAGAATGGCACCCAGGGTGATCGCGCGCCCAACCGTGAGGCGATCGACGAGACGGTGGAAGGCCAGCATGCAGAACGGCAAGCCGCCGATCAACAGCAACTGGATGTGCGCGGTCCTGGCGAACACAAAGGGGCAGTAGGCGAACAGCACGGCGGCAACGGCGGCGGCCGGCCGGCTGCCGGTGAGATAGCGGCACAGGTAGTACCCACCCACCGACGAAAACACAAACGAGAGCAAGACGACGAAGTTGTGGGTGGCGTAAGGATTCCTGGTCAGCAGCCACACCGGCACGCCGAGCACGCCGGCGGCGATGTTGGCCTCGGAATAGGCGAGCGCATCCTGGTGAGGGAAAAAAATGTTGGCGCGAAACAGGTGCAGTGGATCGGTGGTCAGCGCGTGCGCCACCCACGACACCACCCAGATGCTCAATCGCCCGTCGTTGGTGTCAACCCGGCCGAGGCGATCGAAGCCCACCACGAGGGGATAGGTGAGCAGACAGGCGAGCATGAGAGCCCCGAGAACCACCGTGATCAGTTCGCGGAAGCCTCTCAGGCGCATGAGTTGGCTATGGTAGCATAACGATCGACCGCCAAGTTCCCCGTGGATCGCCTACTCGAACTCACCTACCGCGCCGAGCAATCGCACTTCTGGTTTCGCGGTTTCCGGCAGTTCATGAAGCCGGCGATCGCGCGCGCCACCGCGAACACGATCGCTCCGCGCATTCTCGACTGCGGCTGCGGCACCGGTTCCAATCTCGCCATGCTGCGCCCGTACGGCCACGCCGTCGGCTTCGACCTCACCCGCATCGGCGTCGCGTTTGCCCGCGAGCACGGGCACCTGGTGGCGCAAGCCAGCATCGGGCAGATTCCCTTCAGGAGCGCGTCGTTCGACCTGGTGACGTCGTTCGACGTGTTCCAAGGCCTGCCGGATGCGGTGGAGCGCGATGCCATGGCCGAGATGTTCCGCGTGCTGAAGCCCGGCGGATGGCTGTTGTTGCACGTGGCCGCGCTGGAGATTCTGCACGGCAAGCACTCGGTCTTGTCCGAGGAAGTGCGTCGCTACACGCCGGCGCGCCTGCGCTCGCTCATCGCCGGCGGCGGTTTTCGCATTGACCGGCTGACGTTCGATCAGGCGAGCCTGTTGCCGATCATGCTGCCGGTGCGCATGTGGCATCGCCTCGCGGCGGACGCCGGGGAAGTGGCGGCCGGCGAGGGTGAGATTACCGTGCCCGCCGCGCCCATTAATGCCGCGCTGACGGCCCTGGTGTCACTGGAAGCGCTGGCCCTGCGCATCGTCAACATGCCGATCGGTGGCTCGCTGATGTGCCTGGCGCAGAAGCCGGTCGGGTCCGGCTAAAGCCGGACACTACATCGACACAATGTGGCGTCCGGCTTTAGCCGGACTTAATAGCGAATCACGCCGCCGAAGTAGAGGCCCGTGAACTTCAGCGTGCCGCTGTCGAGGTCAACGTCGTAGAAGATGTTGACGCGACGGTAGCCCGCCTGCGCGCCGATGAAGCGATTGAAGTTGTAGGTCGCGTTGACGTCGAAGTCGGTGTAGCTGCCATCCCCATTCAGCTTCTCGGCCAGGTTGTCGGGCACCCGAAAAACTGACAGCTCGCTCGTGATCGCCAGGTTCGGGAGCGGGTAGCCTCGGGCAATCAAGCCGACGGTCGGAATCGGGGCGAACGCCTTGGTAAACTCCGAGCCGATGGGGCTGTTCAGCTCGACGTTCACGTCGGTGTACTTGACATCGATCATCGCGCCGACGAACCCCTTCGCGAAGTACAGGAAGTCGTACTCGTAGCCGAAGCGGTAGGTGTCAAAAGTGGCCGTCGTCCGCACCGGCAACCCGACGTTGTAGTTCTGGCCGTTGAATACGAACGACCGCTTCACGGTGTTGTTGGCCTCGTAGTCGATCGGCAGGCGCTGGAAGCGGAAGCGATGCTTCTTGCCCGGGCGCAGCACCAGGTCGAACTTGCCAAGCTGGTGCTTCTCGATGCCGAGGTCGTCGATCAGGTTGACGTCCGTGCCAAGGATTGCCAGTGACTCGGAATTCACGATCAGCGACGGCTGGGCGTTCCACCAGCCATAGGACGCTTCGATGTGATACTCCTCGCCGATCACGGCAGACGAGGGCTGGCGGTACTGTGCCGAGGCGTCGGACGCCGCTCCCAACACCAGCGCGGCCAGGCTGAACATGACACCAACACGACCGGCAAACATTCGCATAAGCGGTCTTAGTCCTGAATCGATGAATCGTCTTTGGGCGCCGTCCAGGCGCCCGCGTCCATCCCTCAACACCCGGGCGGGACGGCATAGCAGAGCTCAAACCAGGCGCGAACGCCGGCCATGAATTTCCGGACGGCGTCCACCACCCTCATCCCTTTTGCTCCGCCGTGGCCGGCACCGGCCCGCCGCTGAGCACGCTGGCCCATTTCCGGATCGCGGCGCCGAGCACCATCACCGCCAGCACCATCATGATCGTGGTGCAGATGGTGAGAATCCAGCCTTCGGTGTGGCGCGCGGCATTGGCGCCGATCGCAATCGGATAGTAGTTGTCGCGGACGTTGAGAAAGCCGCCGTAAAGCGTATTGGTGCCGAGGAAGGCGAGGGGCATCAGGGTGACCCAGATGTACTTCGCGTTGCCCATGTTGATCAGAATACTGGTGCCGACCGCCAGCGCCACCATGCCGAGCAACTGGTTGGCAACGCCGAACATCGGCCAGATGGTGCTGATTTGCCCGGTGTAGATGAAGTAGCCCCATGCCGAGACCAGCAGTGCCGTGGCGATTGCCCCGCCGACGAGATTGTTGGCTTGCGCGAATGGCTTGTACGCCCGGCCCATGAACTCCTGGAGCAGGAAGCGGCCGACCCGGGTGCCGGAGTCGATCGTGGTGAGGATGAAGAGCGCCTCGAACATGATCGCGAAGTGATACCAATAAGCGAGCAGGCCCGACATGCCGGGCAGCTTGGAAAAAATCTGCGCCATGCCGACCGCCAGCGAGACCGCGCCACCGGTGCGGCCGGTGACGGTTTCGCCGATCGCCGCCTCGATTTCCGCCAGATGCACCGGCTGCAGCGTCTGGCCCTGAAACGTCATCGCGGCATAGGTGGCCGGCGAGGTGTTGATGGCGAAGTAGTCGCCGGGGGCCATCGACGCGGCGGCAATCAACGCCATGATGCCGACCACGCCTTCAACCAGCATCGCGCCGTAGCCGACCGGCCTGATGTCCGACTCCTTGTCGATCATCTTCGAGGTCGTGCCAGAGCTGATCAGCGCGTGAAAACCCGAAATCGCGCCGCAGGCAATGGTGATGAAGCAGAACGGGAACATCGGCCCAGGAATAATCGGCCCGCCGCCGTTGATGAACTCGGTCACGGCCGGCATCTGGAAGACCGGGTTGACGATGATCACGCCGAGGGCGAGCAGCACGATGGTGCCGATCTTGGTGAACGAGCTCAGGTAGCCGCGCGGCGACAACAGGATCCACACCGGCAGCATCGACGCGGCGAAGCCGTAGATGCAGAGCGCGACGACGATCTCGTTGCGCGACAAGCGGAAGAAACTGCCGAGCCACGAGTCTGGGTGGTTGAGCGGCTCGCCGCCAGCCACCGCGAGCAGCAGGCCGATGACGCCAATGACCGTGGCTTCGGTGATCTTCCCCTTGCGCCATACGTACATCCACATGCCCATGAACATGCCCAGCGGGATGGTCATGGCGATGGTGAACACGCCCCAGGGGCTGTCGGACAAGGCGTTCACGAACGTGATGCCGAGGCCGGCGATGGCGATGACCAGGATGAAGAGCACGGCAATCGAGGCGATGAACCCGGTGAAGGGACTGATCTCCTGCTTGACGATGTCGGGGAGCGACCTGCCGCCGCGCCGCACCGACGCCCAGAGAATGATCGAGTCGTGCACCGCGCCCGCCAGGCACACACCGGCGACCAGCCAGATAAAACCCGGCGCATAGCCGAACTGCGCCGCCAGCATCGGGCCAACCAGCGGTCCCGCGCCCGTGATGGCGGCGAAATGATGCCCAAACATCACCCATCGCGTCGTCGGGTAATAGTTGGCGCCGTCGTACTTCGTGTGTGCTGGAGTCTTGCGGGCGTCATCCAGCATGAAGATCTTGGTCGCTAGAAACGCGCTGTAGTACCTGTACGCGATGGCCAGGATGCACAACGCGGGGAGCAACACATACAAAGCATGCATGGGGCGAGATGATATCAGCCCTTCGACTCGCGTGGCGACCCGGAATCGAGTCGCCACACTCGCTCAGGGCGAGCCCGGCGTCCTAGCGGGGGGCTTCGGCGGACGGGGCTGAGGGCAGCGGCGCTGAGGGCAACGGCACCGAAGGGGCCGGGGCAACGGCGGGCTCGACCGGCCGTTTTGAGTCGGCTTCGCGCTTCCGGAACAGCGAATCCACCATCCCGGGAATGCTGTTTTGGGGGTTCCATCCCAGCCGGAGCACGGTCAACCGGATCGGCCGCCGGCCAAAAACCAGCGCTTCCTTGCAGCTCCAGAGGTACAGGTCGACGGTGCGGCCGCGAACCGCCGGGCCCGTATCCATCACGGTCCAAACGCCGCTGTACCGGGGATTCGGTGTCTCGAGGCGGACGACACTGCCGACCGGCAGCAAGGCCGGGTCTGCCGCTGCTACCCCCGTGCGCACCCCGACTCCAGACGCCGTCGTCTCGCCCTTGCAGTACGCCGTGGCGGTGAACTGCAGGCGCGAACCGGCCTGCGGTAGCACCGTGGCTTCGACCAGTGAGGTCTCGCTGGCGGAGGTGCGTGAATCGCGGGTGGTGGTTTGATACAGAAACACAAAGGCCGCCGCGACACCTAATGTCGCTATCGCTTTACGCCAATTGGACTCAGCGATTCTCACAGCGTTGTCTTTACCTCGCTCCGCTCGGTGAAGTGTCTGTATCCCTGCGGCAGCGATTCTTCACGACCGCCGCGATCCACGATCAGTTCGCGCGGGTCTTTCGTGAAGACGCCAATCCGCGTCAGCACCGGGTCTGCCACCTGCCGTGTCACGTTGCGCAGCCGCCCGCCCCCCCTCTTGGGGACGGCGAACAGCAACTCGTATTCCTCACCTCCGACGATAGCCGCCGTAATCGAATCGACGCCTCGGGCCTGCCACCATGCCGCGGCACCCGGCTCGATCGGCAAGGCGCCGGCATCGAGCCTCGCGCCACACCCGCTGGCCGCGGCGACCTGCCGAACCGCATCGGCCAGACCATCGCTCAGGTCCATGGCCGCCCGCGCCGCGCGCCCGCGTCCCATCGCCACGCCGAGCCTCACCCGCGGCTCAGGCGTTCTCTGCTTCGCCGCGCAGCCGGGATCTCCCCCTTCGCCAAGGCTTCCACCTTCGCCAAGGCTACGGCGGACAAGACGGGGGACAAGCGGGCTACCCGCGTCCGTGTCGCGAAGCATTTCCAGTCCGGCCGCCGCGCCACCGATGGTGCCGCTGACCCAAATCTCGTCGCCGGCCACCGCACCGTCCCGGGTCAGCCACTTCCGCGAAGCCACTGTGCCACCGGTCGTCACATCCACGACCAACGGCCCGGTCGTCCGCGTGATGTTGCCGCCGACCACGCAGACGCCGTGCCGCACCGCGAGGGCCGCCAATCCGTCGACCAGCGCTTCCACGTCGGCCACCGGCCAGCTGCCAGGCAGCACCAGCGACAGTAGTGCCCACTGGGGCGTCGCCGCCATGGCCGCCAGGTCGCTGAGATTCACGGCGAGCGCCTTGTGGCCTATGTCGGCCGGCGAGAAGGCACTCGAAAAATGCACCCCCTGGACGAGGGCGTCGGTGGTGACGACCAGACGTTCGTTCCTTACCGGCGCCAGCACGGCTGCGTCATCACCAGGCCCGACCAGCACTTGCGCTGACGGGCGGGGGAGTCGAGCCAGCAGGCGCGCCAAGAGGGCGTGCTCACCCAGATCTGCGACCGTCAATTAGCTGATCCGGATACGAACAATGAGTTTCCCGCTTTGCCGTGTGGGGAGGATTGCTGAACCTGCGTAGCAGGTGGAGTCGCTGTAGTAACCACGTTTTAGGCTTCCTCTCCGCGGAGGCATGCACACCACACGGCTTCGCAACTCGCTTGGTTTAAAACATCGGCTCAGACAAGCCTCCGAAACCATCACGAGCAAAGCAGGAGCCCTGATCTTAGGCTTCCCGGACGCGCGGGTCAAGCAGTCAGGCGAAGAAACAGCGAATAACAAACAACGAAGAACGAAGCAGTGGTGAGAAGGAGCGGGCAGGCGGGAGGCGTTCAGTCGGCCAGGGCGAGTGCCTGGTCAACCATCTTCTCGAGCGCTTCGGCACGGGCCGTGAGGCTGCCGGAGCTGTTGGTGAGCGACGTGCGGGTGCGGAAAAACTCGTCGGTAATGTTCAGGGCAGCGAGGATGGCCAGCCCGACGGCGTCGCTCGAGGGGGAGCTTTTCGAGGCCAGCTCCATCCGCGACTCGACGAAGGTCGCCAGCTGCTCGACATATCGCGGGTCGAGCTCAGTCTTAATCGGGTACTTCTGCCCGTAGACCTCAACATGGACGACCTTCGGCTCAGCCATGCTCAGAGGTTCAGGCCGTCCAGCTGCTGCAGCATCTCGGTGACGCGGCTCTTGATGAGGTCACGTTCCTCGCGGAGCGTGGTCACCTCGGCGCCGGCGGTTTCGGCCGAGGCAATACGAGCCTTGAGGGTCTCGATCTCACCCTTCAGCCGGGCGTTGTCTTCGGTCGCCCGGGTCTGCTCGCCCTTGATGCGGACGATGGTGTTTACGAGCAGCTTGATCTTCTCTTCGAGCCGGTCGATTGATTCCAACCCCGGGGTCGTCGTCTTGGTCGCCATCCGTTACCTCTGAATTGCCTGTAAGTCGCGCGTCAGCGCGTCGATGATGTGCTGCATGCCGACTTGCACTTCCTCGTCGTTGAGCGTGCGCTCCGGCGACTGGAAGGTGAGACGGAACGACAAGCTGACCTTGCCGTCGGGAACGCCCTTGCCCTGGTAGCGATCGAACTCGCGCACCTCGATCAGGGTACTCGGTGCAGCCGAACGAATGGTGCCACGAACCGCTTCGGCAGACAAGGCATCGTCCACCAGAATCGAGACGTCGCGCACCACCCACGGGTAGCGCGGCAGCGAGGTGGCGCGCAAGGTGTCGGCCGGCGCCGCCGCTATGAGCGCGTCGAGGTTGAACTCCGCGACGTAGACCTCGTCGCCAGACGGCAGGTCGCGACGGTCGCCGACAGCCGAGTCGAGCAGACCGAAGACACCAATGTGCTGGCCGTTCACGGTCATGGTCGCCGCGCGGCCCTTGACCAGGTAGGGTACGTCGGCCTCACCAAACGTGAGCGACACCAGGCTGACGGCGGCGAGTTGTTCGACCACGCCCTTGACGTCGAAGAAGTCGATTTCGCGGCGCGCGCCGCTCCAATGGTCGGCGGTGGCCAGGCCGGTCCAGGCGAAGCCGGCGCCGCGGGTTTCGCCCCGGGGCGAGAAGCGCGTGCCGATCTCGAAGAGTTGAACGTCGCGGCGTCCGTGCCGGCGGTTATGGCTGACCGCGTCGATCAAGCCGGGCAGCAGGCTCGGCCGCATGACGGCGAACTTTTCCGACAGGGGATTGGCGAGGGCCACCGGCGCGTCCCCGCCAAGGAAGGGTTCGGCGGCCGCCGCTTCAATGAACGCGAACGTGATGGCTTCGGAGTAGCCCATGCCGAGCAGGGCAGTGCGCACGCGGCGATCGCGGGCAATGCGCGGATCTGACGAAGCCGGCGCCTGTTGCACGCCCGGGAAGGTGCTGGGCAAGTGTTCGAAGCCGTGGTGGCGTCCGACTTCTTCGATCAGATCCACCTGGCGCTTGATGTCGACGCGCCACGCGGGCGCCGTGATGTTCCAGCCCGCGTGTCCCGCCGACCTGTCCGCCGAAGCCTCGGCGGAGGTGGAAGCCTCGGCGGAGGCGGACTGAACGTCAAACCCGAGCGACCTCAGGATCCGCTCGACGTTCGCGTCGGGCACGTCCATCCCGAGCAATCCGGGTACGCGCGTGCGTTCGAGCACAATCGGCGCGGCGGACTGCGGTGCCGGATAGACGTCATGGATGGTGCCGGCTGCCTGGCCCGCGCCGATCTGTTCCAGCAACTGACAGGCGCGAGCCATGGCGCGCGCCGGCGCCGTGACATCCATGCCGCGCTCGAAGCGTGTGGACGCGTCGGTCTTGAGTCCCAGGGCTTTGCTGGTGGCGCGCACCGATGACGGCTTGAAATACGCGGCTTCAAAGACGATGCGCTTCGTGCCGGTGGTGACTTCTGAATGCGCGCCGCCCATGACGCCGCCAATGGCCTGCGCCCGCGAGGCGTCGGCGATGACCAGCATGTCGGGCGTGAGCGTCCGCAGCTTGCCGTCGAGCGTCTTGATCGATTCGCCCGGCTTCGCGCGCCGGACGACGATGGCGCGGCCGCCGAGCTGGTGGAGGTCGAACGCATGCATCGGCTGGCCGAGCTCGAGCAGCACGTAGTTGGTGATGTCGACGATGTTGCTGATGGGACGGATGCCGCAGGCGGTGAGGCGTGACTGCATCCACTCCGGTGACGGTCCCACCTTCACGTCAGCGACCGCGCCAGCGTATCGGCCGCACAGCTCCGGCGCTTCGATGGTGATGGCGATCGCGTGGTCGCTGCCGGCGGGACTGAAGTCCCGCCCTTCTGGCACGTTGAGCGGACGGTTGTACGCGGTTGCGATCTCACGCGCGATGCCGATCACCGACAGGCAGTCGGGACGATTCGCCGTGACATCAAAATCCATCACGATGTCGTCTCCGTGAGGTTCGAGCCCTTCGAGCGCGAGGCCGCGCACCGACATCAGCGTGCCGATGTCCTCGGCCGATTCAGGAACGTCGACGAACTCGCGGATCCACGAGAGCAGCACCTTCATAGCCCGAACTGCTCCAGGAAGCGCAGGTCGTTCTCGTAGAACAGGCGGATGTCTTCCACGCCCCACTTGAGCAATGCGACGCGCTCGACGCCCATGCCGAAGGCGAAGCCGGTGATCTCGTTCGGGTCGTAGCCCACGGCTTCGAACACGGCGGGGTGCACCATGCCGCTGCCGAGAATCTCGATCCAGCCGGTGCGCTTGCACATCGCGCAACCAGCGCCCTTGCACTTGATGCACTGGATGTCGACTTCCGCACTCGGTTCCGTGTACGGGAAGAAGCTCGGACGAAAGCGCACGCCGGTGCCGGCGCCAAACAAGGCTTCGGCCATCGCCGCGAGCGTGCCCTTGAGATCCGCGAGTGTCACGCCCTTGCCAACGACCAGGCCTTCGACCTGGTGAAACATCGGCGTGTGCGTGAGGTCGAGGTTGTCCTTGCGATACACCGGGCCGATGGCGACCAGCCGCACCGGAGGCGCGTTCTGCTCCATGTGGCGAATCTGCATCGCGGACGTGTGCGTGCGCAGCAGCGTCAGCGGCTGTGGAGGCCACGGCGCTTTGCCACGGGGCCTGCCCACCGAAGCGTCGGCAGACGCGAAGGTGGGCGTCGCGAGATACAGCGTGTCCTGCATGTCGCGCGCCGGGTGTTCCTCCGGCATGTTGAGCGCTTCGAAGTTGTGGTAATCGTCTTCGATCTCGGGACCTTCGAGCACCTGGTAGCCGAGGCGCGTGAAGATGGCGCCGACTTCGTCGCGGATCAGGCTGAGCGGATGACGATGGCCGAGGGCCGGCGTGCGGCCGGGCAGCGTGATGTCGACTGCGTGGGCAGGGCGGCGTGCCGCGGCCAGCGCGGCTTCGCGTTCCGCGATCGTGGCTTCGACTTCTTTCTTCAGTTCGTTGGCGCCGCGGCCGAAGGTTTTCTTCTGTTCGGGAGTGGCGGTGGCCAGCGCTTCCATGAAGGCCGCCACCCAGCTGCCCTTGCGGCCGACCCAGCGGGTGCGCAGTGCCTGGAGCTCCGCATCCGTACGAACATCGGCCAGTTCGGCGCGGAAAAGTTCCCGCGCCCGATCTGGGCCGATGGAGGTGTCAATAGCTGTCATGGCGACGCACGGCGCCCTATCGCGGGGCACCCTACTAGGCCGCCGGAATAGCGGCCTTGGCCTGTTCGACGAGCTTGGTAAAGGCGGCCGGTTCGCGCGCGGCGAGGTCGGCGAGGCTCTTGCGATCGAGTTCGATGCCGGCGGCCTTCAGGCCGCGCATGAACACGCTGTAAGAGAGGCCGTTCTCGCGCGCGGCGGCGTTGATGCGGATGATCCAGAGGCCGCGGTAATCGCGCTTCTTGAGCTTACGTCCGACGTACGCGTAGACGCCCGCCTTTTCGGCGGCCTCTTTCATGAACTTGTAGAGCTTGCTCTTGTTCTGGAAAAAGCCCTTGGTGATCTTCGAGAGCTTCTTGCGCTTCTGACGACGTACGGTACCGCGTTTGACGCGAGGCATGACTGTTCCTGCTGCGTGTTGGGGGCCGGTATTACCGGACTTGAGCCAGTGGCTATATGCCCTGACAGGCGCTAGATGTCGCAGCGAAAATGCCCCAAACCGCTGCCGCGACGCGCCGAACTGATTCTTGCCGGTCTTGAGGACTTGAGGTCCTGAGGTCCTGACAAACTATCTGCCTGATACCCCAAGACCCCAAGACCCTAAGACCTACTTATACGGAAGCATCAGGTTGATCTTCCGGGCATCGCCCGGCGTCACCACCTTCGAACCACGCGCGTGCCGCTTCGACTTCGTGGTCTTGCTCGTCAGAATGTGGCGCTTGAACGCCGCGCTCCGCACGATCTTGCCGGTGCCCGTCTTCTTGAACCGCTTGGCCGCGCCGCGGTGGGTCTTCAGCTTGAGCTTCTTCGCCTTCTTCGCCATGATCTCTTCTCTTAACTCCGGCTAAAGCCGGAGGCTACAGGGCGGAACTAAAGTTCCGCCCTTCTGGCAATTCGCGTCTATTCTTTCGCGGCCGTCTCGGCCATTTCGGTCTTCTTGGCGGCCGGCTTCGGCTGCCCCTTCTTGCCCGTCAGGATCGTGTGCATCTGATTGCCCTCTTGACGCGGCATGGTCTCGGCCATGGCCACTTCTTCAAGGTCCTTGATCAGGCGCATCAAAATCCGATGGCCAATCTCCGGGTGCGCCATCTCGCGGCCGCGGAAGAAAATCGTCGCCTTCACCTTGTCGCCGTCTTCAATGAAGCGCTCGATGTGGTGCTTCTTGAACTGGTAGTCATGCTCGTCCACCTTGGGACGGAACTTGATTTCCTTGACCTCGATCACCTTCTGGTGCCGCTTCGCCTCACGGGCGCGCTTCTGCTCCTGGTACTGATACTTGCCGTAGTCCATGATCCGGCAGACAGGCGGAACCGCGGTCGGCGAAATTTCGACCAGGTCGAGGCCTTTCTGGCGGGCAAGAATCAGGGCCTGGGGCGGCGGCATTATGCCCAGCTGCTGCCCCGCGTCGTCAATTACGCGAATTTCTCTGACACGGATCCGCTCGTTGATGCGGAGACGGTCGTCACGACGGGTCGGGCGAGATCTATCGAAGGCGATAAGGTTCCTCCAGCGACAAAGGTTACTAGGATAGCGCTTTAGACCGGACCTCGGCAAGCGCGTCGGTCAGGAACTGGTCGAGCGGGCGTGCGCCCAGGTCACCTTTGACCCGGCTGCGCACGGAAACGGCCCGATCGGCCGCCTCGCGGTCGCCAACCACCAGCATATACGGCACTTTCTGGAGTTGGGCCTCGCGAATCTTGTAATTCAACTTTTCAACCCGGGCGTCGCACCGGGCCTTGAGTCCGGCGCCCACGAGCAGGGCGACCACCTCGTTGGCGTAATCGGCATGACGATCGGCAATCGGCAGGACCATGACCTGCACCGGCGCCAGCCACATCGGGAATGCCCCGGCGAAGTGCTCGATCAGGATGGCGATAAAGCGCTCGAAGCTGCCGAAAATGGCGCGGTGGATCACCACCGGCCGGTGGTCGGTATTATCGGCGCCGGTGTAATTCAGGTCGAAGCGCTCGGGGGCCACGTAATCCAGCTGGATGGTGCCGCACTGCCACTTCCGGCCAATCGCATCGGTGATGTCGAAGTCGATCTTGGGGCCGTAGAACGCGCCATCGCCGGCATTGACCGTATAGGCCTGGCCGGCCTGTTCCAGTGCTTGCTTGAGCGCGCCCTCGGCGCGGTCCCACAAGGCGATCTCGCCGATGTATTTTTCAGGCCGCGTCGACAGCTTGGCCGTGTAGCTGAGGCCGAAGTCGCCGTAGATGCCCTGGACCAGCAGCAACAGCGCCTCCACTTCACTGGCGATCTGCGACTCCATCACGAAGCAGTGCGCATCGTCTTGCGAGAACTGGCGCACGCGCGTCAGCCCGCCGAGCACGCCCGACGCTTCGTTGCGGTGCAGCGGCGTCTGCTCGTGGAAGCGGATCGGCATCTCCTTGTAGCTGTGCTTCTCGGTCGCGTACAGCAAGTAGTGGCCCGGGCAGTTCATCGCCTTCAGGCCCATCTCGTCGCCGTCGGCCGACTTCACGAGGAACATGTTCTCGCGGTAGTGCGACCAGTGGCCGGAAAGTTCCCACAACGCCTTGTTGTAGACGATCGGCGTCTTCACTTCCTGATAGCCGGCGGGGAACAGCTTGCCGCGCATGTAGTCGCCAAGCGTGTTGTAGAGCGTCGTGCCCTTGCCGGTCCAGAAGCCGGCGCCAGGCGCAAACGGGTGGAACGCGAACAGGCCGAGTTCCTTGCCCACCTTGCGGTGGTCACGTCTCTTGGCTTCTTCAAGCCGGGTGGTGTGGTCGTCCAGTTCCTTCTGCGTGAAGAAGGCGGTGCCGTAGACGCGCTGCATCGGCTGGTTGGCGGCGTCGCCCTTCCAGTAGGCGTTGCTCGTGGTCGTTAACTTGAACGCCTTGAGCCGGCTCGTGGACGGAACATGCGGCCCGACGCAGAAATCCAGGAACGTCTCTTTGTCCTTGATCGTGTAGACCGACACGGTCGGCTGGCCGGCCGTCTTCTCTTCGATCAACTGCACCTTGAGCGGCTCGCCGCGCTTGGTAAAGAAGTCGATCGCGTCCTGCCGCGGCCAGATCTGGCGTTCGTAGACGAGGTCCTGCGCCGCCAGCTCCTTCATCTTTGCCTCGATGGCTTCGAGGTCGTCGTGGACAAACGGCCGCTCCACCACGAAGTCGTAATAAAAGCCGTCGTCGATCGGCGGGCCAATGCCGCACTGCACCTTCGGGAACAGCGCGGTCACCGCGGCTGCCAGCAGATGGGCGGTGGAGTGGCGATAAAGCTCGAGCGCTTCGGGACTCTTGTTGGTCACGATCCGGACCGACGCATCGGCGGTGAGCGAATACGTGAGGTCGACCATCTTGTCGCCGACCAAGGCCGCCAGCGCGGCCTCGGCGAGGCGTGGCGAGATGGCTTCGGCGACCGCCTTGACGGGCGCGCCAGACTCGACTTGTTTGGTCGATCCGTCTGGAAGGGTGACTGTGACTTGATTCATGGAAGATAGCGAGGCGCCTTCGCGGGGCTTGCCAACCGTAGCTCGTAACCTATTTCAACCTTCGCAGGGCTTGCCAACCGCTTGGCCTGCCACCCGTAGCTCGAACTGGCGTAGTCCGGTCCACCGTCGCTCGCGCGAATTCCAGCGAGCTATGGTGGTAGGCGCGAATAGATTCGAACTATCGACCTCCTCCGTGTCAGGGAGGCGCTCTAACCAGCTGAGCTACGCGCCTGTCTCGTGCGAATTTCGGCCCAAAGCCGACAGAAAAGTATAGCAGAGCTTTGGTGCCAGAAGGCCGGCACTTTGCCGCCCGCTCAGTTGACCGCTTTTTTCAGCGCCTTGCCGGCTGAAAACCGGACCGCCTTGCGTTTGGGGATGCGAATGGTGCCGCCCGTGAGTGGGTTGCGGCCTGTGTGGGCTTTTCGAAGGGACGTCTTGAACGTGCCGAACCCGACGAAAGTGACAGCTTCGCCCTTCTTGAGGGCCTTGGTCACCGTCGCGAGAAACACCGCGACGATGCGCGACGCCTGGGTCTTGGTGGCGCCAGTGTCCTTGACGATCCTGACGATCAGGTCCTGCTTGTTCATCAGGCCGCGGCCTTGAGGGCGAGCGATTCAATCGCCTTGTCGAGTGTGCTGTCCTTCGCAGGCGGCGCCTGGCCGAACTCGAGGTCGGGCTGCTCAACCGGCACGTCAGGGGTGAGGCCCTTGTCGTGGATGGCCACACTGGCCGGCGTGAGATAGACCAGATGCGTCAGCATGAGGGCGCTGCCGTCGGGCAGTCGCACCAGCTTTTGGCGGGCGGCGCGGCCGAACGTGCGCTCGCCCACCAGGGTGGCGCGCTTGTTCCCCGACAAGGCCGCGGCAAACACCTCCGCCGCGCCCGAGGTGCCGTTGTCGGTCAACACGGCCGTGGTGAGGGCCACGCTGCCGTCACCGGTGGCCGCTGAGACGGCTTCCTTCTCCTTGCCGCGGTCTTGACGGTAGGTGAGGACGCCGGTCTTGACGAACAGGCGGGCCGTGGCGAGACCGGCATCGGTGTCGCCGAACGCGGTGCCGCGCAGATCAACGATCAGGCGCGTGGCGCCCGACTTGGCGAGCGTCGCCACTTCGGCCTTCATCTGATCGGGTGTGGTCTTGCTGAACTCCGCGATGCGGAGATAGCCGATGCCCGGCGCGGCGATGCGCGCCTTGACTGTCGCGGCCGGCAACTCCTCGCGGAGCAACTCGATATCGTGCGGTTCGGCCGCGTTGCCGCGCAAGACGGTCAGGCGCACCTTCGTGCCGGCCTTGCCCCTCAACAAGCGCTGACCTTCATAAACCGTGGTGTCGCGCGTGGACTGGCCATCGATGGCGCGAATGTAGTCGCCCGGCATCAACCCAGCGCGTGCGGCAGGCGAGCCGTCGCGCGAGGCGATCACCCGCAAGTAGTACTGCCGGGTGACCTCGAGCCCGGTTTGCGCCGAGCCGCCGGCGTCACCCTTGTCGAGCACCTTGACCTGGGCTGCGTCGAGATACGCGCTGTCAGGATCCAGTCCATCGGCCAGTCCGTGCATGGCGCCGTGCATGACCTTGTCGATGTTCACTTCTTCAACGTAGTTGTTGACGATCAGCGAGACCACGTCTTCGAAGATGCGGAGATACTGGTAGCTGTCTCCCCGGGCGAGGGCGCTGTTGCCCAGGAAGCCGCCGATCGCGGCGAACGCGATGACGGGAACCGACACCGCCAGCACAAGAACCCGGCCGCGAATCTTCATCGTCATCTCCTGGATGGCTTGACTGTCAGCAACTTGCCGTCAAGCCATCTGACAGCATTGTCTCGCCGCGCTCCGCGCGGCAATGGCCCGCGAGGTCGACAAGCGTGTCAACGGCTCGACCTCGCAAGCCATTGTAGGGGATCGACCGGGCGGCCGTCGATGCGCACTTCGAAGTACAGAGTGGCGTCTCCCGCGGGCGCCAGCCCGACCCTGCCCACGACCTCACCGGCCTTCACCAGCGCACCGTCAGCCACCGTGGCGTCCGACAAATGGCCATACAGCGTGAATGCCGAGGCGCCGTGATCAACGATCACCAGCACGCCAAACCCCGCAAACGGTGCCGCAAACGCCACCCTGCCTTCATGCACAGCCCGGGCGCCGGTGCCCTCGGCGACGGCGACGTCGATACCATTTCGGACGATGGCGGTCCCAAAACGGCCTGCGGCCGAGCGCCCGAAGCGCGAGACGACCTGGCCGGTGACGGGCCACGGCAGGTCACCACGGAAGGGACGAATCGGCAGCGCCGCGGCGGTGGGAGACGCGCCGGCGGTGGCCAGTGTGCGTTCGATCTGGAGCTGCGCGGCCTGCAGCTCGCTCACGTACTGCGCCGCCAGGTCGCGCTGCCGATCGAGGCTGTCGATCAGCCGGTTGCGCGCCGCCACCGCGGTGTCAAGCGCGGCGCGCGCGCGCCGCGCTTCTTTCTGCGCCGCCTCGACGGCGATGCGCTCCTTGTCCACGGCAGAAAATGCGGCGCGTTCGGCGGCCAGCGTGCGGCGATGCGTCTCGAGCCGCACGCGGTCGAGCTCGGCCACCGCGGCCACGCCACGGCTCAAGCGCCCGAAGGCACGAATGTCATCGGACGCGAGCAACAGCGGGAGGTAGCCGCCGCGCCCGCGCTTCGAAATCTCGACCAATCGTTCGTTCACACCCGGAGTCTGCGCGACGCGCGTCGCCTCGAGCGTCTTCAAGCGGGCGGCCGCTTGCTGCTGCATGCCCACGACGCGGCCGAGGTCGGCTTCGGCTCGCAGCACTTCCTGTTGAGTGATCTCGCGTTCGAGTTCGAGCTTGCGCAGATCGCCGAACACCGTGCGCGCTTGCGCCGCCAGCCGATCCGCCTCCCCCTGCAACGCGCGAATGCGCGCTGCCGCCCGGGTTCGCGCCTCGTCCGCCGGTGATTGCGCGACCAGCGTCGCGGCGCGGATCATCAGCGCCGCCGATACTACCCAAGCCCCAAGCCTCAAGCCTCAAGCCCCATTTCGTTTGCGAATTATACTGGCCCCTGTGCGTGTCCTGGGCATCGACTATGGCGCGCGTCGCATTGGCCTCGCGCTGAGCGACGCCACGGCGACGCTGGCCTCGCCTTGGCGGCTGCTGCAACGTCCGCCGTCGGATGCAGCGACCCTGCGCATGATCGTCGCCGAGGTCGCGGCCTTGGTGCAGGCCGATGACGGTCTCGAGGCGGTGGTCGTGGGGTGGCCCCGGCGATTGGACGGCACACCCAATAAGCAAACCCCGATCGTCGAGACCTTCGCCCGAACGCTCGAGGGCAAGGTCACGGTGCCGGTCGTGCTGCAGGATGAACGCCTTTCGAGCGTGGAAGCCGAGTCGCGGCTGGCCATCGACGAGAAAGACTGGCGCAAGCGCAAGGCCAAGCTGGATGCCGCCGCCGCCGCCGTGATCCTGCAGGACTACCTGGATGCGCGCCCGCGCGCAATCGGCGACGGCTTCTAAATGATGCGATGGATCGGACGAATTGCCCTGCTGCTCGTTGTGGTTGCCGCCGTCGCTGGCGTCGCTGCCTGGTGGGTCTACTCGCGAGTGCAGGCGCCGTATCGCGGCGCCACCGACGCTGAAACGTTGGTCGACATTCCTCCCGGCATTGGCCCCGCCGGCATCGGCGCTCGCCTGGTGCAGGCCGGTGTCGTGCAAGATGCGTGGACGTTTCGCGCCGCCGTGCTGGTCAGTGGGCGCGCTCGCGAGCTGAAGGCGGGGGAGTATCGCTTCGACGCGCCGATGACCGCCCTCGACGTCGTTGGCAAGGTTGCGCGCGGCGATGTCTTCAAGCGGATGCTGACCTTCCGCGAAGGCCTGACCATTACCGAAATGGCGCAGGTGTTTGAACAGCGCGGCTTCGGCATGGCCGCCGACTTCACCAAGGCCGCACAGAACGCCGCGCCGATCCGCGATCTCGATCCGACGGCGCGCGATCTCGAGGGCTACCTGTTTCCCGAGACCTACGCGCTGCCGCGCAACACGCCGGCGTCTGAAGTCGTGGCGCGGATGGTCGCGGGCTTCAAGCAGTCGTTTGACGAGGGGCTGCGCGCGGCGGCTGCCGCCGACGGCCTGACCGTTCGCCAGGCCGTGACGCTGGCGTCGCTGGTCGAGAAGGAAACCGCCAGCGGCGACGAGCGGCCGCTGGTGGCTGCGGTTTACCGCAACCGCATGCGTATCCGGATGGGGATGCAGGCCGACCCGACGGTGATCTACGCGTT
The DNA here is from genome assembly GCA_009694735.1 of Acidobacteriota bacterium. Lineage (GTDB taxonomy): Bacteria > Acidobacteriota > Vicinamibacteria > Vicinamibacterales > UBA2999 > 12-FULL-67-14b. The sequence goes on along the minus strand of SHUG01000022.1, from coordinate 6,210 downwards.
GCGGAAGGCCGGGCAGTACGACGGCAACTTATCCCGGGAAGACCTGCAGTTCGATTCGCCCTATAACACCTACCGCTACGCCGGGCTGCCGCCGGGACCCATCGCATCGGCCGGCCGCGCATCCCTGGAAGCGGCGGTGAAGCCGGCGGCCGTGGATTACCTGTATTTTGTCAGCCGCAACGACGGCACGCATGTCTTCGCCGCGACGCTGACCGAACACAATCGGAACGTGCGGATCTGGCAGGTGGAGTACTTCAGAAAGCTGCGCGGGCGACCGTGATGTGGTGAGTTGGTGATGTGAGATACGGGATCGCGACATCCGAAGCTAATAATAGTTGCTGCCGAGCGCAGCGAGATTGCGCTTCGCGTCGGCGTGGCGCGGATCGATGCGAATCGCGGTCTCGAACGCAGCCCGCGCCTCGACTCGGCGTCCGAGCTGGGCCAGGGCAATGCCGCGGTTGCCGTGCGCATCGGCGGCACTGGGATTGAGCTTCACCGCCATGTCGGTGGCCGCGAGCGCCTCGAGGAAGCGGCCCGTCACGCCGAGGGCCGCGCTCAAGTTCGTGTAGCTGTCTGCCACCTCTGGAGCGATGTCGATCGCGCGGCGATAGTAGCTGAACGCTCGCCGCCGGTCGCCGTGCCGGCTGAAACCGATCCCGAGATTGTTCAGGGCCCGCGAGTGAAACGGGTTGATGGCGAGCGCGCGATCGTAGTGCTCGCGGGCTTCGTCCCAGCGTTCCATCCGGTCCAGTACGCTGGCCAGGTTGTATTCGGCAGCGGCATCGCGCACCCGGACCGCGCGACGCAGCACCGCTTCGGCCTCAGGCAGGCGTCCCAAGTCCGACAAGGTGCGGCCTTGCTCGAAGAGCGTGTGATGGTCATCGGGCGCCACAATTTCGGCTTGCTGCCGAAACCTCAGCGCCTCGGCCAGGCGGTTCGCCGCGCGTTCGGTGGCCGCCGCTTCGAGCAGCACGTCGAGGCTGTTCGGGCTGGCCGTGAGTGCCCGGCGCACGAGCCACTGGCGCCACGCGGTGTCGCCGCCGCGGCCGGCAATGGCGGCATGCTTCAACAACAAGTCGGGATGCCATGACCGCGCGACCAGGGCGTCGAGCCAGGGATCGGCCGGCGGCAGGTACGCGCGCCCATCGTCCATCGCACCGGCCGGGCGCTGGGCATCCAGCCGAAGCAGCAGCGACTGCGCGGAGCCGAATTCCGGGTGGGCGGCGACCAGGGCGGCCAGCCGTTTGCGCGCCGCTTGGATTTCGCCTCGATCGAGATGCAGCCGCGCGATGCCGAAACTGGCGTGTGCCGCCAGTGGCATGGGCCGTGGTGGCGGGCCGTCATCAGGGGCGACCGACTGCAATATGGGCGCGGCCTCGGCCGCCAGGCACGCAGCTTCGGCGTCAGCCGGCCGTCCAGCTTTGAAGGCGATCTCAGCGAGGTGAAACCGCACCAATCCCCACGCCGGGAAAGCAGCCGTCACGGTTCGGAATGCCTCGCCGGCGCCGATCTGATCGCCCCGTTCGACGAGAACCAAACCGCGGTGATAGGGCCACCGCCAGTCGCCCGGGTCGAGCGACTGGGCGACGGCATAGGCTCGCAGCGCCTCATGCGGAAGCAGGCCTGCCTGATACACCATCCCGAGGTTGCCGACATTCGCCGGCGTGGTCCGGCTGGTCGCGGCAGCGGTCCACGCTCGATCCGTTTGCGCTCGCCGGCGCGGGCCGATCACCAGCTCACATGTCTCGACACCCTGGCTAATCACCGACGGGCCGTGCCGGTGACCACCAAGGGGGGCGCGGTGCCACAGGCCCAGAACGCCTGTGCCGCCGCGTCTCCGCAAATGCTCAAAACCACTCGCCCTTCGGTAACACCTGTTATGGCGCGACGAAGCGTCCCTCGGTAACACTTACTTATGGCTCGACACGCGCCCTAGCGCTCGTTCCACTTCAGCTTCTGGCGCAGCACCTCGAAATAGCTGCGCGCCGAGGCCCGGACCAGGCGCAATGGGCGCGCGGCGCGCGAGATCGCCACCTCGTCGCCTTCCTGCATTTCGAAACCGGTTTGCCCGTCGATGGTGACGTAGACATTGCCGGCGTTGGCGCCCGTGGACTTCACGCGGACCTCGCGTTCGGCCGGGATCACGATCGGCCGGTTGGTGAGCATGTGGGGCGCAATCGGCGTCAGCACGAGCGCGTCCATGTCGGGATGGACGATGGGTCCGCCGGCCGCCAGGTTGTAGGCGGTCGAACCGGTCGGGCTGGCGACGATTAACCCGTCGGCCTTCACCGAGGTCACGAACTGATCGCCAACCGAGATCGCCAGATCGATCATCCGCGACAGCGCCGTGCGCGTGAACACCACGTCGTTGAGGGCCAGGTGCGTGGTGATGCCGTCGGCGCGGGTCGCCACGGCGCGCAGCATCATCCGCTCGTCGTGCGAGGCGCGACCGTTGAGCACGGCGTCGAGCGACGCGTAGATTTCCGGACGGGTGATCTCGGTGAGAAAGCCCAGCGAGCCGAAGTTCACGGCGAGCAGCGGAATGTCCAGGTCCGCCTCGGCAATGGCCTTGGCCAGGGCCAGCAGCGTGCCGTCGCCACCGAGCACCAGCATGAGGTTCAGGTCGGCTGGCAGGGTCGCGCGCGTAACCACGGTCCGCGCCGCGGCCGGCAGCAGGTCGGCGGCTTCTTCCGTCCAGACCGCGTCCACCGCGTGATCGCGCAACCACTGCTCGATGCCGGCGAGCGTGTCACGTGCCTCGGTGAGTCCCGGTTTGACCGCAATACCTATGCGCATCGGAGGTGCATCAGGAATTCCTGGTTGCCATGCGCGCCGGTGATCGGCGATTCGATCAGACCGGCGCGGCTCAATCCTACTTCAGCAGCGGCGGTCGTCACCTCGTCGACGACCCGCGCATGCACGGCGGGATCCTTGACCAGCCCGCCGCGGCCAACATCCTTGCGGCCGGCTTCGAACTGCGGCTTCACCAGCGCGACGATCTCGCTGCCAGGCGCGACGAGCGCCGGCAGGACCGGGAAGATGTGGCGGAGCGAGATAAACGACACATCGATGCTGACGCGCGTGATCGGCGCGCCGAGATCAGGCAGATCACCGGGCTTGAGGTGCCGCGCGTTGACATGCTCGATCACCGCGACCCGCGGGTCGCTGCGGATCTTCCAATGCAGTTGGCTGTGCCCGACGTCGAGCGCGATCACGCGGGTGGCGCCGCGCTGCAGCCAGACATCGGTGAAGCCGCCGGTGGAGGCGCCGACGTCAAAAGCCACGACGCCGGTCGCCTCAATGGCAAACGCCTCGAGTGCGAACGCGAGCTTCACGCCGCCGCGGCTGACCCAGGGGTGATCCGGGCCGATGACGCGGACGTCGGCATCGATGGCGACCATGGTGCCGGCCTTCGCGGCGCCGTGACCATCGACGTCGACCTGGCCGGCCATGATCAGCGCGCGCGCTTTTTCTCGGGTCTCGACCAGGCCCTGGTCGACGAGCAGCGTGTCGAGCCGCTGGCGTTTCACCGGCACGCCTCAAGCCCCAAGCCCCAAGCCATCACTTATCGCGCTTTATGATCCAGCTTGCGATGTCGTCGAGTCGGGAATCGAGCAGGCCGGCGCGATCGAGCGCTTCGCGCGCGCGGGTGTGGCAACCGGCCGCGAGCGCGCGCGCCTGATCGAGGCCATAGAACGAAGGATACGTCGGCTTGCCCGCCGCCCGATCCTTGCCGGCGGTCTTGCCGAGCGTGGCCGCCGCGCCTTCGACATCGAGAATGTCGTCCACGATCTGGAAGGCGAGTCCGATCTCCTGCCCGTACTGATCGACCGAGGCGATCAGCCGATCGTCGCCCCCCGCCATCACCGCGCCGGCGACCACCGAGGCGCGAATCAGCGCCCCGGTCTTGCGCAGGTGCATGGCCTGCAGGCCGTCGCGATCGAGCGCGACCGCACTAGCGCCCGGCGCCGGTGACACGGCTGACAGATCGATCGCTTGTCCGCCCACCATCCCGGCGGGCCCGGCGGCGCCGGCGACGAGCGCAATCACGCGCAGCTTCCGCGTCATCAACGTCGGGTGGTAGCCCTGTGGTTCACGGGCGAGCAGGCTGAACGCCTCCGACTGCAAGCCATCGCCTGCCAGGATTGCCATGCCCTCGCCGTGCACTTTGTGCGAGGTCAGCCGCCCACGCCGCAAATCGTCGTCATCCATCGACGGCAGGTCGTCGTGGATCAGCGAGTAGGTGTGGATCATCTCGAGCGCGCATGCGGCCGGCATGGCGGCATCGCGCGCCGCCACTTCGGAACTGCCGGTCGCCTGCGCCACCCCTTCGGCGGCCGCCAGCACGAGCAGTGGCCGCAGGCGCTTGCCGCCCGCCATCAGGCTGTAGCGCATGGCGTCGGCGACCACCGCGGGCACGGCGGGTGGCGTCGGCAGATGCTGCGCGAGCGCAGCCTCGATCTCTCGCCGCCGGGTCTCAGCGTAGTCCGCGAATGTCACGGCTCGTCGCCGTCGGGCAGGCGGAGTGACGCCGGCGCGGGCTTGAGTTCGCCGCGCTCGTTCACGATCTCGATGCGCTTCTCGGCCTCTTCGAGGCGCGAGTGGCAGAATCGCGACAGTTGCACACCGCGCTCGTAGAGTTCGAGCGACTTCTCGAGCGCCAGGTCGCCCTCTTCGAGCTTCTTGACGATGGTCTCGAGTTCCGCGATGGCGGCTTCAAAATCTTTGATGGTTGGATCCATTGCCCCTCAAAGCTTCACACAGAAACACGGAAACACGGAAACATGAACAGTTGTCGTCAGGAATCAGGAAAGGACCCGTTGATTCCGTGATTCGGTGCTTCCGTGCGATGCATTTCAGTTGCCCGCCGCTACGCGTTTCACGGTCGCTTCGAAAGCGCCTCGTTCGACGGTCACGCTGACGTCTTCGCCAACGTGAAGTGTCGAGGCGTCTCGAATAATACGCGTTCGGGCGGCATCCCAGGTGACGGCGTAGCCGCGACCAAGTACCGCGAGCGGGCTCAGGCCTTCGAGGCGCGCGGCCAGGCCGCCGAACTGTGCCTGTGTCGCGGTGATGCGGCGTCGGGCCGCGGCCGCCAGTTGCGCGTCGCGCGCGACCAGTCGCGTCCGAATGGCGCCGAGCCGGTGTCGCGGGTCGAACTGGTCAAGCGCGCGGCGGAGCAGGTCGTGCCGGCGTGAGCGCCGAGCCAGCGACTGTCCGACGCCGTGCCGCAACGCCGAGGCCAACTCCGAGACGTGACGCCCACGGAAGGCCAGGCGGCCCGGGAACCCGGAATAGCCAGGTCTGGCTTCGAGCATGTGCAGCCGCGACTCGAGCCGCCGCAGGCGATGGCTCATGGCCGCGTCGAGGCGCTCGCCGAGGCGATCGATGTGCGAGAAGAACTCGTCCTTGCGACGCACGACCAGTTCCGCGGCCGCCGACGGCGTCGCCGCGCGCAGGTCGGCGACAAAGTCGGCAATGGTCACGTCGGTCTCATGGCCGACGCCGGAAATGACCGGGACCGGCGAGGCGGCGATGGCGCGTGCCACCACTTCTTCGTTGAACGCCCACAAGTCTTCGAGCGAGCCGCCGCCGCGCGCGACGATGATCACATCGACCTGGGAGACGCGGGCCACCAACTTGAGGGCGCGCGCGATCTCAGCAGCGGCGCCCTCGCCCTGTACCCGGGTAGGCGAAATCACCAGGTGCACGTTCGGATAGCGCCGCCTGAGGACGCGGACCATGTCGCGCAGTGCGGCGCCATCGATCGAGGTGACCAGCCCGATGCGGCGGGGCAGGGCGGGGAGCGGACGCTTGCGCGCCGCCTCGAACAGCCCGTCGGCAGCGAGCTTTTTCTTGAGCTGCTCGAACGCGACCTGCAGCGGCCCGAACCCCTGCGGCTCCATGTGCTCGCAGATCAGCTGATACTCGCCCTTGACGTCGTAGACGCTGATCTTGCCGCGCGCCACCACCCGCAGGCCGTCTTCAGGCTTGAACTTCAGATAACGCAGCGCCGAGCGGAAGATTACACCCTTGATCTGCGACGCGCTGTCTTTCAGCGTGAAGTAGAGATGCCCGGTATTCCAAAGGCGAGCATTGGAAATCTCGCCTTCGACCCAGACGTTCTGGAACTTCGTCTCGAGTGCGTCGCGAATGGTCGCCGACAGCTCACTCACCGTGAGCACTTGTCGCACGGGCGCCGGTACCGGC
>SHUG01000164.1 GCA_009694735.1 Acidobacteriota bacterium | reverse complement strand
GCGCCGTCGCTTTCCGGAATCCAGTTGCGATCCAGCTGCACGAGTGCCGCCGTGCCGTCGATGAAGATCGCGGCCGGCACTTCGGGCATGGCCATGCGCTGGCAGGTCTTGGCCAGGCGCGCGTGATTGGCCTGCGGGCGGAAGAGCACCGCACCGCCATTGGCGCGCGGAAACGCCTTGAAACCTTCGAAGATGCCCTGACCGTAGTGTGCAACGGCGGGAGCGGCGGCCATCATCTGGGCACCGTAGGGAACGATCGCCGGGTCGCCCCATTTGCCGTTGGCGTAATCGGCGAGAAGCATGTGATCGCTGAAGACAGCGCCGAAGGCGGATTTGTCGCGGATGTCGGGAGTGAGCCTGGAAGAGGTGGTCTTGGTGACGGGGATGGTAGCGAGCATGTGGCAGCTTATCACCGCCACGAATTCGGAAGGCAGCCACAGACTAGGCACAGATCGGTCTCGGATCTCACGCCGGCTGGCGAGAACGCTGAACAGTCTGACTATCTGGCGGCGATTCTAACCATGACTTAGCTGTGGCTTTGCGCCTGCATAACCGAAGTAGAATCCGAGCTATTCGTGTTCGACGCCCTCTTTAGATTTTTCTTCGAGCTTTCCCCGGTGGTGTTCAGCCAGGGGGAATTTCGCTTCGCCGCTGCCACGGGTTCGTACGTGGCCGCCGTCGCGGTGTTGGTGGCCGGGGCTCTGGCGCTGGCCGCCTATCGCTCGGGACGCGGCCGTGTGCGCGACCGTGTCGTGCTGGCCACCATCCGGATTGCGCTGCTGGCCATCATCCTCGTCTGCCTGTTCCGTCCGCTGCTGGTCGTGAAGGCGGCGGTCGCGCAGCAGAATTTCCTCGGCGTGCTGCTGGACGATTCCCGCAGCATGCAAATTGCCGATCACAACGGCCAGCCACGCTCCGCGTTCATCACCGAGCAGTTTGGGGCGCCCGATGCCGCGTTGCTCAAGGCGCTGTCGGATCGCTTCACGGTGCGGACGTTCCGTTTCTCTTCCGCGCCGTCGCGGACGACCCGGCAAGGCGAGTTGACGTTTGGCGGATCGCAGACCCGCCTGGGCGCGGCGCTGTCGGGCGTCCGTCAGGAGCTGGCCGGGCTGCCGGTCGCCGGACTCGTCATGGTCACCGATGGCGCCGACACGGCCGACGCCACGTTGGGCGACGCGCTGCTGGGGCTGAAGGCCGAAGGCCTGCCGGTGTTCACCGTCGGAGTGGGACAGGAGCAACTGTCAAAGGACATCCAGGTCGGTCGCATCACCACGCCGAAGACCGCGCTCAAGGGTACCACCCTGATGGTCGATGTCGTGCTGTCGCAGTCGGGGTTCGACGGCCAGCCGGTCACGCTTGATGTGGAAGACGAAGGCACCCTGGTGAGCACGCAGCAGGTGACTTTGCCCGACGCCGGCACGCCCGCTTCCGTCCCGGTGCGGTTTACCGTCAACGAGGCCGGTCCGCGCGTGCTGCGCTTCCGGGTGTCGCCGCAGCCGGGCGAGCTGGTCACCGAGAACAACGCCCGCGAAGCGCTGATCGACGTGCGCGACCGCCAGGAGAAGGTGCTCTACTTCGAAGGCGAGCCGCGCTTCGAAATGAAGTTCATCGGCCGCGCCATCAAGGACGACAGCAACCTGATTCTGGCGGTGCTGCAGCGGACGGCCGACAACAAGTACCTTCGCATCGGCGTCGACAACGCCGATGAACTGGCGGCCGGGTTCCCGAAGACGCGCGAGGAACTATTCGCGTATCGCGGGCTGATCCTCGGCAGCATTGAAGCCGGCGCGTTTACCGGCGATCAGCTGCGGATGATTGCCGAGTTCGTCGATCGCCGCGGCGGCGGATTGCTCACGCTCGGTGGGCCGCGGGCTTTTGCGGAAGGCGGCTATGCCGGCACGGCGGTGGCCGACGTGTTACCGGTGGTGCTCGATCGCACCCGCATCCAGGCCAAGGACACCGTCGCGCGCCTCACCGTAAAACCGACGCGCGCCGGCAGCGCCACGGCGGTGACGCAACTGGCGGCGAACGAGGCGGCATCGGCCGCACGCTGGAACACCCTGCCCGGTATCACCGCGGTCAACCGCATCGACGCGGTGAAGCCCGGCGCCACCGTGCTGCTGACCGGCACCGACGAGGCGCGCGTCGAACGCCCCATGCTGGCCTTCCAGCGTTACGGGCGCGGCAAGGCCTTCGCTTTTCTGCCGCAAGACTCCTGGATCTGGCAGATGCACGCCAGCATTCCCGTGGAGGACATGACCCACGAACACTACTGGCGCCAGCTGCTGCGCTGGGTGGTGGACGATGTGCCCGATCAAGTGGAGCCGAGCTTGACCACCGAGCGGGTGGAGCCGGGTGAGGCCGCCACGCTGGTGGCGAACGTCGTCGATCCGTCGTTCGTGGAGCTGAACGACGCGGTCGTGCTCGCCACCATCACCGGGCCCGACGGCGCCATCTCGGACTTCTCCATGTCGTGGGACGGCGAGCACGCCGGCCAGTACACCGTGTCGGTGCCGACGAAGGCGCCCGGGTGGTACGAAGCGAAGCTCGAGGCGACGCGCGCCGGCAAGACCATCGGCACGACGGTCACGCATTTCCGCGCCGCACCAGGCGAAGCCGAGTTCTTCGACGCGACCATGCATGCCGCAACGCTGCGGCGGATTGCCGAAGATACCGGCGGGCGTTACTACGAAGCGGCCAACATCGCGACGCTGGCCGATGACCTGCGCTACACCGGCCGCGGCGTCACCAGCGTGGAAGAGCACGACCTGTGGCACATGCCAATCGTCCTGATGCTGCTGGTGGGATTGCTGTGCGCCGAATGGGGGTACCGACGTGTCGTCGGCCTCGCGTAACGTGATGGCGGCGGTAACGCTGGTAGCGCTCGCCGGTGGCGCACTACTGGCCCTGTCCACCGTAGCTTCAGCGAAGGTGGAACAGGACTTTCGCGACTTCCAGCGCGGCCGCCGGCTGGCGCCGATGATGGAAGAGACCACGGCGGAGTATGACGGCCGCTTCGCCTTCATGCGGCTGCGCTACGGCGCCGCCGACTTGCGCCAGATGCGCCGCGAGCCGCCGTGGGCGCACGACTTTCCACGCGCCGAGTTTCACTTCATGAAGATCCTGTCGGAGCTGACGTTCACGCGAACGTGGGTCGACCAGGGCAACATCCGCTCGCTGGACGATCCAGCGATGGCGATGTTCCCGGTGGCCTACATGTCGGAGCCCGGGTTCTGGACGTTGAATGCAGCCGAAGCTGATGGCCTGCGCGGGTATCTACAAAAAGGCGGCTTCATCATCTTCGACGACTTCCGCGAGAACCATCGCGACAATCTGGTCTCCCAGATGCGTCGCGTGCTGCCCGACGCCCGCTGGGTAGTGCTTGACGTCACGCATCCCATCTTTCACTCATTCTTCGAGATCGATTCGCTCGACGTGGAGGGCTACTACGGGCCGACCGAGTGGACCGGCATCTTCGAAGACAATGACCCCACCCGGCGGCTGCTGGCCGTGGCCAATTACAACCACGACCTGGGCGAGATGTGGGAGTTCTCCGACACCGGCTACATGCCGGTGGACCTGTCGAACGAAGCGTACAAGTTTGGCGTCAACTACGTGATCTACGCGATGACGCACTAGTGTTCCTGATGGCTTGAGACTTGGGGCTTGGGACTTGGGGCTTGAAAGACCGGCCCAAGCCACAATCCCCAGGCCCCAAGCCGACTGATTCGAAGGGAGTTTCCGTGGACACCGCAGAGATGAATTCGCCGGACGATTTGGCCCTGGCCGAACGCATGAAGGACGGCCGCGACCAGATCATCCGCGAATTGAAGAAGCTGATCGTCGGGCAGGACGACATCATCAACCAGGTGCTGCTGACGCTGTTTGTCGGCGGCAACAGCCTGATCGTCGGCGTCCCCGGCCTGGCCAAGACGCTGTTGGTGCACACCATGGCGCGCGTGCTGGACTTGAAGTTTTCGCGCATCCAGTTCACGCCCGACCTGATGCCGTCGGACATCACCGGCACCGACATCATCCAGGAGGACGCCGCGACCGGCCGCCGCCAGATGGTGTTCTCGCCCGGCCCGATTTTCGCCAACATCGTGCTCGCCGACGAGATCAACCGCACGCCGCCCAAGACCCAGTCGGCGCTACTCGAGGCCATGCAGGAACATCGCGTCACCATCCAGGGCCGCACCTACAAGCTCGAAGAGCCGTTCTACGTGTTCGCGACGCAGAACCCGATCGAGCTCGAAGGCACTTATCCGCTGCCAGAGGCCCAGCTCGACCGCTTCATGTTCCACATCGTCATTGACCATCCGCCTGAGGATGAGGAGTTCCTGGTCGTCAAGACGACCACCGCGATTCTCGAACCGACGTTCGAGCGGCCCGTCACCGGTCCTGACCTGGTGGCGTTCCAGCGCCTGGTGCGAAGGGTGCCGGTGGCCGATCCGGTGATGCGCTACGCGCTGGCGCTGGTGCGAGCGAGCCGTCCGCAGTCGCCGACCTGTCCCGACAACGTCAAGAAGTGGGTGGCGTTCGGCGCCAGCGTGCGTGCGGCGCAGTTCCTGGTGCTCGGCGGCAAGGCCCGCGCGCTCACCAGCGGGCGCTATCACGTGAGCTTCGAGGACATTCGCGCGAACGCGCACTCCGTGCTGCGCCACCGCGTGCTGACCAACTTCCACGCGCAGTCGGAAGGCGTCACGAGCGACGTGCTGATCGATCGCCTGATTGCGGCCGTGCCGGCGCCGAAATCAGGAATGTAGGACGGAGTAGGGGCCGGCGTTAGCCGGCCCAGGAGTGACATGTCAGTACACAGTCCGATTCCCGGCGCGCGCTTCGTGGACCCCGTGGTCCTGGCGCGGATCGGCAACCTGGAGATGGTCGCGAGGACGGTGGTGGATGGCCTGATCAACGGCACCCACCGCTCGCCGTTCTTTGGCGCGTCGGTGGATTTCGCCGAGCATCGCGGTTACGTCGCGGGCGACGACATCCGGCGCGTCGACTGGCGCGTCTACGCGCGCACCGACAAGTACTACATCAAGGAATTCGAGGCCGACTCCAACTCCAACTTCTCGGTCCTGCTCGATGTCTCGAAGTCGATGAGCTTCGGGGAGAAGATCTCGAAGCTCGATTACGCCAAGACGCTGGCGGCGTGCCTGACCTATCTGGCCAGCCAGCAGCGCGACCGCGTGGGCCTGGTGACGTTCGACGAGCAGATTGTCGACCATGTGCCACCGTCGGCGAAGCACCTGGACGTCGTCCTGCATACGCTCGACCGGGCCAAGGCTGACAAGCCGGGGCACATCGTGGCGCCGATCAAGCGGCTGGCGGAGCACTTCGGCCGCCGCGGCATCATTGTCGTGATCTCCGATTTCTACGCCGAGCCGGAGGACATCTTCGAAGCGGTGGGGTTGCTGCGTTTCCGGGGCAACGACGTGGTCCTCTTTCATGTGCTCGATTCGCGGGAGGTCGACTTCTCGTTTGCCGAGCCGTCCAGTTTCGAAGACCTCGAAAGCGGCGAGCAGATTCCCATTGTCCCCGCGGCGCTGGCGGATCAGTACCGGTCGCTCGTGGCTGCGCACATCGAGGCGATGACGACCCGCGCGTCGCAGCAGCGGATCGACTACATGCTGCTCGACACCAGCCAGCCGCTGGACCACGCGCTGTTTCGCTTCCTGTCGATGCGTGAACGTATGTCCCGGACCAGGTAACCGTGTCGTTCCTGACGCCCCTGTTTCTGCTCGGTCTCGCGGCCCTCGCGATTCCGGTGCTGGTGCACCTGACGCAACGCGAGCGCAAGTCGGTGGTCGCGTTCCCGTCGCTGATGTTCCTCAAGAAGATTCCCTACGAGTCGGTGCAGAAGCG
>SHUG01000163.1 GCA_009694735.1 Acidobacteriota bacterium | reverse complement strand
CGCGGCCGTCGGCCCAGCCCTCATGGTCAGATTCTGGTTCTGAGGGCGCCGGCGTCAGGGTGCGGACGGAAGGAGAATGTTCAGCTCCGACGTCAAATCGCGACTCCGGTGATAGCCGCGGGCCGCAATCAACGCGAGTGCCCCTTTAGCCCGAGAGATCTCGGCTGACGTTGCGACGCGGAGAAGCGCTCGAAGGTCCACCAGATCCTGAGGACGCCTGAGATCGTCGCGCGACAGCACCTTGAGCGCGATCAGGTGGCCCGTTCGGGCGACGGCCATGGTCAGGTTCGGCAGCAGCTCGATCGGCTCGGCCTCGGCCACCACTTCTGGTTCGATGCCTGAGGAAGCGAACAGCAGGTCGATCACGGGTGTTTGCCCCGTGCTCGAACGGGTGAGCCTGACAGTGGCGAGCCGGCCGACCGCTTCCTGCTCGACTAATGCGTCGACGCCATAGCCGCCGGCCTGCAGCCGATGAATCAGCGCCTCGGCCTCGACGTCGGTCGCCACCGCAACCGCGAGATCGGCATCTCTGGTGAACCGTGGCTCGGTGCGGGCCGACACGCCGAGGCCGCCGACCAACGCGAACGACACACGAGCTTCGATGAGGTCGGTGTGAATCTGGCGCAGCACCGCTTCGAGCGATGTCACTTGAGTCTGGTCGCCACGTCGACGGCCCGGCCGGGACAGTCGCCAGACTCCGCTCCAGGACGGTGTACCAGCCACTCCTGAAGGAGTCGCTCGATCTCCTCATCTCCGGCTTCGGCATGACTTCGCCGAAGATTCTGGCGCATCAGGGCGAGGCCTGTGTCGAACAAGTCGAGCGTGGTCCGGAAGGCGGCGGCGACTGCCCCAGGGGCGAGGGGCGGCGTTAAATCGCCAGAGGCACTCATGCGCCTACTCTACGGCGTTTGGGTGAACCCGACAAGAGTTCGCTCGGTGAGTCAGACGTGCAAATACTTGCGCATGCGCGCGAGGAAGGTCTGCTTCGCTTCAGGAACAACAGCCGCTACCGCGGAAGCGCGGGCTTCGTCCAGGCCGGTGCGCCGAGCGGTCACCACGCCTGAGATGTGATCGAGCAGCGCGGGATTGGCGAGGGCCAGTTCGCGGAAGTCGGCGGCCGAGATCTCAAGGGCCTGCGTGTCGTCGATCGCCCGCACGGTGGCCGTCCGGCGATCGCCGGTCAGCATCGACATCTCGCCGAAGAAGCCGCCCGCCGGAATGACCGCAACTTCCTGCCGCGACGGCTCGAGCGTGACCCTGGCCTGGCCGCTCAGCAGCACGAACATCGAATCGCCCGCGGCGTCTTGCCGCACCATGGCCTCGCCAGCCGCGAACAGGTGGTGCCTGGCGACGGTGGCCAGGCGCTGACGCGCTTCGGGGGGTTGCGTCGCAAACAGGTCCACCGATCCCAGCTGGTCCGCCGCGCTCGCGACATGGGCGTCGGTGCGCATGGGCGCTTCGTCCCGCTCGTACTGGATCTGAATCGGGAACGGGATCTCGATGCTGTAACGGCGGAACGTGTACCAGATGTTGGTCCGCACCTGGTCGCGCGCCAGCCGGTCGGCCGCGTAGTCTTCAATCCAGAACAACGCCAGGTAGTCGATCGACGAGGCGCCGAACGCCTTGATCACGACTTGCGGCTCGGGCGTTCGCATGGCGAGAGGCGCGTTGGCGATAGCCTCGTGCACTGCCCGCTTCACGTCGTTGGGAGGGGTGGTGTAGCTGGCGCCAACTTCCACCTCGACCCGCGTCGGCACGGTCGGCTCTGAAAAGTTCAGCACCGGCTCTTTCGCGATCACGCTGTTGGGGACGATCAGGAACTGGCCGCCCTTGGTGCGCAGCTTGGTCGCGCGCCAGGTGATCTCGTGGACCTGGCCCTCGCGGTCTTCGACCTGGATCCAATGGCCGACACGGAACGGCTTCTCGATCTGAATTGCGAGGCCGGCGAACAGGTTGCCGAGCGTATCTTGCAGGGCGAAGCCCAGTACCACCGCGCCGACCGCCGACGTGGTGAGCAGCTGCTCGCGCAACAGCACGGTGCCGATCGCCATGAACAGCGCGATCACGGCGGCGTCCTGCACGATGCCCGGGAAGCGATCGCTCGGCCGATCGTCGCGCCACTTGTTGGCGGCCAGCGCCACGACCGCGTTGACAACCGCCAGCACCAGGACGAGCCTGGCCAGTCCCGACAGCAGCTCGACATCGCCGAGTCGCTGCCGAACCGCCAGTTCGAGCACGACGTAGCCGACCAGCAGCCAGGCCGAAAACAGCAGCCGGCCGCGAACGTAGCGGCCTACGGCAGGCCTCCATCTTTCTTGAAGGCCGTGATGTCAGCGGCCACCAGCTTGACCGGCACCACCTTCGGGTTCGAGCCGCCCTTCGAGTCTTTCTCCGGATCGACCCCTCGCGCGCCACCAGAGGCGGTGACCTGCGCCGACTTCTTCTCGCCGCCGCCAGATGGCAACATGCGGCCCAGGCCAAACCCGCGCTTCTTGGGCTCCTCGGTCTTCTCGGCGGCCTTCGGATCTTCCTTCTTCTCGGCCGCCTTGGCGTCGCCGCCCGCCAGTCCGGCCGCGCCTGGATCAACGGTCGCGATCACGGTGACGGGCACCGGCTTGTAGGAGATGTTCTTGGCGAAGCGCGGCTGCACGGTTGCGGTGGCCGTCAGCTTCTTCGACGCAATCAGCTTGGTGATGCGGTCGAGGCGCTCCTGCATTTCGGGATGCGAGGCAAACAACCCGCGCTTCTCCTTCGACGCCTGGTTGCGATCCTTCAGCGTGGTCAGGAAGCCGACCAGGCCGTTCGGTGCATAGCCAATCTTGTTGGCCAGCGTCACGCCCATCTCGTCTGACTCGTTCTCTTCGGCGCGGCCGAAGCCACGCTCGACGATGTTGTCGTAGGTGGCGGTGACGGCGCGCTCCATGAGGGAGGACGAGCCGGAGAGCGTTTCGGCGGCGCCCATCTGCACCGCCTTGCTCTTCTGGATCGCGCGGATGGTGTGCTTCTCGGTGACGTGGATGATCTCGTGCCCGAGCACGCCGGCCAGCTCTGCCTCGTTCTTGACCAGCGCCAGCGCGCCGCGCGTGATGTGGACGTAACCGCCAGGCGCGGCGAAGGCGTTGACGCCGTCGGTGTCGAGCACGACGAAGGTCCACGGCAACGCGGGCCGCGTGCTGCCCTGAGCGAGCGCCGTGCCGACCAGCGCCAGGTAGCGATGCACGGCCGCATCCTGCACGACGCCGTAGCGCGTGCGAATGCGCTCGCTCACCGCCGCGCCGAGCTCCTGCTCCTCCGCATCCGTCATCGACAGGTCGCGGACTTCATTCGCCTTCTTGGCGACCGACACAACTTTCCCGATTTGCCCAAGTTGTGCTGATACGGGAACAGCGGCGGCGCACGTTAGTGCGACGCCGAGAACGATTCGCATCATGGTGTTCTGACCTCACAAATCGCGACCGGTTTAGTCTTGCCTTTTACTACTACGTCGCCGAGGGGATGGACATCATACCGCCCTTTGAGGCGGATCCGGGTGGCGTCGCTGATGATGATCCGCGTGGCGTAATCCTTGTTGAGTGACTCGAGCCGGGCACCCAGATTCACGGCATCGCCAATCACGGTGTAGCTCATGATCGTGTCGGAGCCGATGTTGCCGGCCACCATGTCGCCGGTGTTGATGCCAATGCCGATGTCGAGGGTCGGCCGCCCCTGGCGCTGCCATTCGGCGTTGAGTTCGTTGAGGGCCTTGACCATGGCGAGCGCGGTCTGCACCGCGTGCTCGGCGTGGTCCTCGTCATCAAGCGGCGCACCATAGAGCGCCATCACCATGTCGCCGACGAACTTGTCGACCGTGCCGCGATGCTCGAACACCACCGCCACCATCCGCGAGAAGTACTCATTGAGCTGGCCGACGACCTCCTCGGGCGAGCCCTTTTCCGACATCGCCGTGAAGCCGCGGACATCGGAAAACAGCACCGTCATGGTGCGGCGCGCGCCACCGAGCGCCGCCAGCGATGGATCGGCCACCAGCCGGTCGTAGACGTCCTTGGAGACGTAGCGCGAGAACAGCTTCTTCACCTGCCGCTTCTCGCGGCCTTCGACCACGTACTTCCACGCGAGATCGCCGACGAAGGCAAACACGATCGCCAGTCCGGCTACGGTGAGCGGCAACCAGACCCCGCGCGCGAAGAATGCGAGGGATTGCCAGACGACAAGCGCGCCGAGCGCGACGGCCACGGCGCCGGTGAGCCACGCGCCGAGATACAGGCCGGCGATGCCGACGCTGGTCGTTGCCGCGATGGTCATGGCAACCGTGACCCAGCCTGGAGCGCGAGCGATCAAGCGGTTCGACAGCAGCGCATCGATCACGTTGGCGTGCACTTCCGGGCCATCGATCGCGCCTTCAGAAAACGGTGTCGTGAACGCCTCTTTCAACCCCTCACCGCTGCCGCCGACCACGACAATGCGATCCTTGAACGCCGCCGGATCGATGCCGGGCCGCTGGCCCTCGATGATCTGCTGCTGGGAGTAGAAGATGTCGTAGAACGAATAGGAGCTGAACGTCGGGTAGCCGGCCGCGTTCTGGGCCGGTCCACGCCACGCGACGAGCGATGCGCACTGTCCCCCATCGACGCTCGCCTCAGCGTTCACCGCCGCGCCCGCCGCCATCGTCGTTGCCAGAGCCAGGGACGGGATGGTCCGCTCGCCGACCTGCACCACCGGCGCGATGCGGCGCACCGGTCCGTCGGAATCGAGCGTGAAGAGCGTATGGCCGATACCGCGCGACGCCCGCGCGAGCGCTGGAAACGGCGGCCGCAGCAGCGGCCGTATTTGCACACAGCCGGGCGGCGGGATGCGTACGTTGAGCGCCGGCGCGTCGAGATTTTCCGCGATGGCGCGCGACGGATCGCTCAGCTCGACGCTGGACGCTTCCGCCGCGTGCACGACGTTGCCGGCTTTCCCGGTCGATTCAACCAGCGCCGCGTCGGACTCTTCACCCGTCCACTCGACATCGCCGACCATGAACTTGCGGAGGTCGCGCTCGGGAAACAGGATGTCGTAGGCAATGACCTTGGCGCCCGCGGCCGACAGGTAGTCGATCGCGGTGGCATGCACCAGCCGCGGCCATGGCCACCGGCCGACGAGCGGCTCCATGCGGCGGATGCTGTCGTTGTCGATCCAGACCAGGACGATGTTCTCGGCGGGCGCCAGCGGACGCGCGGTCGCCGCGACGCGCCAGTCGTAAGTCTTGAGTTCGATGGTTCGAACGAACGGGAGAAGACCGAAGGCGCCGGCGAGAATGGCCGCGAGAGTACCGATGCCGAAGAGCGACAGTCCGCGGGCGCGACGGCGTGAGGGTTCGTGTGCGATTCGCATAGTTTATGCGAGTGCCGCCGATGGCCGGCAGCCTGATCGTCGTCGATCTTGGCACCCAGCACTGTGTGCTGGTGCAGACGCAGGTGGAGATTCTGAGCGCACGTTGCCCAGGACTATCGGTCTTAGACTAGAATTGCCCACCTCAGTCGGACACCTTGATTTCCACATCGCGAGGGTGAACTATGACGCACCTGCAAAGGCGCTCGGCATCACCTTGCCGGCTCCGCCGGCAGCGATTGGGATATACGTTCCCGCCGTTCGCGTTGGCAGTCTTCTATTCGTGTCGGGACATGGTCCGGCAAATCTGCCGGACGGGACGCGCCCGCTCGGCAAGGTTGGCCGGGACCTGACCCTGGAGCAAGGTAAAGATTCCGCGCGACGAGTGGGGCTGAACGTGCTGACCAGCGTGCAGACCACCATGGGAAGTCTCGATCGCGTTGTTCGGGTGGTGAAGGTACTCGGGATGGTCAACGTCGCGCCGGACTTCACCGAGATGCCACAGGTAATCAACGGCTT
>SHUG01000162.1 GCA_009694735.1 Acidobacteriota bacterium | reverse complement strand
ATCCCGGATCCCGGCTCCCGGCAAGTGACACCTATGGCCAAGACCGAAATGCGCCCGATCAAGGACACCATTGCGCTGGAGGAGGCACGCCAGCTGATCGCCGACGCGTGCAAGCCGATCGCCCGCCGCGAACGCGTGGCGTTGGTCGATGCCAACGGCCGCGCCGCCGCGGCCGACGTGCAGTCCACGCGCGACGTGCCGCCTTTTTCGCGCGCCGGCATGGACGGCTTCGCCGTGATCGCCGACGACACATTCGGCGCCAGCCGCTACGAGCCGAAGACGCTGAGGGTGATCGAGAAGGTCTACACCGGCCAGGTGCCCACCCGACAGCTCACGCCCGGCACCGCCGTCGAGATCGCCACCGGCGCGCCGATGCCCGCGGGTGCCGATGCGGTGGTGATGGTCGAGGAGACCGAGAAGGCGGGCGACGCCGTGAGGATCCTGACGCCGGTGTATCCGCGTCAGAACGTCGGCCGCCAGGGCGCCGACATCGTCGTCGGCCAGACCGTGATCCGCGGCGGCGAGGTGCTGAACCCCAGCCGCATTGGCGCACTGGCCGCGCTTGGCGCCGGTGACGTCGAGGTGTATGCCCGTCCGACCGTCGCCATTCTCTCAACCGGGAACGAGATCGTCGACCCAGGACAGGAACTGCAACCCGGCCAGATCTACGACATCAACAAGTTCACGCTGAGCACGATCGTCCAGGAACACGGCGGCGTGCCGATGCCATTCGCCACCGCGCACGACACCATCGAGGCACTTGAGTTCGCGATCGATGCCAGCATGTCGTGCGACATGCTGGTGTTCTCCGGTGGCAGCTCGGTCGGTGAGCGCGACCTGATCCTCGACGTGATCGGCCGCAAGGGCGAGATCGTGTTCCACGGCATTGCCGTCAAACCAGGCAAGCCGACGGTGTTCGGCACCATCCAGGGCAAGCCGATGTTCGGCATGCCGGGCTATCCGACATCGTGCCTCTCGAATGCCTACCTGTTGCTGGTGCCGGCGCTTCGCGCCATGGCGCGCCTGCAGCCACGTCACACGCACATCGTCAGGCTGCCGCTCGGCCAGCAGATTGTCTCCACCACTGGCCGCCATCAGTTCTACACGGTGAGAATCGTCGACGGCTGGGCGATGCCCGCCTTCAAAGCATCCGGTGACATCACCTCGATGTCGCAGGCCGATGGCTACATCGAGATCCCGGCGCAGACCGACATTGTTGAAAAGGGCGAGCTCGTCGACATCCGGCTCTTCTAGGCGAGCGCGAGTATCGATACAAACCATGCGCTAGCCAGATTGAAAGCACTCACGCCGGTTGCGGTGTGGCGACCGGTGTCACCGCGTCCTGGTCCTGCTCACCCGTGCGGATGCGGTAGATCCGCTCGAGCGGCAACACCAGGATCTTGCCGTCACCGACCTCGCCGGTGCGGGCCGCGGCCATGATGGCGTCGATCGTCGGCTGCACGAAGTGGTTGGAGACGCCGATCTCGATTCGCACCTTCTCCGCCAGCGCCATCTTCACCGTCGTGCCGCGATAGTTCTCGACGTGTTCGATCTCGCCGCCGTGCCCCTGCACGCGGCTGATGGTGACGCCGCGGACGTCGGCGTGGAAGAGCGCCTCGAGCACGTCGCTCAGTTGCTCGGGTCGAATCACGGCGACGATTAGTTTCACGATCGGACTCCTTCGCCGAGCGGCGCGACATCGATGGCGGCCTGGGGCAACACCCCGGTACGCGGCGGCATGAGAATGGCGCCGTCGCCACCCGTGTACGCCTCTTCGCCATGATCGGTCACATCCAGCCCGACGCCTTCGACCCGGCCGGCGGCGCGCAGCGGCATCAGCAGGCCAATCGCCTTGAGGATGACGAAGGTCGCCACGCCGCTATAGGCCAGGACCGCCACGACGCCGTAGAGTTGGGTCAACACCTGCCCGGGGTTGCCCGACATCATGCCGCTCGGGCCACCGCTCCAGGCCGCGTCGGCAAAGACGCCGGTGAGGATGGCGCCGGTGGCGCCGCCGACGCCGTGCGCCGCCACCACATCGAGCGAGTCGTCCAGCTTGGTGCGGGCGCGGTAGATCAGCGCAAAGTAGCTGGGGAACGCGCCGAGCGCGCCCAGAGCCAGGGCCGATGCCGGGCCAATGTAGCCGGCGGCCGGGGTCACCACCACCAGTCCCACGACAATCGCCGGCGCCGCGCCGACGGCGGTCGCCCGCCCACCGCGCATCAAGTCAAGCAGCGTCCAGACGGCCAGCGTGGCCGCCGGCGCGAGCATGGTGTTCACGAACGCCAGCGCCGCAATCGGCGTGGCGCCGAGGGCGCTGCCGGCATTGAACCCGAACCACCCGAACCAGAGGAGTCCGGCCCCGAGCAATGTGAACGGGACGTTGTGGGGCAGCATCGCATGCCGGGCATAGTCCTTGCGCGGACCGACGACCAGCGCTGCGACCAGTGCGGCCGACGCCGCGTTGACGTGCACGACGGCGCCACCGGCGAAATCAAGCGCACCGGCCGTGGCCAGGAATCCTCCGCCCCAGACCCAATGTGCGACCGGCGCATACACCACCACCATCCACGCGAGGATGAACGCCAGGTAGGCGCCGAAACGCATGCGCTCGACGATGGCGCCCGAGATCAGCGCCGCGGTAACGATCGCAAACGTGCCCTGGAACGCCATGAACAACAGGTGCGGAATCGTGCCCTGGGCCTCCAGCCCCACACCGCGCAGTCCGACAAAGGCCAACCCGCCGACGAGTGGCGAGCCTGGCGCGAAGGCCAGGGAGTAGCCGGCCAGCGCCCACAGCACGGCGACCGGGCCCAGCGACACGAAGCTCATCATCATGGTGTTGAGCGCATTCTTCGCCCGGACCAGCCCGCCATAAAAGAAGCCCAGTGCCGGCGTCACCCGGTTGATGACGGGCGCGCTGCGCCTGCCACGCCATGCCCGTGGTCGCCACCAGCCGGACGTCGGCCTCGGCTTCGTCGCGCAACCACACGCCGACACTCGAGGCGCCCACCAGTTCTTCGAGGTGCTCGACCACGCGGGCCAGGGCGCCGCGCAGGTGCGTGCCGGTCCCCAGCACGCGGCCGAGTTCGGCCAGCGACGCCAGCTCGCTGATCGGACCCTTGGGACGGCCGCTCTGCATGACCAACGAATGCCACACAGAAGACAAAGAGCTACAACACAAATGCAGCTATAAGTAATTAGGTCTACAAAAATGTAGCCTTTCTGGTATTTGCGACATTCACGTCAGCGCCGTGTTTATCGCGACGACCAGCCGTAAAACAGGCCCACGCCGACAGTCTGCTGCCATCGCCGCGTCGTCCCGTCCTCGTTCGGAAAGAACGCCATCGTCGATCGATCGACGCGATACTCCGCGCGGGCCGAGAGGCCGGCGGCGATCGTGCGTTGCACCGTGAGCGTGCCCTCCACCACGTCCTGCGCCACGCCGGTTGACACCCCCTGCGGATCCGCGAACCACTCCAGGCGCGGCGCCAGCGTCCACGCCGGTGTCAACTGCGCACGCAGCGCCGCCACCCCGTGCCACCCCACGCCGGGCCCCAGCCCGCGGTCGCGCACCAGGTCGGCATTCAGTTGCAGCTTCACGCGCGGTGTCAAGGTCACGTTGACGATGGCATCGACCATGTGCCGCCAGCCATCGACCGCCGTCTGTTCAGCGCCGCCCATCCAGGTGGCGGCGAGGCTGACCCGATCGGTGGGCGCGACGACCACTTGCGCCGCGACCGACTTCGAGGCGTTGTTGTCCTTCACGTTGTTCCAGCCGTTGAGCACAAAGCCCGTCGCGGTCACCTTGTCGTTGACCGCATAGCTCGCGCGCACGCCGGCGTGGTAGTACGGAATGGCCCACGCGAACAGCAGGCTTCGGGAATAATTCCAGTTGTCCTGCGTTTCGATCACTTCCGCACCAGCCGGCGTCACGAACTTGCCGGCGTCGACTGTCAGCCCCGAACCAATCGGCGCGCGCACACTCAGATAGGCCTGCTGGACGTACTTCAGGCCGGACGGTCCGGGCTCCGGCGCCCCCACCAGCTTCGCCGTCGGTCCCGCGCCGAGGTCGGCGCGGAAGCCCAGGGCCACGCGATCCGACGTCTTTCTTTCGAACGCCATCTCGACGTAGTTCATCCGCACCTCGCCGCGTCGGGTATCGAAGTTGCGAAGCAGGTTGTCGCCCCCAGGCGGGCGGTTGGCATTGGCCATTAGGTAGGCATCACCGGTTCCGAAGACGGTGATGCCTCGCACGAACGATCCGAATGGGTTCGTCCGCGGTGGTGGCGCCACCTCCGGCTTCGGTTGCTCGCCGCCGGGCGCCACGGTTTCCGGCGACTGCGCGCGCGCAAGGTCCGGCATCGTCCACCAGATCACGACCAGCCACACCGCGCAAAGAACGGTTCGACCAGCACTACGACGTAAGGGTTGAATTGGCTGCGTCACACGACCTCCTGGCAGAGGTCACTCCACACCGTGTGCCACCGGGAGGACCGGCAGGCAGCGGTGCGTTAACGCCTTTGGGTATAACGAGTTGTCTCGATCCCGGTGATCGATGCGTCGGACGCATCACAACAATTGCAGGGCGTTCCGGAGCAGGCGCGGCGGTCGTTCAGCTTCAACCAACCCGATGCAATCCGATAGACTGCCCAGCAGCCAAGGGCGAAGAAACCGATCGCCCAGATCGCAAACCCGACCAGCACCACCACCAGCAGCAGGCCCATCAGGAACACCACGCAGGCCATCGCCAGCGCCGCCCAGAACGTGTTGATCTGCCAGGTGAAGTGCGACTCGAGCCAGGTGCCGCGCGCATCGCCACGCTTCACGTAGTTGATAATCACCGCGATCATCGACGGCCAGCCGAACAGGAAGGCCCCGGCGACGGTCGAGGCGCCGAAAGCGCCGATGACGAGCCCAAGCGCGTGCAACGCATAGGTGATGTGGGTAATCGTCACCAACGACGGATCGGGTTCGCGGTAAGCGGTCTCGGTCAACTCAGCCTCCATCAACAACTGTGGCGTCCGGCTTTAGCCGGACCTTACGCTAAAAACGAACCACGTTCTCGACATACCAGAACGAGAGGCGCGTGCCGCTGAAGCTCTGCTTCACGACGTCACCACCCCACATCGTGCCAGCATACCCGTTCACCGACCAGTACTTGCGGACCGGCACGTCGACCGCGGCCTCGAGCACGGTGCCTAACCGCGTCTGGCCTCCCGAGGCGCGGCCAGAGAATCCGAAGTAACGGCCACTGCTGGCGGTGGCGCCGCTGCCTTGATACCAGAGATCGCCGGCACTTGCCAGGCCGAGTGCATGTACTTCGATACGGGTCTTCAGCCTGCGGGGTTCAAACCACGCCTGCAGGAAGGCGTCGCTCAGGTTCATCTGCGCGTAGGTCGACGACAGCGCGTACTTCCGCGACGAAGGCAGCAGCTGGAAGAACGTGCCGTGGCGGCGATCGTCCGGTTCGCGATCGCCAGACGCCCACAAATAGCCGGCGCGCAGCCACGGCTTGCCTGGGGCACGGGTCCACCGATGCCCGACTTCCGCGGCGACGCTGGCGGCGCGATGCGGCTGCCCGTAC
Source organism: Acidobacteriota bacterium (assembly GCA_009694735.1). Taxonomy (GTDB): domain Bacteria; phylum Acidobacteriota; class Vicinamibacteria; order Vicinamibacterales; family UBA2999; genus 12-FULL-67-14b. The sequence continues at coordinate 329 of SHUG01000162.1, read as the reverse complement.
CAGGTCCCGGTTTCTGCCGCACCCCAGAACACCGTATCGAGCTCGCCGCCGGGCGTCGGCGTGATGCGCGCGTGCGACGCGCCAAACGCTGACACCGTGACGTCGATCGGCTGGTCGGCCGCGCTGGTGTTGTCGACGACGGCGGCTTTGCCGTCACGACGATCCCGGTAAGCCGTCGCAAACAGCTGCCATTCGCTGGCTGCGGCAACCCGTGTCACCGAGGTGGTGGCCACCTGCACCTTTGGCATCGAGAGGTTGGTGGATTCCTCGAACCCGCCCTGCGTCGGCACAAACACGGCGGCCGTCGCGTGCCAACCGGGGCGGTTGAT
>SHUG01000161.1 GCA_009694735.1 Acidobacteriota bacterium | reverse complement strand
ACTGTGCGGGCGGCACCGAGAAACGTCAGCGAAGGCATAGTCTTATCATAGACAGCTCTTGCCGGATCTAGAAGCCCGGCAACGACTTGCTCTTCATCTGGACGCGGAACTGGTTGGCCAAGATCGTGAGAACGTTCCGGTTCTAACGGATCCCGGGTCCCGGATCCCGGATCCCTGATCCCTGATCCCGGATCCCGGATCCCGAAGTATCCTGTTCCCCATGTACGCCATGGTGATCGTCCGCTACCGCCGCCCCGTTGAAGAAGTGTTGGTCCACCAGGAAGCCCACCGGGCGTTCCTACGCAAGCTCAAGGACGAGGGCACCATCCTCGCCGCCGGGCCTCATGAACCGCGCTTCGGTGGCATGTTCCTGGTGCGCGTGCCGGATGAGAATCCGCAGAAAGCACTGGACGCGATCCGCGACGCCGACCCGTATTACCAGGCCGGCGTGGCGCAGTACGAGTTGCTGCAATGGAACGTTGTGATCGGGAAAGAGAATCTGGACAAGCTGTAGTTACTTGTCTTTCCGCTGCCGGATCCACTCGCCGAGCGTCCACGACGCGACCATCAGCGCAATCACGGCGAACAGCGCGATGAGGAGCGGGCGGCTGGCCATTCAGGGATCAGGGATCAGGGATCGTCTCGGGCCGGTAAGCTCGCTGACGATCATCCCAACCGCGAATACCACCGCGGCGCCAATCAGGTTGTGCCAGAGGAACGCGATCGTCGTGCTGGCGGTGACGTAGCCGACGACGGCCATGCCCGCGATCAGGCCGGAAAATGCGCCGGTGGAGTTCGCGCGTTTCCAGCCAATCGCCAGCAGGAACACGCCCAGGATTGAACCGTAGAAAAACGATCCGAACCGGTTGACCACTTCGATCAGCGAGCCGAGCTCCGACGCCCAAATTGCTACAATCGACGCAAACACCGCCCAGAACAGCGTCGCCAGCTTCGACACCCACAACAGGTGCGCCTGGTCGCCGTCATCCCTTACCCAGCGCCGGTAGAAGTCGATCACCGTGGACGTGGAAAGCGCCGACAGCTCGCCCGCCACGGTCGACATGGCGGCGGCGAAGATCGCCGCCATCAACAGGCCGATCAGGCCAATCGGCAGGTGCGTGACGACGAACGTCGGGAACACGTAGTTGATGTCGTTGTAGGACGAATCGCCCGACACCTCTTTCACCAGCGCGACCGCCTCGGCGCGCACGCCCAGCACGCGCTTCTCTTCGGCGTTGAACGCAGCGGCCTGTGTCGTCTTCGCGGCCGCATCGCCCGATCGCTGCGCGGCCGCCAGTTGTTCGGCCGCCGCCTTCCGGGCCGCCACTGCCTCGCTGAATTTCTGCTCGAGCGCGACATACTCCCCGGCACGCGCGCTGTCGCGCACGCGCTGGTCGTGCGCTCGATTGAAGAGCATGGGTGGCGGCGTGAACAGGTAGAACAGGAACATCAACACGCCGATGATCATCACCAGCGCCTGGAGTGGAATTTTCCAATAGGCGCTCATGAACAGCGACGTGCGCGCCTCGTCTATCGACTTGGCGGTGAGGTAGCGCTGCACCTGGCTCTGGTCGGTGCCGAAATACGACAGGAACAGGAACAAAGCGCCAATGGTGCCGGTCCAGAACGTGTAGCGGACGCTGGGATCGGTCGAGAAGTCAAACACCTGCAGCCGGCCGGTCGTGCCCGCGATGTGCAGCGCCTCGCCGACGCTGACGTTGTCGGGCAGGCCGATCATCAGGGCGACGCAGGCCGCCACGAGCCCGAACACGATCAGGTACATCTGCTTGACGTCGGTCCACGCCACGGCCTGCACGCCGCCCATCATGGTGTAGAAGGCGGTCGGCAGCGCCAGCAGCAGGCACGTGGTGGTCACGTCGAGCCCGATCATCACTGACAGGACCACCGCCGGAGCCGAGATCACCGCGCCGGTTGCCATGCCGCGCGAGAACAGGAACAGCAGGGCCGTGAACGATCGGGTCTTGGCGTCGAAGCGACGTTCCAGGAACTCGTAAGCGGTAAAGATGCGCGCGTTGTGGAAGAACGGCACGAACGTGACCGCGATGATGATCATCGCGATCGGCAGCGCGTAGTACTGCTGCAGCAGGCCCATGCCCACCGCGTAGCCCTGGCCGGTGGTGCCGATCATCGTGATCGCCGACAGTTGCGTGGCCATCACCGACAACCCGACCGCCCACCACGGCAGGCTGCGGCTGGCGAGGAAGTAGCCCTCGATCTCGTTGGTGTTCTTGCTGAGACGAATGCCGTCCCAGATGACCCAGGTGAGATACGCGGCAATGATGCCCCAGTCGATGGCAGACATCAGCGGGTGAAGTAGACCTGGAACGCGTACAGCGTGGCGAGCGTGATGACCCACACGACCGTCACCCTGACGTAGGTGCGCGACATCGGGGTCACAGCTCTTGCACTCGCAGCTTGAGGTTGGCGCCGGCGCGCTCGATCGCTTCGCGCCGCAGCGTCCAGCTCTCGCGATCGGTGTCGAGCAGGCGGCGCGATTCGCCAATGGCCCGGCCGGTCTCTTCTGGCGCCGGACCGCCGTGGGTCTTCCGCACACTCACGAAGTGGGCGGGGCTGAGCACTTTCTGCAGCTCCGCGTCCGAGTACTCGAGTGGCCGTCCCAGGATCGCGCTCGACGCGCTGCGCAGTGCCGCCGACAGTGACACGTTCGGATCCTCGGTGAACGCCTTCAGCAACAGGGCGGCAATGCCATGCGCCGATCGGAACGCCAGGTTGTGATCGCGCACCAGCGTATCCGCCAGCTCGGTCATCGTCGTGCCGCCGTGCGAGGCGCGCGAGGCCAAATGCTCCACGTTGAAGTCAGCCAGCTTCATGGCCGCTGCGACCAGCGTGACCATGCGGATCGCGTCGCCGAACATCGACGCCACCAGCGGCTGCAGGTCGTCTTCGGTGTCGACGATGTCGCCGAAGGGGGTGTTGTGGACGGTGGTGGTGATGGCCTGGGCCTGGCCGACGGCCTTGCTGCCGATGGCCCGCGCGTGCTCGAGCGCCACGGGATTGCGCTTCTGCGGCATGATGCTGCTGCCCTGCACGAAGCCGTCGCTGAGGCGCAGGTAGCCGAACTCCATCGTGCACCAGAGCAGGAAGTCCTGGACGACCCGGCCGAGGCCGACGATCAGGATGCTGGTGGCCGACACACTCTCCAGCAGGTAATCGACCGTGGCGATGCTGCCATAGGTGTTGCCCGTCGGTCCGCTAAAGCCGAGCAGTTCGCTGGTGCGGTTGCGATCGATTGGGAAGCCAGTGCCGGTGATGGCGCAGGCGCCGAGCGGGTTGCGGTTGGTTGACTCAAAGCCCGCGGCCAGCCGCGTGGTATCGCGCTCGAGCTGTTCGATGACCGCGAGCAGGTAGTGCGCAATGGTCGACGGCTGGGCCGGCTGCGTGTGCGTGTGGGCGCCGTAAACGGTTGCCGTGTGCCGCTCGGCCAGCACCAGCAGCGCCTCGCGCAGATCCAGGGTCGCCGACGCCAGCGCCGAGATGAACTCGCGCTGCCGGATGCGGTACATCGTCATGTCGATGTCGTTGCGGCTGCGCGCGGTGTGCAGCCGGCCGGCCACATCTTCATCGCACGACTGCTTGATCAGCCGCTCGATGTAGAAGAACAAATCTTCGTAGGTGCCGTCGTAGAAGACCTTGCGGATGCTGTCGAGCGAGATGCCGTCGAGGGCGCCGCGCAGTAAGCGGGCATCCGTTGTGGTGATGATGCCCTGCTCGGTAAGCATCACGAGGTGGGCGTAATTGATCGACATCAAGGGCGTGAGCAACAGCTCCTTGGCGTCTTCGAAGTTTTCGTTGAGTACGCTAGCGACGTACTCGGGCGCGAATTTCATTACTAGCAGTATATTGCGGGTATGAATCCACAGCTCCTCGCCGCCGCCCTGTTCGTGATGCTGGCCCTCACCGCAGCCGGCAGCGCGGTCTCGGCCCAGGGGCCGGCCACCAGCATCCGGATGGCGGGCCTCAGCCAGCCGGTCGAGATTCTGCGCGACCGCTGGGGCATCAATCACATCTACGCGCAGAACGAGGCCGACCTGTTTTTTGCCCAGGGCTATGCGGCGGCAAAGGATCGGCTGTTCCAGTTCGAGCTGTGGCGACGGCAGGCCACCGGCACGGTGGCCGAGATTCTCGGACCGCGTGAAGCGGGGCGCGACCGGGGCGCCCGCCTGCATCTGTTTCGGGGTGACCTGGACGATGAGCTGAACCGATATCACCCACGAGGCAAGTCGATCGTCGAGTCGTACGTGCGAGGGGTCAATGCCTACGTCGCCGAGACCGAGGCGAACGCGGCGCTGCTCCCCATGGAATTCCGGATGCTCGGCATCAAGCCGGGGCGCTGGACCCCGGCGGTGGTGATCTCGCGACACCAGGCCCTGGCGTCGAATGCCAGTGAAGAGGTGCGGTCGATGCGCGCGATCAAGGCCATCGGTATCGACCAGACACGAGAGTTGCTGTATTTCCAGGGCGGCGATCCCCGCTTCGAACTCGATGCCGCCATCGACCCCAAGGCGTTCCCAGACGACGTGCTCGGTCTCTATAGCGCGTATCGCGCCAGCATCCAGTTCAGGCCAGAGGATGTGTTGCCGGAGTACCGTGGGGCCGCAACGCTCGCGAGCAGTAGGCCGAACGCGGTTGCGGCCGATCCGGCCGGACCAGTGTCGCTCGACGCGGATCCGCGCGACATCGGTTCGAACAGTTGGGTCGTGTCGGGTTCGAAGACCGTCAGCACGAAGCCGATTCTCGCCAACGATCCGCACCGCGTGGTAGCGGCCCCGTCGCTGCGCTACTGGGTGCACCTGGTGGCGCCGGGCTGGAACGTGATCGGCGGTGGCGAGCCGGTGTTGCCTGGCGTGTCGATTGGCCACAACGAGCATGGCGCGTGGGGTTTGACGATTTTCGGGCAGGACGCGGAAGACCTCTATGTCTACGACACCAATCCCGCGAATGCGAACGAGTATCGCTACCAGGATGGCTGGCAGCCGATGCGCGTGATCGCCGACACGATTGCCGTCAAGGGCGCGAAGGCCGAGCCGGTGGAATTGAAATACACGCGTCACGGGCCGGTGGTGTTCGAAGACCGCGCCAACCGCAAGGCCTACGCGCTGCGCGCGGCCTGGCTCGAGCCCGGCGGTGCGCCGTACCTCGCCAGCCTGCGGATGAATCAGGCCAGCAACTGGGACGAGTTTCGCGAAGCCTGCAGCTTCAGCCGCATGCCCTCCGAAAACATGATGTGGGTCGATCGCAGCGGCACCGTTGGCTGGCAGGCGGCCGGCATCCAACCGATCCGGCGTAACTGGAGCGGCGTGCTGCCGGTGCCAGGCGATGGACGGTACGAGTGGGATGGCTACCTGCCGATCAAGGCGCTGCCGTACGAGACCAGCCCGTCGCGTGGCTTCATCACCACAGCGAACAACTACCTGCTGCCGGATGACTACCCCTACAAGAACCTGCTGCACGTCACCAACTGGGCCGATGCGTTCCGCGCCTCGCGCATCAGCGAGGTGCTCGGCTCGGGCCGGCTGTTCACTGTTCCGGAGATGATGCGGCTGCAGAACGACGACTTGTCGGTGGTCGCACGCGCCTTGACGCCGCTGCTGAGGCGCGTCACCTTTTCAAGCGCGGCGAGCGCGAAGGCACGAGACCTGCTCACGAACTGGGATTTCGTACTCGACAAGGATTCGGTCGCCGCCGGCGTCTACGCGATGTGGCAGCGACGCATCCTCGCCAATACCCGGCAGGTGGTCGTGCCGGCGGCGATCGCGGCCGTGGGCGCCAACCTCGTGTCGACCAAGAGGGTGATCGATTGGCTGCATGCCCCCGATGGGCGATTTGGCGCCAACCCGATCGCCGGCCGCGATGCGCTGGTGGCGCGCAGCATGGACGAGGCTGTCGCCGAGCTGACCAAGCGCTTTGGCCCCGACATGC
>SHUG01000021.1 GCA_009694735.1 Acidobacteriota bacterium | reverse complement strand
TTGCGCGCCGCCGATCACATCCGCGCTTCCCACCTCTAAACCGCTACTGGCGGCGAAAACGATCCAGAATTCAGCGTGAGTTCCCCGACGCACACGCGACGACCACGATATCCGGGCAAGAACCCGCGAAGGTTTCAGGACAAGTACAAAGAACTGAACCCTGAGCAGTACGGCTCGGACGTACGGAAGATCGTTGATGCCGGCAAGACGCCGGCGGGCTCCCACTTGCCGATCATGGTCGACGAAGTGCTCGCCTGCCTTCAACCGAAGGCGGGCGACGTCGCTGTGGACTGCACGCTCGGTGGCGGCGGTCATGCGCGATTGATACTGGAACGCGTGCAGCCCGGGGGACGGCTGATTGGCATGGACGTCGACCCGATCGAGTTGCCGCGCACGGAAGCGCGCCTGCGCGCAGCCGGCTTTGGGCCGGACACTTTTGTCGCGCATCACGGCAACTTCGCCGGACTGCCGCAAGCCCTCGCCGCGCACGGTCTGGCAGGAGCGGACATGATTCTTGCGGATCTCGGGGTGTCGTCGATGCAGCTCGACAACCCCGATCGCGGCTTCAGCTACAAGGGCGTCGGTCCCCTCGACCTGCGGATGAACCCATCGCGCGGTGAATCGGGGGCGCAACTGCTGGCGCGCATCACCGAAGCAGCCCTGGCGAGGCTGCTGCAGGAGAACGCGGACGAGCCGCACGCGGATCTGATTGCCGGCATCCTGAAGGCCCAGCCGGTGCAGACGACCCACGCGCTGGAACGACTCGTGCGCCTGGGCGTCAACCGGGCGCGGCCCGACGTCCCGAAGCCCGACGTGAAGATGTCGGTCCGCAGAACCCTGCAAGCCCTGCGCATCGCCGTTAACGATGAATTCGCCGTGCTCGACTGCCTGTTGCGATCGCTGCCCTATTGCCTGTCGCCCGGAGGCCGAGTGGTCATCCTGACGTTTCACTCCGGCGAGGATCGGCGCGTGAAGAAGGCGTTCGCGGCGGGTTTCCGAGAGGGGTTGTATTCCGACATGGCCGACGAAGTGATTCGCTCATCGGTGGCCGAAACGCGCGCCAATCGCCGCTCCTCCGCGGCGAAGTTGCGCTGGGCAGTCCGCGGCACAGGCTGCGAATCTGGAACCGCAGCTGAGCGACAATAGCACTCATGAGAGCGCGCTCGTTCAGCCACGTCGGCATCACCGTTCGCGACTTCAACGCCTTCGTCCGCTTCTACTGGGAGGTCTTCGGCTGCCCGCTCGTCGGCGTCTCCGACACGCCGTCCGATCGCGTGCGCAGCTTCTTCGGCGTCGACCCTTCGACTCCGGCACCCGGCGCGTCGATCAGGGCTGGCGCGCCTGAGCCCAGCTGCAAGATCGGATGGATCCGCGTGCCGGGTGGCGCCGTGCTGGAGATCTTCGAATTTCAGCCGCAGCAGCCGCTCGAGCAGGGCCCGTGGAACCGCGTCGGCCTCACCCACTTCAGCCTCAACGTGCGCAACACGCAGAAGTGGTACGACTACCTGGTCAGCAAGGGCGTAGAGGTGGTGTCGAAGCCCGAGAAGTCACCACGCGGTCACACGTTCTTCTTCGCGAAAGATTGCGACGGCAACCTGATCGAGCTGATGGACCTGGGCTTGATGCACTACGTGCTCGACTGGGGCGGCCCGCTCGGCGGGTTCCTGTTCCGTCGCGGCCGGTACAGAAAATATTACGAACCGAAGTAAAGCCACAGAGGCTAATTCGTTTCAGGCACCGGCACGTGGAGGAACTGGAACGCCACGTTCGACAGCAGGCAGTAGCCGACAAAATAGTAGAAACCAGACCCGATGATCGCGTCGAGATTGTCGGTGGCCTTCGACGCCAGGAACGCAATGAAGACGCCAACGGCGAACACATCGGCCATCGCCCACTTGCTGAGCGACCGCACGAACAGGTAGAGCCGATACCTGGGCCCGGGCGCCTTGGTCGCCAGGATCACCCCGAGCATCGCCGCCTTGATGAACGGGACGATGATGCTGAACAGCAGCACCAGACCCGAAACAAAATAATTCCCCGACTCGTAGAGGCTGCGCACCGCCTGCACGACGTTCTGCGTCTGGCGAAAGATCTCCATGGGCTTGTTGCCGAAGGGGACCGACGCGACGATGGTCAGCGCCGGTTGCCACAGCCCCGGGATGAGCAGCCCGAGAGAAACCAGGGTCAGGCCAACCGCCACCATGTTGCGAGTCGTCATGCGAGCAATCTAGCAGAATGGCGCGCGGCACGCTAACGGCGCGCGAGATAGGTCTTGGTCTGCTGCGCCACCAAGTCGAGCAGATTTCCCATCGCGAGGTTGACGTCGACCAGGTGCAGACCCCAATCGGCGAGTGGCTTCGCGCGCATGCCCAGGTCGCCAACGATGTCGTCGACGCGCGGATCGGCCGGGTCGCCGTGGACGGTGATCTCCAGGTAGGTCGCGTGTTCGTTGGAAGCGCACTTCGCTGTCAGCAAACCTGGCACGCTCACGAATGGCGTATCGACGGTCTTGTCAGTCACCCACGGCTTGGTGGCGGTCGTGCCGGTGATGGTCCGGCCTGCAGTGGCCAGGTAGGCGCGCAGGGGCGCACTGCCCTCGCCGAGCGTGACCGGATTGGTGCAGGAGCCGGACATGCCGGCCCCGGCGGCCTTGCCGAACCGCGTGTTGGCTGGCGGCGGCACGTCGGACCGGAACGCTGAATAGTTCACGACGCAGCCGATTTGACCCGGCTTTCGGCACAGCGGAATTACCTTGAGGGCGCCGCCCACGTCCTTGCCGGTTGGCACTTCGAGCGTCGCGCCGAGAATCAGCGCCGAGACCAACTGCTTCTGCACCGGCTTGCCTTCAATCTCATGGCGCATCAACTCGGTCAGGATGAACGCGCCCTGCGAGTGGCTGACGAGCACGATTCCGCGGCCCTGGTTGTCGCGCTGCAGGTACGACCGCCATGCATCGCGGACATCGTCGTATTGCACGCCCTTCCCAAACTCGAAGCGCGGTCCGGACAGCTGCTTGCGAAGTCCCGTAAGCGTAAGTTGGCGGTACAGCGGCGCGAAGGGTCGGCACTTCGAGGCGAAGCGCGCGAACTGCTGCGCGATCACGTTGAGCTCTGCCGGGTCGGCGTTCATGTCGCTGTTGTCGGTGGGATCGGTGGAAATCGTCGGATACACGTAGAAGCAGTCGATCGGCGCTTTCGGATCGGCCGCCGACGTTTCGCGCGTCATGGTGCCATCGGCCGCCACCACCGTCGTGGTGAGGTCAATGTCGCAGGCATCGCCCTTGCGGCCTGGCCGGCACAGCCATGTCTTGTCGTCGGTGTAATCGTTGGGCGTCACCGCGGCAGATGCGGGTGACTGGGCCGCCGGCGCTTGCGCGCCCAGGGAACTGGATGTGGCCAGGCTGCCGAACACGACCAAGGCGAAGAGCGACCGTCCAATCACATGAGCCTCCGTTTCACCGCGGATGTTAATGCATTTCTGGCGGTGTTAGACTTCCGCGACATGAAGATCCTGGCCCTTCTCTTCCTGGTCGGCGCGACGGCACTGGCGCAGGCGCCGAAGCAGCCGGCCTCCGACCGGCCGCCCACGCGCAACGTCGGCACGATGAGCGAGCTCATGGTGAAGATCATCTACCCCGCGTCTGATGCACTGTTCTACATCGAGTCGCGCGCACCGAAGACCGACGCCGAGTGGACGGTCGTCGAGGGCCAGGCCCTGATGGTCGCCGAGTCGGCCAACCTCCTGATGCTGCCCGGACGGGCTCGCGACCAGAAGCAGTGGATGGCCGACGCCAAGCTGATGCTCGATGCCGGCGCGGCAGCCGTGAAGGCGGCCAAGACCAAGAACGTGGAGGCGATCGCGGCGCTCAGCGATCGGCTCATGGAATCCTGCACGTCGTGCCACAAACACTATCGGCCTGGCTACGGCCGCAAGCCCCCGCCGTAATCTGGCGTCCGCCTTCTTGAGCGCCGAGTCGTTTACACTGGTGGCACCGATCACATGTGGACGCTTCAATCGATCGACCCTGTCGATGCTCAGTTGATATTTCGCCTGCTGCCGGGCACGTTGAAGACGATCGGACGCGCACCGGGCGTCGACTTCGTCGTCGATGCCGCGCTGGTATCGCGAGTGCATTGCCGCCTGACACTGAGCGAGGCGAACGAACTGCTGCTCGAGGATCTCGGCAGCACGAACGGCACGTTCGTCAACGGCCAGAAGGTCGCCCGGGCCACGCTGGCGGATGGCGACAAGCTGACCGTGGGGCGCGTGGAGTTCGTGGTGAACGCGGAGTCCCAAGGGAGCGTCAGCCGCGCGAGCTCCAGATCTCCTGCCATGCCTTAAACTCCCCTGGCCTGATCGGGTAGCGCGCAAAGTTGCCCTCATGAAGGCCAAGCAGCTCGGTCTCCGCGACCTCACGAAATGTTGCCCGATCGCTATCGTCCAGATGCGTCGTCGCCCACGATCCGATGTGGGCAGCGGCGGTCTTTCGGTCCATACGCCTCAGCACAACCTCCGCGACCACGGCGCGCAGCGCGTCTCGATGCCGTAGCCGGAACGGATCGGGCTCGCCGAGAGACTGCCGCACGGCAGCATAGCGCTCGGCCGAACGCTCGTACGACCAGGTGAATACATCCCGGAGGAGTTCGATCCGATTGAGCTCGTAGACCCCGAGAATAGCGTGCGCATACAGCCCGCGCGGCAGATCCGTGAATGAGAGGGGCGAGAGGTTTGCTCTGATGAACGGAATGTTTGCCGCCATTCGTGACACGTGCTTGTTCACATCGTCAAACGGCTGCAGGTACGGCAGCTGCACCATCACGAACAACGATTGCTCAAAAGGATCTTTAATCGCCGCGGCAGTCGCTAGTCGCTGCCCTCCGCCTCTTGACCGAACTCAATCAGCCGCTTTGTGTCGAGCAGTGAGTAGGTGTTCCCTTCAAGACGACTCGAATTCCATGACAGGTCGATCAGAAGTCGGCTCAGGATCTGCCGCGCGTAAGTCCCCGCTGGCTCCTGTCCGCTCACTGGTCTCGCGCCTATCTCGGCAAGGTGCGCGCGCGTGCCCTCCGGAAGGTAGTACGTCTCTCCGGGCCGGTAGGCGTTGAGGAATTCCCGTTGGTAGCCGACTGGCTTGTTACAGCACGTTTAGGCGCAACATGGAAGCATATACGCAAATATACTTGCGCGTAGGGGCTCTTGGAACACATACGCGCAACAGACGGCTCGTATTGCCAACGAAAGATGAGGCGGATGAGTACGAGACGCACGGTCCGAGCAGGGACGGCGAACAACAGCCAGACGCGAAGGCGGAAGGTTGGCCCTATCGTGCCGCCAGATACTCCAGAACAAACGGGTTAGTCCGGCGCTCGCGGCCAATGGTCGTTTCATGCCCATGGCCGGAATAGACGATCGACTCATCCGGAAAGGCGAACAGTACTTCCGTGATGGCCTTCATCAGCACCTCGTAGTCGCCGCCCGGCAGGTCGGTGCGGCCGATGGAGCCGGCAAACAGGTTGTCACCGGCAAAGAGCGCCGGCGGCGCCGTCTCGCCGGCCTTCGACACGGCCAGGCACACGCCGCCCGGTGCATGACCAGGCGTGTGATGCACCTCCACAGCGTAGTCACCGAAGGTCAGCGGAGCGGCCGCCTCGTAGTAGCGATCGACGGGCGGCGGTTGCTCCACCTGGATCCCGAACATCGCGCCCTGCCGGGCGGCGTTGTCGTACAACGACTGGTCGGCCCGGTGCAGACAGATCGGCGCATGAAGTGTTCGCTTGGCCTCGGCGACGCCTGACACGTGATCGACGTGGGCATGCGTCAGCAGGATGTGGGTGACGGTGAGACCCTGCTCGGCGATGAAACCGAGCAACTGCGCCACTTCGTCGCCAGGATCGATGTAAACCGCCTCCTTCGTGCGCTCGCAGCCGAGCACATACCCGTTCTTCTGAAATGGCCCTGCCGCCGCCGTCCCGATAATCAATGAGCTAGACATCTTCTAAGACCACCATCGTAACCTTAGAAGATGTCTCGCCCCGCGGAGCGGGGCAAAACAACGCTGCCTGGCGAAACGACGCGTATCGTCTTGTTGGTTTGAGCGGCGTTTCGCTACGATACTAGCGTGATCATTGTTGCGGTGGACGACCTGATGTTTGCCTCGCGGATTTCGAGCGCCGCCAAGGCGCTGGGCATCGAGATCGCGTTCGCGCGGTCACCCGAAGCCATTGTCGAGGCGGTGCGGACCAAGGCGCCGCGGCTGGTGATCCTGGACCTCAATAGCGTGAAGGTGCGGCCACTCGAAGCGGTTGCCGCGCTCAAGGCCGACCCCGCGCTCGCCGCCGTGCCGACGCTGGGGTTTGTGTCGCACGTGCAGACCGAGCTGATTGGCGCGGCGCGCCAGGCTGGTGTCGACCAGGTGATGGCCCGCTCTGCCTTTGTCACCCAGTTGCCGCAGTTATTGCAAGGCTCATGATGCTGCCGACCGTTCTCGACATCTACGAGGCCAAGCGGCGCCTCGCCCCGCACCTGCAACCCACACCGCTCCTGCCCTCGCACTGGCTGTCGTCGATTGCCGATGGCAACGTCTTCCTGAAACTCGAGTCGCTCAACCTCACCAGCTCGTTCAAGATTCGCGGCGCGCTGAACGCCGCGTTGCGGCTGATGGAAGGCAGCGATCCCGGCGCGTCGCCGCAGCTGGTCACCGCCTCGGCCGGCAACCACGGGCGCTCGCTGGCATTGGCCGCGGAGCGACTCGGCCTGGCCTGCGTCGTCTTCACACCGGCCAGCGCGCCGGAGGCCAAGAAGAACGCCATTCGCCGCCACGGCGCCGTGCTGCACGGCGAGTGCGAGGACTACGACCTCGCGGAAAAGCAGGCCAAGGAGTATGCGGAGGCGGAAGGCGGCGTTTACATATCGCCCTACAACCACCCCGACGTGATTGCCGGGGCCGGCACGATTGGCCTCGAGATCGTGGAGGCCATGCCCGTGTTTGACGTGATCGTGATCCCCCTCGGTGGCGGCGGGCTCGCCAGCGGCATGGGCCTGGCGATCAAGGCTGCAGCCCCTCGCGTGACCATCGTCGGCGTGGAGGTCGAAGCGTCGTCGCCATTCACTTTGAGCCTGGAGGCGGGCCGCATCACCGAAATCACGCCGCGCCAGTCGCTGGCCGATGGCCTCACCGGCAATCTCGAGGCCGGCACCATCACGTTTCCGCTGGTGCAGCAGGTCGTGGACTACGTGGTCACGGTCAGCGAGGAAGACCTGGCGAGGGCGATGAAGGGCCTGGCGACCGAAGAGCGGTTGATTGTCGAGGGCGCGGGCGTCGCGGCGACCGCGGCCATCATGGCCGGCAAGGCCTCAGCCCCGGGTCAGCGGGTGGTCGCCATGGTGACCGGGGGCAACGTCGACCTGCCGAAGTGGTTGTTCACGATCAGCTAGGCCACCGATTCACACCGATTGACACCGATTAAGAAGGACGGCTCACTGTGATCGCAGACGGGCCGCCAGCACGGCCGCCGATCCCGCATCATCCAACTGAGGACGGCCGTGTCCAACCAGCGCAGCGAGCAAGCCGCGCAGCTGATCGATGTCGGTGCACTCGGTCGAGTCGGTCGCATGCACGAGATCCAGCTTCGCCTTGCCCTTCGCGGTCAGGAGCACGGTGTCGATGGTGATGGCGCCGTGATAGAGGCCGCGCGCATGAAGCTCGGCCACGGCATCAGCGATTTCCGCCACAATCTCCGCCGCGCGCCGGCCGTTGAACGGTTGTCCGCCCATGATCAGCCGCAGGCTGCGTCCCTGCACTAACTCACACGCGGCGAACGTGGCGGCGCCGTCGTGGACGATGTCGAAGATGGTGACGAGGGAGGGATGGAAGAGACCGCGCAGGCGCTCGTCCAGGCGCGTGATTGGCCGCAGCATTACCGTCTGCGCCGTTTGCATGTCGCGCGCTTTGACGGCGGCCCCCGCCGGCGCCAGTTCGAGTGGTTCGTACCGGTTGGCGATCACTTAGTTTTTCTGCGGCCGCGATGGGCGAATCTCCACGCGGCTGGGCAGGCTGCGCGCCTGATGGTTCAGCACGTCGACAATCGCCTGGGCCACGTCTTCTGGGTGCAGCTTCCATTCCGCGCCGGCGTCGCTCTCGCGGTTATTGAACCCGGTCGCCACTGATCCAGGCAGGACGTAGGTGACGCGAATATTGTCGGTGCGCAGCTCCTGCATCAGCGCTTCGCTGAAAGCGTTCAGTCCGGCTTTCGAGGCGCAGTAGGCAGCGCCGCCGATGAAAGGGTTCTTGCTCGCCAGGCTGCTGACGTTCACGATCCAGCCGCCGCCGCGCTGTCGCAACACGGGAATGGCCGCCTTGCAGCAGTTGAACACGCCGGTGAGGTTGGTGCCAATGATGCGGTTCCACTCGTCGTGCGGCATCTCGCTGATCGGCACGCCAACGCCGACACCGGCGTTGTTGACCAGGGCGTCGAGGCCACCAAACCGCGCCGCGGCAGTCCGCACCGCGAGCTCGGCCGACGCCGGGTCGCGAACATCGCAGACGATGCCGGCAATGCGGCCGGGGTCCCCGCAGGCCGTCGCCAGGGCGTGTTCGGCCCGCATCACGCCGTCGGTTGAGGTACCCGTGACAGCCACCTGCTCGCCGTTGCCAAGCAGTGCTTCCGCGAGCGCGAAGCCTATGCCCCGAGTGCCGCCCGTGATCAGAGTGACTCGTGCCATGCCTATAGAATAGTCCGCGTGTCGACTGTGGTGATCCTGGGGGCCGGAGAGATTGGCGGCGCGCTCGCGCGCCAGCTGGCCGCAACCGACCTGGTGTCACGGATCGTCCTGGTCGATGACCAGGGCACGATCGCGGCAGGCAAGGCGCTCGATGTGGCGCAATCGGGCCCGGTCGATCGGTATCACACCGTCATGTCGGGTACCAGCGATGTCGCCGCGGTGGTGGGTGCGGTGCTGGTCGTGGTCGCGGACCGCGCTGGCCAGCCTGGCGGCGAGTGGCAAGACGAGGCAGGCCTGGCGCTCTTGAAGAGGGTCGCGGGGTTGAATCAATCGGCGCCGTTTCTGTGCGCGGGAGCGGCGCAAGGCGGGTTGATTGAGCGGGGCGTGAACGAGGCGGGCATTCCGCGGGCGCGATTGTTCGGCACTGGGGCAGAGGCGTTGCGGTCGGCGGTCACGGCCCTGACCGCGCTCGAAGCCAACGCGTCGCCGTCGGACATCTCGCTGTCGGTCCTGGGACGTCCCCCGCATCAGGTGATTGTGCCGTGGGACGAAGGCGCGATTGGCGGGCGGTCAATTCCGAGGGTACTGTCAGCGGCGCAATTGGCGAGGCTTGACGCGCGGGTGGCACGGCTATGGCCGCCAGGGCCTTACGCGCTCGCGGCGGCCGCCACCCGGGTCATTCGCACGGCCCTGACCCGCGGATCGCGCCTGCACATGGCCATCGTCGCCGTCACGCGCGAGGAAGGCACGCCGGGCCGGTGGGCGATCATGCCGGTGACCGTGCAGCCGTCCGGCATTGCCTCGATCGTGGCACCCGCGCTGTCGTCACGCGACCGCGTGCGATACGACACCTCGATGTCCGGCTAGACGGCCTTCGCCGAGGCTACGGTGTTCGAAACAGCGGACGCGGGTTAGAAAGCTTCAGCAGGACGGTGCATCGACAGCCCGCCGGCAAAGTCCGACAGCCGCTCGCGCAGCAACAGGCGGCCGCGGTGGAGCCGTGACTTCAGCGTCTGGTCTTTCACCTTCAGGCGAGAGCTCGCCTCTTCTGTGCTCAGGCCCTTGAGATCGCGCAGGATGACCGGCGCGCGATAGATCGCGGGCAGCTCGTCGACCGCCTCGAACAGCCGCTCGCGCATCTGGCGGCGCAGCATCGCCTCGTCAGCCAGGTTCGACCAGTCGGCCGGTTCGTGCCTACGAGGTGTCATGTCGCCGGCCGTGGCCCTGCCCACCGGAAGCTCGGGCACTTCGGCCATGCGGGCCGCGCGGGTGTGCCGCAGACGCGACATGGCGGTGTTGAACGTGATGCGGTAGATCCACGACGACAACGCCGAGTCGCCCCGGAACGCGTCGATCTTGCGGAACACCTTCAACAACACGTCCTGGACCACTTCTTCCGCGTCTTCACGGTTCTTCACGTAGCGGAAGGCCAGCTGGAAGATCCTGGCGCCGTAAAGCGACGACAGTTCCACTAGCGCACCCTCGTCCCGAAGGCGCAGCCGCTCCACCAACTCAGTTTCAGCTTGATCTCGCATGTTGGGGAGTAGAACCCCAACCCACGAGCGGTTATTCCCGGGGAGGGATTCAGGCGGTCGGTTTCGCGAAAACGGCGGAGAAGTGGCGGATAAACGCGTCTTCGACTTCTGGCAGGGCGACGGCCCGGCCGAGCTGGGCGGCCAGGGAGGTCACGCCGCGGTCGGTAATGCCGCAGGGAACGATGAGGTTGAAGAAGTCGAGGTCGGTAGTGACGTTGAAGGCGAACCCGTGGCTGGTGACCCACCGCGAGATACGCACCCCGATGGCACCGATCTTCGCGTCGCCCAGCCACGCACCGCTCATGCCCTTCACGCGTTCGGCGGCCAGGCCATAGTCGCCACACACGCCGATCATCACCGCTTCGAGATCGCGAACATAACGGTGGACGTCGCGCCGATCAGGATTCAGGTCGATGATCGGGTAGCCCACCAGCTGCCCGGGGCCGTGGTAGGTGACGTCGCCGCCGCGTCCGGTCTCGAAGACCTCGACGCCGCGCGCGGCCAGCAACTCGGGAGCCGCGAGAATGTGCTGACGCCCAGCCTTCTTCACGCCGATGGTCAGCACATGAGGGTGCTGCAACAGCAGCAGCGTGTCGGCAATGCGGCCGGCCTGGCGGTCTTCGACCAGCCCGCGCTGCAGCTCGAGACCGTCCGCGTACGAGACGAGTCCGAGCCTGCGAACGTCGATCATCAGGCGTGCGACGGATCGAAGGTCTCGATGCCCATCTTGACGTCGGCCATGAACTGGTCGGCCACCGCACCGTCCACCAACCGATGGTCGTAGCCGAGCGTGAGAAAGCCCATCAGCCGGATGGCAATCGCGTCATCGATCACCACCGGACGCTTCTCGATGGCGCCGACGCCGAGAATGGCG
Source organism: Acidobacteriota bacterium (assembly GCA_009694735.1). Lineage (GTDB taxonomy): Bacteria > Acidobacteriota > Vicinamibacteria > Vicinamibacterales > UBA2999 > 12-FULL-67-14b. The sequence continues at coordinate 21,125 of SHUG01000021.1, read as the reverse complement.
ACCTGCGGCTGGTTGATGATCGGCAGGCCGAACTGCGCGCCGAAGTTGCCGGGGTTGGTGATCGTGAACGTGCCGCCGTGCACTTCTTCCGGATTGAGCTTCTTCGCGCGCGCGCGCTCGGCGATGTCCTGGATGGCCTTCGACAGGCCGAGCGTGTTCTTCTCGCCGGCGGCTTTCACCACCGGCACGATCAGCCCGTTGTCGAGCGCCACGGCAATGCCCAGATTGATGTCGGTGCGGTAGATGATGTTGTCGCCGTCAATCGACGCGTTGATCACCTTGTGCGTGCGGAGGCAATCGACCACCACCTTGGCGATGAACGAGGTGAATGTCAGCCTGGCGCCCGACCGCTCGTAGTCGTCCTTCTTCGCCTTGCGAATCTGATCGACGCGTGAGTAATTCACTTCGAACACCGAGTAGACGTGCGCCGAAGTGCGCTTGCTGACCACCATGTGCTCGGCGATCTTCTTGCGCATCACCGACATCGGGACGACCGTGTCGCCGACCGCCCGGGTCACCACCGGCGGTCGATCCTGAGCGAGCGGTTCACTCGCCGGGCGAGTGGACTGCGAGTCGAAGGACGCCCTGCCACCGTGGTCAATGAAGCCGAGGATGTCCTGCTTGGTAACGCGGCCGCCAATGCCCGAACCCTGGATGCGGCCAATGTCGACGTTGTGTTCCTTGGCAATGCGCCGCACGAGCGGCGACGACTTCTGGCGATCGGCTTCGCCTTCGGGTGCCAAGGGTGCCACAAGTGCCTCGGTGCCAGAGTGCTCGGGGACCGCAGATACGGGGCTCGTGGTCGGGGGAGAGGCTGGAGCGCTTAAGGCCGCACCCGGAGTGCCCGTCGCGTCGGCACTCTCCGAAGTCTGCGTGCCCTTGGCACCGTTGGCACCTTGCGAAGGCGCCATCTTCTCCCCCGCGGCGCCAATCGTCGCGACCACGGTGTTCACCGGAACGGTTTCGCCTTCCTTGACCGCAATGTCCATCAGCACGCCGGCGGCGGGCGAGGGGATCTCGGCGTCGACCTTGTCGGTGGAAATCTCGAACAGCGGCTCGTCGCGGTCGACCGCATCGCCGACCTTCTTGATCCAGCGGACGATGGTGCCTTCGGCGATCGACTCGCCCATCTGGGGCATGACTACGGGTGTTGACATAAATACTTCTCAGGTCTCAGTCTCGGGACGCAGGACCTAGGACCTAGGACTTAGGTCTTGGGTCCCAGGACCCTAGAGATGAATCGCGGCGCCGTGCGCGGCGTGCGCGGCTTCGCCCACTGCTTCTGACATGGTCGGGTGCGCGTGAATGGTCTTGATCAGCTCTTCGACGGTCACTTCCATCCGCAGGGCAATCACCGCTTCGGCCACCAGCTCCGTCGCGCGCGGACCGATGAGGTGGACACCCAACACCTCGTCGTATTTTTTCTCGGCGACGATCTTCACGAAACCGTCGGTCTCGCCTGCCATGCGGGCGCGCGCCAGGGCGCGGAACGGGAAGGTGCCGATGCGAACGTCGTGGCCTTGCGCCGCGGCTTGCGCCTCAGTGAGGCCGACGCTGCCAATCTCGGGGTCGCTGTAGGTGCAGCGCGGCACGTGGTCGTAGTTGATCGGCTGCACGGCGTGGCCGGCGATTCGCTCCGCGAGCAGAATGCCTTCCATCGATGACACGTGCGCGAGCTGGTAGTGTGGGCCGCCCATGGTGATGACATCGCCGATGGCGGAAATGCCGGGCACATTGGTCTTGAACAGCGAATCGACCACCACGTAGCCGCGATCCATCTTGAGGCCAAGCGCTTCGGCGCCGAGGCCTTCGGTCACCGGCCCGCGGCCCGTGGCGACCAGCAGCAGGTCGTAACTGAGTTTCTGTGACTTGCCGTCCCCGCCTTGCACGTCGATGTCGACGCCCTTGGCCCCCGGCTTCGCGGCGGTGACCTTCGAACCGGTCATCACCTTGATGCCGCGCTTCTTGAAGGTGCGCTCGAGCTCGGCCGACACGGCCTCGTCTTCGCCCGGCACCAGCCTCGGCAGCAGCTCGATCACCGTGACGTCGCTGCCGTAGCTCCTGAAGATCGACGCGAACTCGACGCCGACGGCGCCGCTGCCCATGATGGCAATCGACTTGGGCACGTACGGCAGGTGAATCGCCTCGTCGCTGAAGACGATCGTCTTGCGATCGACCTCGATGCCGGGCACGCTGCGCGGCGACGATCCGGTGGCCACGATGATTTCCTTGCCGGCGGTCAGCGACTGCTTGGTTCCGTCGTGCAACGTGACTTCCACACCCTGTTTGCCGGTCAGGCGCGCGCTGCCCTTGATCCAGTCGATCTTGTTCTTCTTGAAGAGCATCTCGATGCCGCCGGTGAGGCCCGACACCATCTTGTCCTTGCGGGCGTGCACGGCGACCATGTCGATGCCGACACCGGCGCCGTCGATGCCGGTGAGACCCCACTCCTTGGCGCTTTGCGCCACCTTGAGGGCGTGCGCGTGCTCGAGCAACGCCTTGGTGGGAATGCAGCCCCAGATCAGGCAGGTGCCGCCAAGCGCTTTCTGTTTCTCGACCACCGCGACCTTGAGGCCCAGCTGCGCGGCGCGAATCGCCGCCACGTAACCGCCGGTGCCCGCGCCCACCACTACAACGTCGTACTCACTCGCCATTGAACCTCTGCCCTTTACCCACCGACCCGTCCGCCGAAGCCTTGGCGAAGGAGGAAGCCTTCGGCGAAGGTGGGAACCCTCAATGTCGCTCGGAATTGAACGGAAGGTCAAGGGTCAGGATGGGCGCTTCAGTTGGGTGAGGGGCACAAATGTTTCCTTGGGTTTGGGCACGGCCGGCGCGGACGGGTCGACCTTGGCCTTGAGTTCGCCATGATCGAACTTGAGCTGCCAGTACATCTCGGTGATTTGCGCCAGCTGCCGGGCCGTCCGCCTCGACTGCGCGAACGCCAATGCCGCCACCGCCAACGCCACCATCGCCACGATCAATGAACTCGTCACCCCTTATACTCCTCTCGATGTCGGTCCGCCGCAAGACCGTGCTGGTCATCGACGCCCACGACGAGGCGCGCGAACGCCTTTCGCAGACGCTACGGCGCGACTTCCGCGTCATTCGCGCCACGTCCGCGGAGGCCGGCCTGGCGTTGATGGACCGGGAAGAAGTCGACGTGCTGGTCGCCGACATGCAGCTGCCCGCGCTCGGCGGGCTCGACCTCCTCCAGGTCGTGCGCGAGAACTTCCCGCTGGTCGAGGTGATCATGACCTCGGCCGGGCCCGACGTCGACGCGGCGGTCAGCGCCATCAAACTCGGCGCCTACCACTTCCTGACCAAGGACGCCGACCCCGACGTGTTCCGCGCGCTGGTCCGCCACGCCGGCGAGCGCCAGGACCTGAAACGCCACGTGCTCACGCTGGAGGACGCCGCGGACGACGCCGCGGCGCGCGACTTCATCACCGGCCCGAGCACCGCGCTCAAGGAGGTGCTCGAGACGGTGCACAAGGTCGCCAAGCTGTCGGCCACCGTGCTGGTGCTCGGCGAGAGCGGTACCGGCAAGGAACTGCTGGCGCGTCTACTGCACCGCGAGTCGGTCAACGCCGCCGCGCCGTTTGTGGCGGTCAACCTCGCGGCGATTCCGCGCGAGCTGGTGGAAAGCACGCTGTTCGGCCACGAGAAGGGCTCGTTCACCGGCGCCATCCAGCAGCGCATCGGCAAGTTCGAGCTGGCCAACGGCGGTACCCTGTTCCTCGATGAGATCGGCGACCTCAAGCTGGATTTGCAGGCCAAGCTGCTGCGCGCCATCCAGGAAGGCGAAGTGGAGCGGGTGGGCGGCACGCGACCGGTGCGCACGTCGTTCCGGCTGATTGCCGCCACCCACGTCGACCTCGATCGCGCCGTTAAGGACGGCACGTTCCGCGAAGACCTGTTCTATCGCATCAACGTGATTCCGGTCCGGCTGCCGCCGCTGCGCGAGCGCATCGAAGACCTCCCGGTACTGGTGGATTTTTTCATCCGCCGCTACAGCGCGCGGTTTCACAAGCCGGTGCGCGGCATCGCCGAATCCACGCTGCGCATGCTGTCGCACTACGGGTGGCCCGGGAACATCCGCGAACTGGAGAACCTGGTCGAGCGGCTGGTGGCGGTGTCGGATCAGGAATGGCTTACCGACGAGGACCTGCCGTTCGAGTTCCATGTCGTCGAACTCGATCGCACCAAGTCAGACACCAGCCTGCTGGATCGGGCGCTGGTCACCTTCGAGCGCAACTTCCTGGTGCGGGCGCTCGAACGCAACGCCTGGAACGTCACGCAGACGGCACGCTACCTGGGCGTGCCGCTCAGCACGTTGAAATTCAAGATGGAACGCCTGGAGATTCGGGAGCTGGCGAGGAAGATCAGGAAATAGATCCCCCGCCGCCATCCTTACTTCGGCTTCTTGGGCAGGATCGCGTCTTTCAGCTGCTTGACGATGCGCGCCTTGACCACGGTCTTGGGCGCGATCTCGATCGGCTGGCCGGTGGCCGGATTGCGTCCGGTCCGGGCCTTGCGGTGCTGCACGACGAGCTTCACCATGCCGGGGATCACGAACTCTCCGGTTCGCTTTAATTCCTTCTCGCACAGGATCGCCAGTTCGTCGAAGAATTCGCGCGACTGCGTACGCTTGACGTCGAACCGTTCAGCGAAGTGCGAAAAGAGTTCCGACTTGCCCATTCTCCGGGCTTCGTCCATCGTGTCCCCCAGGGTCAATGTTGACGGCGTGTATGCTAACCCCGACCTTGGGGTCTGTCAATCGCCGCTAATCCGCCGCTCAGCCGAAGGCTGCATCCTTTTGCCGTAGACTGATCATTATGTCTACCGCGTCGACGATCGAGACGTTTCCCAACCCGCGGCCCGAACGCCGCTTCGAAATCGCGATCGACTGCCCAGAGTTTACGTCGATGTGCCCGAAGACGGGCCTCCCCGACTTCGGCGTCATCCGCATCCGCTACCTGCCCGACGCCCACTGCCTCGAGCTCAAGTCCCTCAAATACTATCTGCTGGAGTTCAGGAACAAGGGAATTTTCTACGAGGCCGCCACCAACCAGATTCTGGACGACCTGGTGGCTGCCTGCGCCCCACGGCAGATGACCGTGGTCGGCGACTTTACCGCGCGCGGCGGGATCACCACGAAGGTGACGGCGGAGTACACGAAGGCTTGAGACTTGGGGCTTGGGACTTGACCACTTACAGCTGGTGCCGGGCGAGCCCGGACTCCTCATCGTCGCTGCGATCGCCGCCGGCCGGCCGCGCCCGGCCGGCGGGCACCCCGCACAGCGCCCGGGCAATGACCTCCAGCTGGTGATGCAGCTCCGCCGACGCGCGCAGGGTCGACACCGGCACACCGGAGTTCACGGCCGAGGCGACGGTGCGATAGTCGCTGTTGACGCTGTAGTCGATGCCCAGGCCGAGCACGCGCTCAATCTGCGCCGTGGAGAGCACGCCAAACTCCGAGGCGCGGTTGAGGACGATCTTCAGACGCTCGGCACCGACGCCGGTCAGCTTGACGGCATCGATCAACCGCTGCAGGTTGCGGAGGCACGGCACGTCGGGGTTGGCCACCAGCATCACCGTATCCGACAGCTGCAGGGCCATCGCGCCGCAGGTGCTCAACGTGCTGCCGACGTCGACGATCACGAAGTCGTAGAGTGAGTTGAGGCAGCGCAACATCTGCTCGATGCCCTCGACATCGCGCGAGGCCGGGCGGCCGAACTCGTCCGCGCACGCCAGCACGTGAAGGCCGCATTGATGGTGGACGACGTACTTGGACACGGCGCCCGGATCCATCCACGACAAGTGGTCGATGGCATGCAGCACCGAGTGACGCGGCCGAAGGCCAAGAAACAGCGAGACGTCGCCCGGACCGGCTTTGAGGTCGACGATCACGGTCGGCTTGTGTGTCAGCCGGCGAATATCCGCCGCCCCGTTGACGGCCAGCGTTGTCGTGCCGGTCCCACCCTTGGTGCCGAGGTAGCTCACGATCATGCCGGGGCAGGAGCAACCTGTGTGCCAGAGCGAGCGGCGCTGGCTCCCCTATGAGAAAGTGCGCAGCGCTGGGCTGGCCGGCTGGGCGCGGCTTGCACAAATGTAAGTGCGTCCACACGAATGGTGGTTGCGGCGTGCCTGAGTGCGTGGTGGCCGGCTGTGGGACGAGGCGCTAACTCATAGTAACGGGACGGGTTCGCCAGTCGCACGCCGGCGAGACTCCTTCGGCATGTGGCTTGCTCTAGAGTCGGCGCAACCCTCTAACAAGGACCATGGCCATTACCAATACTCAACCACCCGCGCGTCCCGCCAGGGATGAATGGGGCGTCTACGATCCAGAGCAGGCTGGCCTTGCGGCATTGTTCGCGCGCATCGATGCGCGCGTGAAGCCGGCGGCAGGTGACAGCCCGAGGGCTATCGAGCATCCCGCCGCTATCGAGTGGCCGTCGCTGCGCGACGCAAAGTAACCAACCGCCGTTTCCTCCGTCCCTTCTGGGGTGCCGTCCGCGGCACCCCGGCTTTTTGTCCGCTCGGGGATGCTCCGCGCGAAGGCGATATGATCCCGCGTCATGCGCGCACGATCGATCGGCCTGCTCCTGGCCTTCCTGCTCACGGCACCCCTTGGCGGGCAGGCGCCGGCCGCGATCCCGACGCCGGAAGCGGCATTCGGATTTCGGATGGGCACCGACCGGGAACTGGCCGACTGGCCCGGTCTCCAACGCTACTTCGAGACCGTGGCCGCGGCGTCGGATCGCGTCGAGATCGTCGATGCCGGTCCCTCCACCGACGGCCGGCGGTTGATCGCGGCCGTCGTGTCGGCGCCGGAGAACATCGCGCGGCTCGAGCAGATTCGCGCCAATGCTCTTCGGCTGGCTGACCCGCGGACGCTCGACGAACCGGCCGCCATGGCCCTGGCCGAACGCCAGCCCGTGATCGTGGCACTCGGTATGAGCATTCACGCCACCGAGATTGGCGCGACACAGGCGGCGCCCGAGTTGCTGCACACGCTGGCGACCTCGCGGGATCCGGAGGTGTTGCGGGCGCTGCGCGAGGTGGTGCTGATCCTGTTTCCCTCGCTCAACCCTGACGGGCATGTCATCACCGTCGACTGGTATCGCCAGTGGAAGGGCACTGAGTTCGAGGGCAGCAACATGCCGTGGCTGTACCACCACTACGTCGGCCACGACCTCAACCGCGACGCGTTCATGATGAACATGGCGGAGAACCGCTCGCTCGCGGATTTTTTCTACCGCCGTTGGCATCCGCAAGTGTTCCTGACCATGCACCAGATGGGGCCGCGCGGGGCGCGCTTTTTCGTGCCGCCCAATCTCGATCCGATCGATCGCAACTACGACCCGTTGATCTGGCGCACTGCCGGCCTGCTCGGCCATGCCATGGCGCTGTCACTCGAGCAAGACGGCCACTCGGGCGTGTTGCAAAATGCGCTCTACGACTACTACTGGCCGGGCTACGAAGACTCGGCGCCGCTTGGCCACAACACGGTGACAATCCTCACCGAGGCGGCCAGTGTTCGCATTGCCTCGCCGATCACGGTGGCACCCGACCAGCTGACCGGCGGCCGCGGGTTTCCCGACCACTCGCCGTCCACCACCTTTCCCAATCCGTGGCCGGGCGGTGACTGGCGCCTGCGCGACATCGTCAACTACGACCTGTCGGCCGCCCGGGGCATGCTCGGCGCGGCGGCGCGCTATCGCGAAGAGTTGGTTCGCAATTTCTATCGCATGGGCAAGCGGCAGGTGGAGCTCGGGCTCAAGGGCGGCCCATTTGCGTTCATCATTCCGCCTGGACAGTTCGACCCGCATGCGGCCCGCAAGCTCGAACAGCTCCTGCTCGAAGGAGCGGTGGAGATCAGACGGACGATCGAGCCGTTCCGCGTGGCCGACACGGTCTACCCGCAAGGCTCCGACATCATCCTGATGGCGCAGCCATTTCGCGCCTACGCCAAGACCTTGCTCGAGACCCAGCAGTATCCCGTGCGGCGGCTCGCGCCCGGCGCGCAGGTCGACCGTCCCTACGACGTCGCCGGCTGGACGCTGCCACTCCAGATGAACGTGAAGATCGATCGCATTGATCAGTACTTCGAGCCGCCCCCCACGACACGCCTCGATCGCGCGACGATCGCGCCGGCCCAGGTCTGGGGGGATACCCGCAAGCCCGCGTTCTACGTGATCGATGGTCGCGGCAATGGTGCCAGCCTGGCGATTAACCGTCTGCAGAAGGCGGGCGCGCGCGTGTCGTGGCTGGCGTCAGCGATGGCGATCCAGGGCTATACCTATCAGCCCGGCGCGCTGGTCGTGGTCGAAGCCAAGGGCGTGCGGCAGGCGGTGGACGGCGTCGCCCGTGACCTCGGCTTGCGTGTCACTGCCTCGGCGGGGCGTCCACCACCGGACGCGCGGCCGCTCGGCCGCGCGCGGCTTGCCCTCTACAAGCCGTGGGTCGAAAGCATCGATGAGGGCTGGACGCGCTGGCTGCTCGAGCAGTACGAGTTCCCGTTCGAGAACCTCACCGATGCCGACATTCGCCGCGGTGGCCTGGGGGCGCGCTTCGACGCCATCATCATTCCCGACCTGGGCGCGGATCGCCTGATCGCCGGACATCCGGCCGGGACCATGCCTCCCGAGTACGTCGGCGGCCTCGGCACGGACGGCGCCGAGATGCTCCGTCAGTTCGTCACGGGCGGCGGCACGCTCGTGACCCTCGATTCAGCCAGCGAGCTGGCGGTCACGCTGCTCGGCGCACCGGTGACGGACGTCACCCGCGGCTTGCCGCCGGGCGACTTTTTCTGTCCGGGCTCGGTGATCAAACTCGAACTGGATCCCGATCCCCTCACCTACGGCCTGCCCCGCGAGACCGCCGGCTTCTGCGCGTTCAGCGGCGCGTTCGAGCTGGCGCCGGCCGCACCGACGGCGGCGGCAGGATTGGCCGTGCCAACCGCGCGCATCATTGGCCGCTACGCGAAGAGCGGCGTCCTGCTCAGCGGCTGGCTCGAAGGCGAGGGCGTGATTGCCGGCAAGGGGGCGATGGTGGAGGTCACGGCAGGCCTCGGCCGCGCCATCCTGTTCGCGTTTCGCCCCCAGCATCGCGCGCAGTCGCACGCCACCTTCCGCCTCTTCTTCAACGCCCTCCACACCGCCCGCTAGCGTTGCAGTAACTGCGGCATCAACGAGGCGCCCGCGTAGAAGATTCTGCGCTGCGCTCAGGCCGCGCGTTCCGGAATCCACGAGAAAGCGCGCATCGGCATCGGGCCCGGCGTTTGCAGTTCCCCCGGCATGCGACCCGGTGAAATGGTGAGGGTGCGCGACGAGTGCTGGACGGTCGCGCGCACGGAAGTGTTCGAGCGCTGCACGGTGTTGACGCTCGAGGGCTGCGGACCCGACAACCACGGCCGTCGTTTTCACGCCGTCACGCCCTTCGATCGCGTCACCGCGTCTCAGTCGACGCAACCCCGGCGGCGCAAGCGACGCACCGTCCTGCGCGGCGCCCTTGCCGCCATCGCCCGGGAACGGCCAGCCCTCGGTCTGTGGACCGCCGCGGATGCCACGCTGGACCTGTTCGCCTATCAACTGGAACCTGCGCTGGCGGTGCTGCACGGTGCCACCCGAGTGCTGCTGGCCGACGGCGTGGGGCTGGGCAAGACCATTCAGGCCGGCCTGATTCTCGCCGAGCTTCGGGCACGCAGCCTGCTCGATCGCGCGCTGATTCTTTGTCCCGCCGGACTGCGCGAATCCTGGGCCACCGAGTTACGCGATCGATTCGGGATCGTGGCGGCCGTGCTCGATCACACCTCGCTCGCCATGAATCTCCAGGACCTGCCGGCCGGCGTCAATCCGTGGGCCGCCCATCCCGTCGTCATTGCGTCGATCGATCTCGTCAAGCGTCCGGAAGTGATCGCCGCCGTTGAGGAAGTGCCGTTCGACCTGGTGATCGCTGATGAGGCGCACCACCTGACCCCAGCCAGCGACCGCGGCCACGCCGTCAGTCGCCTCGCCTCACGAGCACCGTGGATAGTACTGGCGTCGGCCACGCCGCATTCGGGCGATCGGGCCGCCTTTGCCTACCTCACTGCCATTGGGTCACTCGGCGACCCGCTGGTGATTTTTCGACGGGGCCGGTTTGACATCGGCCTTCGGGACGATCGCCGCGCTCGCCTGATGAGTGTCACCGCGACCCACGACGAGGCGCGGCTGCTGCGCGCCACGGACGACTACGCGCGCGACATCTGGCAGGCGCGCGGGCAATCGGATCACGCGGTGCAACTGGTGGCGATCACGCTCGCGCGTCGGGCCGCCTCGAGCGCGGCGGCGGTCGCCCTGACACTGGCAAGACGCCGGGCGCTGCTCGCGGGGGCACCGCCGCCGGTGCCCGTCCAGGGCTCGCTCCCTTGGGAAGACGGCGATGACGACGATGGCGACGAACTGGATGAGCGGCTGGCCCGACCGGGCCTGTCAGACGAGGCGGGGGAGCGACGGTGCCTCGACCAGCTGATCGACCTGGCGCACCGCGCGGCGGGGCACTCGTCGAAGCTATCGAGACTACGGCGGTTCCTGAAACGGGCCGGCGAGCCCGCGGTGGTGTTCACGGAGTATCGCGACACGCTCCAGGCCGCGGCAGATTTTCTGGCGTCAACGTTCCGACTGGGTGCCATTCACGGCGGCGTCCCCGCACCCATGCGCCAGGAGGTTCTGCGGCAATTCGATCGTGGCGAGCTCGATGTGCTGATCGCCACCGACACCGCCGGCGAAGGCCTGAACCTCCATCGGCGCTGCCGCCTGGTGATCGATCTCGAGCTGCCGTGGAATCCGCTTCGTCTCGAGCAACGGATCGGCCGCGTCGACCGGATTGGACAACGGCGCCGGGTGCACGCGGTGCACCTGGTGCACCGCGGCACGGTGGAGGACCGGGTCTGGAACCATCTCGAGCGGCGGCGCCACTATGCCGAGCAGGCACTGGCCGAACAGGATGCCAACACGCTCGACACTGCGCGCGCCGTCTTCGACGATGTGGCGCGGCCGCCGCGGGCGGTCACGCCCATCGCCACCACACGCATGCACGGCGTGGCTGATGAGTTGGCGCGCGTCACCAGCCATCGACAGTTAAGTCGTCACGCCGGCGCGGTCCCCGCCCACCCGATCTTCGCAATACCTCGACACGCTCGCCAGGGAGACTGCGCCGCCGTCGCGCTTTTCGAGCGCACGCAGTGGGGACCGGGCGGCCGGTTGATCGAACGCCGGGTGGTTGCGCGCACCGTGGCCCTCCACGGCATGCACATGACCGCCGCGTGGCGCGAGGTCGTCATCGCGATGGGCAACACCGAGACGACCGGCAACCCGAAAGCGTTGTCGCCGCCGTTGCGCCGGGCGGTGCTGGCGCGAATCGCCGCTGCCAGGACACGGCTGGCGTCGGAGCCGGTGATGCACCAGTCCTCGCTGTTCGACCGGCGCGCCGAACGCTCCGCCGGTGCACGGCGCGAAGTCGCCGCCCAGCTTGACGCGGCGCTGGCAAGACGCGCCGCCTCGTTGAGCGGTATCGATCCGCAACCCGTTCACTCGCGGCTGGTTGCCTTGTGGCCGCTCCCTCTCACGCCGTGATTGCCGGCATTGGCGGACAGTTGGTTTCGCATGCGTACCTCGAGCAGCAGCTGCTGCCGGGCCTGGACCCGGCCGCCACTGTCGGGTTCGAGCGGCAGGCCGTTCGGTGGTGGCGATCGGTGTCGCGGTCGATTGGGCCCGCGGCCAGCGCCCGACAAGTGCTCGATGTGGCGACCGCGCCACTGCTCGACGCCCTGGGGTATGCGGTGTCGATGGTTCGCCCGGTCGGCGACCTGCTGGCAGGTCTATGCCACGGTGGGGAAACGCCACCGGCGCTCATGGTCACGCTGCCGTGGGCGGCGCCGGTGGCGGCCGCCTGGCGCGAGGCCATTCGCGGCGGCGTCGGCGCCGAGGCGGCGTGGGCACTGGTGACCAACGGTCGCAGCCTGCACGTGGTCGATTGCGGCCGGCCGTGGACGCGGCACACGCTGCAGTTCGACTTCGCGACGCTGCTCTCTCATCCGCACGGCTCGCGGCTGTTGTGGGCGCTGGCCGGTGCGCACGCCACCTGCAACCGCGCGGGCCCGAATACCCTGCGATCGCGCGTCGATGCTTCGAATCTGCATGGCGCGCGCGTGTGCCAATCCCTGGGCGACGGCGTGTTGGCGGCCTTGCCGGCGCTGGCCGGCGCGCTTTCGCCTGGCGCGGCGCCCGGTGCGCAGCCCTACGACCAGGCGCTCACCGTCGTCTACCGCGTGCTCTTCCTGCTGTTCGCTGAAGCGCGCGGGCTGGTGCCCGTGTGGCATCCCGTTTATCGCGAGGCCTACAGCATTGACGCGCTCTATCAGCGGTCGGTCGAACCGCGAGTGCCCCGCGGCCTATGGGCGGCCATGCAGGCAATTGCCCGCATGGCTCATGCCGGCTGCAAGGCCGGCGACCTCGACGTCACCGCGTTCAACGGGCGACTCTTCTCGCCGCGACATGCCCCGTTGGTCGAGCGGCGCCGCGTTCCCGAAGACGTCGTCAAGGCCCTCGTGCTGGCGCTGGCCACCACCGACACACCAGCTGGGCGACGGCGGATTGCGTACCACGACCTCGGTGTGGAACAGCTCGGCGCCGTCTACGAGCGCGTGCTCGAACACGAACCAGTGGTTACCCGCGGCGGTGTCATGCTGCGGCGAACATCAACCGAGCGTAAGGCCACCGGCAGCTTTTACACGCCGCGATCGATCACCGAGTTCCTGGTGCGGCGCACGCTGCATCCGCTGGTGGTGGATCGGCCGATCGGCGATCTGCTCGCCCTTCGCGTGGTGGACCCCGCCATGGGCAGCGGCGCCTTCCTGGTTGCCGCCTGCCACTACCTGGCGGACCAGTGCGAGCTGGCGCTGGTCCGCGACGGCCAGTGGGACGCGCACGGCGTGACACCAGCCGACCGCGCGGGCCTTCGCCGCCAGGTGGCCGAGCAGTGCTTGTACGGTGTCGACCTGAATCCGACGGCCGTGCAGCTGGCGCGGCTGTCGCTGTGGTTGACTACGTTGGCCGCCGGCAAGCCGCTGACCTTTCTCGACCATCACCTGGCCGTCGGCAACAGCCTGATCGGCGGATGGCTCGCCGACCTGGCGAAGCCGCCGGTGCGTGGCCGTGCGATCAATCACGCCGCGCTGCCACTCTTCGATGCGGAGGTGTCGGCGGTCGTGGCGGCCCACGTGCTACCCGATCGGCTGCGCCTGGCCATCGAGCCGTCCGATACCTTGCAGGCGGTGCGCGACAAGGAACGCAGGCTCGAGCGGCTCTCGGCGCCCAACGGTCCATTCGCCAACTGGTCGCGTGCGACCGACGCGTGGTGTGCGGCCGCGCTGTGGCCGGGCGCGGCGCCATCGCACGCGGTCGTCAACGAATGGATCGCGTCGCTGCTTGGCGGCGCGACCACGTTGCCCGCGGAGCAGCTGGCGCGGTGGCTGGCGAAGGCCGCCGCGGTCGCGTCGAGCCACGCGGTGATTCATTGGGAGCTGGCGTTCCCCGAGGTGTTTTTTGACGCGCTCGGTCAGCGGCGGCCCGACGGCGGCTTCGACGCGGTGCTTGGCAACCCGCCATGGGACATGTTGCGCGCCGATGCCGGTGCGGCTGCTGTTCGCGCCGCCGATCGCGAACGGGCGACGCCGCTGCGCCGCTTCTTCCGGTCATCCGGAATCTACACCGCCCAGGGGCAGGGTCATGCCAATCGCTACCAGTTGTTTGCCGAGCGGGCTCTCCAGCTCACGCGACCGGGCGGCCGTTTCGGGCTCATTCTTCCGTCGGGCATTGGCACCGATCACGGCAGCGCGGCGTTGCGGCGCCGGTGGTTCGACCGCTGCGACCTTGACACCTGGATCGGCCTCGACAACAAGGCCGGCATCTTCCCGATTCACCGCAGCGTGCGCTTTGTCCTGATCGCGGCCACCAACGCAGGCCATACCGACGTCTTGAGATTTCGTTCGGGTCTCCAGGATCCCGCCGCCCTCGACCGCTGCGCCAGTGACGCGCGCCAGGACAAGGGTGATGAGTGGCTCAGCGTGTCCCGCTCGCGACTGCAAGCCTGGGATCCGGAACAGCTCAGCGTGCCGACCTTGACCTCGCCCACCGCGCTCGCCATTCTGACCTCGGCGTCGGCCGCCGCGCCGCCGCTCGGCGCCGTCCACGGGTGGTACGCGCGATTCGGCCGCGAGCTGAACGCCACGGACGATCGTGCGCACTTCGTCGAGCGATCGGCACGCCACACAGGTCGTAAGTCCTCAAGACCGCAAGACCGCAAGACCTCGATGTTGCCTATTGTCGAGGGCAAGCACCTGGCGCCGTTTCAAGTGTCGCTGGCCGGCACCACGCACGCCGTTCTGCGAGAGACGGCAACGCGGTTGATCGACCCCTCGACGAGCTTCGCCCGCGATCGCATTGCCTACCGCGACGTCGCCAGCGCCACCAACCGGCTCACGCTGATCGCGGGGCTACTACCCAAGGGAACGCTCTCGACGCACACCGTGTTTGTGCTGAAGACGGCGCTCGCTCCCGACGCCCAGTGGTGCCTGCTGGCGCTGCTCAACAGCCTGGTCGCGAATTACCTCGTGCGGCTCAACGTCACCACGCACGTCACCACTGCGCTGATGACCCGCCTGCCGGTACCGAGGCCGCCAGATGGTTCAGCCGCGTTTTGTGAGCTGGCCGCGCTAGCCAGGGGGCTCGCTAAGACGGGGATCGAATCTGCTCCAGACGGCTATGCGCGCCTGAACGCAATCGTGGCGAGGCTCTACCAGCTGACGCCCGAACATTACCAACACGTCGTCGAGACGTTTCCACTGCTCCCCGACGGGCTACGACGCTGCTGTTGTGACCAGTACATGCTTCGCACGGAATCGCAGAAACACGGAAACACAGTGTGACACTTCTAATTCACGAAGAACTTACCGACCGGATCCTGCGCTCGGCAGTCGCTGTTCATCGCGCCCTTGGGCCGGGGTTGACCGAGTACTCGTAGCAAGCGGCATTGGAACTGGAGATGACGGCCACCCAACTGCAGTTCGTTCGCGAGCAGCCAATTCCGGTCGAGTTTCGCGGCGCGATTGTCGGCTGGCACCGGCCGGATTTTGTCGTCGAGCAATCCGTCGTCGTCGAGATCAAGTCAGTGAGCCGAATCGAACCGGTCTTTATCAAGCAGGTCTTGACCTACTTGCGCGTCACGCATCTGCGGGTCGGACTGCTGCTGAACTTCAACGTAACGTCGATGGCCAATGAGGGCATAAGGCGTGTGGTTCTCTGAAGCGGGGGCTCATCGACCGAATCCTGCGTTCTTCCCTGTTTCCGTGCTTCCGTGTGACGCATTCACTTCACCGGACCGCCCTCCCACGCCTTGAGCACGGCGTAGAGGGTCGCGGTGATGGGAACCGGCACGCCCAGTTTCCGCGCCCGGCGGACCGCCGCGCCTTGCAGTGCCTCCACCTCGATACGCTTGCCCTGCTGGAGATCGATCAGCAGCGACGAGCGCGTGGTGGGCGGGATGTTGTCCATGTAGTCCTTCAGCGTGGCGAAGCGATCGACCGAGATCGCCACGCCTTCGGCCTGCGCAATCGCCGCGATCTCACGTGACGTCGCGTAGAACATCTCCTGGACGTGCGGGAATTTCCAGAGGTGGCCAATCGCCAGCCGCGACGCGCCGGTGAATCCCGAGAAGGCGACGAGATAAACGAACTTGTCCCAAATCGGCACGCGCGCGTCGGCGACCGCGGTCACCTGGATGTCGGCGGTGGCGAAGATGTCGGCAATCACCTGGACGCGCGGCGACACCTGGCGGTGGTCGCCGAACACCTCGCCGAAGATGATCGACCGGTGCACACCGGTCTGGACGATCAGCCCCGGGCCCTCGAGGGCCGTCGCCACGTAAGTCGTGCCGCCCAGCACCTGCGCCTCACCCACCACGGCCGCCACTTCGTCCACGCTGTCGACGCCGTTCTGGAGAGTCAGCACCACCGTATCCGGGCCAATCATCGGCGTGAGCATCGGCAGCGCGGTCGCGTTGTCGTAGGCCTTCACCGAGACAATCACCACGTCCACCGGACCGACCGTGGCGGTGTCGCTTTCGGCCGCGGCCCGAACGAGGAAGTCCCCCAGCTTCGGGCTCGTCACGACGAGGCCATTCGCGCGAATGGCCTCGAGATGGGCGCCGCGCGCGATGAACGTGACGTCCTGCCCGGCGCGCGCCAACTTGGCGCCGAAATAGCCCCCTACCGCGCCCGAACCCAGAATCGCGAACTTCATTGAACCTCCGCAGACGTTTTAGCACAGTGCTAGAATTTGCTCATGGCGGCCCGTCTCACGGCCTATCTCGTGGCCTGCATCGTCGGCGTCACGCTCATTGCCGGGCTGATTGTCGGCGCCCAGCGGGCGGACGATGACGGGGTGGACCTGATCGTCATCAACGGGAAGGTATACGCGGGCGACGGCGCCGCGGACCTGGCCGAGGCGGTCGCCATTCGCGGCAACAAGGTGGTGCGGGTGGGCTCGAACCGCGAGATCGAACGCCTGCGCCGCGCGCAAACCACGATCGTCGATGCCAAGGGCGGCGCCGTGGTGCCCGGCTTCAACGACGCGCACGCGCACTTCATCAGTGGCGGGCTCGCGCTCGATCAGGTCAACCTGCTCGAGGCCACGACGCTCGACGAGATCAAGGACACCATTCGTATCTGGTCGGAGGTGCATCCCGAACGCACCTGGATCACTGGCCGCGGCTGGTACTACCAGCCTTTTGCCGGCACGTTGCCCACGCGCCAGTTACTGGACACGCTGGTGCCGGATCGGCCCGCGTACCTGGTGGCCTACGACGGCCACACCGGGTGGGCGAACAGCAAGGCGCTGAAGCTGGCGGGCATCACGCGGCACACCAAGAACCCGCCCAACGGCGTGATCGTGAAGGATCCGCGCACGGGCGAACCGAGCGGCGCGCTGAAGGAGGCCGCGATGGCGCTGATGAAGGCCTCGCCGCAGCCGACCGCGGAGGATAAGGTGGCCGCGATCCGCGCCGGGTTGGTGGAGGCGCACCGCGTCGGCATCACGAGCGTGACCAACGCCGGCGGCACGGCCGCCGACCTCGAACTCTACGACGGCCTGCGCAAGCGCGGCGAGTTGACGCTGCGCGTTTATCAGGCGCTGTCGGTCAACGGGCCGATCAACGAGGCCGAGCTCGCGCAACTCGCCGAGGTGCGCGAGCGATTCGCCGACGATCCGCTCCTGAAGACCGGCGCGGTGAAGCTGGTGGCCGACGGCGTGATCGAGTCGCATACGGCGGCCATGCTCGAGCCGTACGCCAACAAGCCTGGCTCGAGCGGCGACCCTCGCTTCACGGCGGAGCAACTCAACCAAACCGTGTCGCTGCTCGATCGCGAAGGCTGGCAGGTGATGACCCACGCCCTCGGCGACGCCGCCGTGCGCATGGCTCTTGATGCCTACGAAGCGGCGGCCAGGGCCAACCCCGTGCCCGCGCGCGGGCGCCGGCATCGCATCGAGCACATTGAAACCATCGACCCCGCCGATGTTCCGCGCTTCGGCAAGCTCGGCGTGATCGCGTCCATGGAACCAGTGCACGCCACGCCCAGTGCGACGCCTGGAGATGTGTGGAGCACGAACCTCGGCGCCGAGCGCGCTTCGCACGGCTGGCTGTGGGCCAGCATCGCCAAGGCCGGCGGACGGCTGGCGTTCGGCAGCGACTGGCCGGTGATGACACTCGACCCGCTGATGGGCTTGCAGGTGGCGGTGAATCGCACCACGGTGGAGGGCCTGCCCAAGGGTGGCTGGCTGCCGGCCGAGCGGTTGCCCTTGCGCCAGGCCATCGACGCCTACACGAGCGATGCCGCGTGGGCCTCGTTCGACGAACAACGCAAGGGCGTGCTGGCGCGTGACATGCTGGCTGACCTGGTGGTGCTGTCGGCAGACATCTTCGCGGGTCCCACGACCCGCATCACCGAAGCCCAGGTGATGGTGACCGTCGTCGACGGCAAGGTCGTGTACCGCCGCGAGCCCGTCGAAACCACCTCGGCTCCTTGACCAGCCGTCTTCCCCACCCCCAGGGGACTTGAGTCCACCTATGCGTACCAAACCCCTTGTCGTCCTGCTCAGCCTGGCGTTGCTGGCCGTCACCCTGACCGGCCGGGTGAGCGCCCAGTCGGACCTCGACGCATTCATGGAGCGCGTGCTGGCACGTCGCGACGACAACTGGACGAAGCTGCAGCAGTACGTGCTCGAAGAGAAAGAGGCCTTCGACCTCACGGGGCCGGGCGGCCTGCCACTCTGGGGCATGCGGCGCGAGTACTCGTGGTTCATTCGGCAGGGCATCTTCGTGCGCAGCCCCGTCAAGGCCAACGGCGTCGCCCTGTCCGAGCCGGAGCGGCGGAAAGCCGAAGACGAGTGGCTCAAGCGGGAGGTGAGGCGCGAAGAACGGCGCAAGCGGCGCGCCGAACGCGAGCAGCAGGGCCTGCCCCCCGAGGCCGACAACCGCGCCATCGTCATCAGCCCGACCGGCATTGAAGTGAAGGACCAGCAGGCCACGACACCCTCGGACTTGCCGTCGAACATCGACGACATGCTCAAGCAGGGTGGCGACCCGCAGTTCGTGTCGGCCGCCTACTTCCTCAAGTTCCGGTTCGAGAAAGGCCATTACGCACTGGCCGGACGAGAGAAGGTCGGCGACCGCGATGCGCTGAAGATTGACTACTACCCGGGCACCGGCCTCTTCAAGGAGGGCAAGTCGCGCCCCAACCGGAAGGTCCGCGACAAGGAAGACGAGATCGAAGCGAAGATGAACAAGGTGTCGCTGGTCACGCTGTGGGTGGATCAGACGACGCACCAGATCCTGCAGTACACCTTTGACGATATCGACATGGACTTCTTCCCCGGCCGCGCGCTGATGCGCGTCAGCGATTTGCAGGCCACCATGCGCATGGGTCAGCCGTTCCCCGAGGTCTGGATGCCGCGCAACCTCGAAATGCGCTTCGGCATGATGATGGCCCTTGGCGCCGTGGACGCAACCTACAAGGTCGAGTACTTCAATTACAAGCAGGCCGACGTGACTTACAAGATCAAATGAGGCTTGGGGCCTGGGGCTTGGGGCTTGGGGCTTGGGGCTTGGCGCTCTTACTCCTGCTGTCTGTGGTGTCCGGCTTTAGCCGGACCATCTCGGCACAGACCCCGCCCGGTGTGGTGGCCGAGGTCCGCGTCCACGGCAACCACACGACGCCAGACGCCGACATCCTCGCGATCGTCGGTGAAGTCGTCGGCAAGCCGGCGACCGACGCCCTGATCGCTGAGGTCGGCGGTCGCCTCGAGCAGAGCGGCCGCTTCGACGGCGTGGAAATCCGCAAGCGGTTTCGCTCGATTGATAACCCCCACGACATCCTGCTGATGATCGTGGTCGACGAGGTGCCCGGCATCACCGACCAGGACCTGACGCCAGGGCCGTTGAAGAAACTCAGGAGCAGCGGGATGCTCCTGCCGATCCTGCACAGCGAAGACGGCTACGGGTTCACCTACGGCGCGCGCGTCAGCTTCGTGAATCGGTTGGGTCCGCGCAGTCGCGTTTCGTTTCCCCTTACGTGGGGCGGCGAGCGGCAAGCGCGAGCGGAGATCGAACGAACCTTCACGCGCGGGCCGCTCGGTCGCGTGTCAGCAGAGGGTGGCATCGGCCGGCGCGAGAACCCGCATTTTGAGATCAACGATGTGAGGACGGGGTTTCATGCGCGCGCGGAATCGGCGGTGCAGCGCTGGCTCAGGCTCGGTGCGGGCGCGGGCCTTGAGGACGTCGAGTTTGGTGACTTGCGCGATCGGATCGTGCGCGCGGGTGGCGACATCACCGTCGACACCCGCGTCGATCCCAGCTTTCCGCGCAACGCGGTTCACGCCACGTTCGGTCTCGAGCGGCTGTCGTTCGACGCGAGCCGCGCCAATCGGCGAACGGCGGATGTGCGCGCCTATGTCGGCTTGATTGGCCAGACGGTGCTTGCCGTTCGCGGCGTGTCGGTGACCGCGACGGCGCCGATCCCCAACTTCGAACAGAGTCTGCTTGGAGGGGCGGCAAACTTGCGCGGGTTCGATGCCGGCTACCAGGCTGGCGACAACCTCGCGGCCGCCTCGGCGGAGTTGCGCATTCCGGTGACGTCACCGATGTCGGTCGGGCGATTCGGGATCAAGGCGTTGGTCGACGCTGGCACCGCGTACGCGCACGGACTCAAGCTCGGCGACCAACACCTCGACCGTGGGTATGGCGGCGGCGCGTATCTGCACCTGACGATCCTGAGCCTGTCGCTCGACGTCGCCCGCGGGCACGAAACCGGCAAGGTCCGCTGGCACTTCGGCCTGGGCGTCACCTTCAAGTAGAATCCGGCTTTAGCCGGATCGACAGCAGCGTGGCGTCCGGCTTCAGCCGGATAGCGTTAAACTCCGCCGAAGGAGGACCACCATGAGCCAATTGACCGCCCTCAGACTCGCCGTCGCCACCGTGCTCGTTTCCACCCTGATGGGCGGCGCGATGCTCGCCTCGCGGAAATCGGCCGCCACGATGGCCAAGGCGGCTGGTCAATTCCTCGACGGCTTGAACGCCGATCAGCGCGCGAAGGCCGCGTTCCCGTTCGAGAGCGACGAGCGGCTGCGCTGGCACTTCCTCCCCAACGAGATCTTTCCGCGCAAGGGCTTGATGATCAAGGACATGAGCGAGGAGCAACGGCGTCTGGCCCACGACCTGCTGCGCACCGGCTTGAGCGCGCGTGGCTACAACAAGGTGACGACGATCATCCAACTCGAAGACGTGCTGAAGGTGGTCGAAGCCGGCGGGAAGTTCGCGCGTAACAAACAGGAGTATCTCTTCTCCGTCTTCGGCACACCTGGGCCGAAGGGCCCCTGGGGTTGGCGCGTCGAGGGCCATCACATCTCGATCCGATTCACGGTCAACGACGGCTCCGTCACCAATGCGATCGCCAGCTCACCCATGTTCCTGGGCTCCAACCCCGCCGAAGTGCGCGACGGCGATCAGAAGGGCACGCGGGTGCTCGGCGA
>SHUG01000020.1 GCA_009694735.1 Acidobacteriota bacterium | reverse complement strand
TTCGGGCTCCGGTCCGGCCGCCGATGCCTTCCTGCGCCGCGGACGAATGTCGTAGCGCTTGATCATCTCGTTGAGCGTGGTCGGCTTGATCCGCAGCAATTCAGCCGCGCGCTTCTGGACGCCGCCGGCGGCCTCAAGCGCGGACTCGATCCACTGGCGCTCGTAGGCCACCGTCACTTCCTTCAGCGAGACGCCCTCGACCGGCATCACCACGTGCGGAATCTGGAACGACGGGCTCTTGCGCACCTGCTCGGGAATCAGCTCGGTGCCAATTCGCTGGCCGGTCGCCAGCACGACCGCGCGTTCGATCACGTTCTCGAGCTCGCGCACGTTGCCGGGCCAGTGGTACTCCATCAACAGGTCGAGCGCTTCCGGCGCCACCTCGATGTTCTTGCGGCCGTTCTCTTCACCGTACTTCTCAAGGAAGTGCTGCACCAGCAGCGGAATATCGTCGCGCCGCTCGCGCAGCGCCGGCAGGTGAATGCTGATGACGTGCAGGCGATAGTATAGGTCCTCGCGAAAGCGGCCCTCCTCCATCTCCTGCTTCAAGTCGACGTTGGTCGCCGCCACGATGCGGACGTCGACCTTGATCGTTTCCATGCCGCCCAGGCGCATGAACTCACGCTCCTGCATCACGCGCAAGAGCTTGGCCTGCGTCTCGATCGGGATGTTGCCGATCTCGTCGAAGAAAATAGTGCCCTTGTCGGCCAGGTCGAACAGGCCCTTCTTCGGGTAGACCGCACCGGTGAACGCGCCCTTCACGTGACCGAAGAGCGTGGACTCCAACAGGTCCGGGGGCAGGTTGCCGGAGTTCACGGTGACAAACGCGCGCTCGCTGCGCGCGGAATTCTGGTGAATGGCGCGCGCCGCCAGCTCCTTGCCGGTGCCGCTCTCGCCGGTGATCAGGATGGTGGACCGGCTGGGCGCGGCCTGGATGATCAGGTCGAACACCTGCTTCATCCGGCTGCTCTTGCCGATGATGCCCGAGAACTTGAGGTAGCACGCCTGCAGGTTCTGCTTCAGCGCGACGTTCTCGGCCACCAGCTGGCGGCGTTCCACCGCGTTGCGTAGCACCACCAGCACTTCGTCGTTCTTGAACGGCTTGGTGATGTAGTCGAACGCGCCCTTCTTCATGGCGGCGATCGCGCTTTCCATCGACGCGTAGGCAGTCAGCATCAACACCGGCAGGTCGTCGTCTTGCTTCTTGAGCTCGTCGAGCACCTGCATGCCGTCAATGCCCGGCATCATGACGTCGACAATCACGGCATCAAAAGGCAGCGTCTTGGCCAGCTCGAGACCCTCATGGCCGCCCGACGCCAGCCGCACGCTGTAGCCCTCGCGCTCGAGGAGCGTGCCGAGGATGTCTCGCATCACTTCTTCGTCGTCGATGACGAGTACTGACGCATTCCGTCGCATGGTTACTGTCCTGCTCGCTGCTGCAGAGGCGTCGCCGCTGCGGTGATGCCGCCCGGCGCGGCCCTTCGACTCGGTCGATCATCCGATCGACCTTGCTCAGGGCAGGCCGCGAACCGAATCTCGAAGCGCGTGCCGGTCGCCGGCGTGCTGTCACATTGAATGGTGGCTTCGTGCTCGCGAACGATGCCGTACGTGATCGACAACCCGAGCCCCGTGCCCTGGCCGATGGCCTTGGTCGTGAAGAAGGGATCGTAAATGCGCGCCAGGTGTTCGGGAGCGATGCCGTTGCCGGTGTCGGCCACCTCGACCACCACTTCCCGGCCGTCAGTACGAGTCGAAATGGTGAGCCAGCCGCCGCTGCTCATGGCGTCTCGGGCGTTCAAGAAGAGGTTGAGGAACACCTGCTGAAGCTTGAACTCGAACCCGATGACGCGCACCGGCTCGGCGTGGAGCTCGCGGCGCACCTTGATGCTGCCCTTCTCGAACTGGTGCTCGAGCAGCGACAGCACGTCGGCAATGACCACATTGAGATCGACGACCGTTCGCTCCGATTGTTCCGCGGCGCTCGGCCGCGACAGATTGAGCAGGCCGTTGACGATGCGCGCGGCGCGGAAGGTTTGCTTCTCGATCTTCTCCAGCACAGGTGTGCGCGGATCAGCCGGGTCGGCGTTCTCCAGCAGCATCTGCGTATAGCTGGAGATGCCGGTGAGCGGCGTGTTCACCTCGTGCGCCACACCCGCCGCCAGCAGGCCGAGCGACGCCATCTTCTCCGAGATGCGCAGCTGCTCTTCCATTTGCGACCGCTCGGTGATGTCTTCGATGATGACGATAGTACCGGCCTGCGATCCGCCGGCCATGGTCTGGAGCGGCACCGTCGTGACGTTCACCAGCAGGCGCGCGCCATCCAGGCCGGTGCGGGCCATCAGTGGGACCCGGAAGATGGTGGTCCCGTCCGGATGGTCGCGACGGGCCGCACTCAACAACTCGACGAGGTGCGAGTCAAACAATTGATCGGCGTGCTGACCGAGTACGTTTGCCCGTTTGGGCCCGTAGATGCGCTCGAGTGCCGCGTTCCAGCGCACGACGTGGTCGGTCGGCCCCAGCACCAGCAACCCATCGTCAAGCGATTCAAGGATGTTCTCGTTGAAGGCATGAAGGCGATCCAGTTCGGAGGCCTTGAGATGCAGCTGGCGATACAGGCGGCCGTTCTCGATCGCGGTGGCGGCTTGCGCGGCAACCGCCGTCACGAGCGCCGTGTCTTCACTGCTGAGCGGCTCGCCGCTGGCGCGACGGCCGAGCGCGAGCACGGCGATGGCGGCCTCTTTCGTGACGCACGGCACGAAGTAGAAGATGCCAGCGTCGCGCCAGAACTCGACTTCTTCAGCGCTGAACCTGGTGGCGGCCAGCGGATCGTCCAGGCGAACGGTGTGGGCGCCATTGAGGCGTGTGCCGACACCCGACGCCGAGGCGAGGCGCGGCGGGGGGCTATCGAAGCCCTCGTGGCTGATGACTTCGAAGTCGCCGGCATCGGTCGCCAGCAGGAACGCCATGCGATCGAGCTCGATGGTCTCGCGGACGCGCGTGACCAGTCGTTCGGCCAGCCGGTTCAGGTCGAGGTCGCTGTTCAGCTCGCCGGCGAAACCGACCAGCGCGCGGCGATAGTCGTAACGATCGCGGTAGAAGGCGCGGTCGATGGCCTTCTGCAAGCCGTCCTTCACCGGCTTGGCGAGCAGGATCACGACGACCGTGGCCAGGAAGGCGATGATCCAGCGGTGCTGCGATTCACCGTCGAGCAGGTCGTCGCCAGACGCGCGCAGGATCGTTACGTAGATGGCGACGATGGCGGCGACCGCGGAGGTGTAGACCAACAGGCGCTTGAGGATGATCTCGACGTCCATCAGGCGATAACGAATGATGGCCGAGGCGAACGCCAGCGGGATGAAGCCGAGTGGGATGGCCGACAACTCCATCGGGATCGAGGCGTCGACGCCGAGCGCAAACGGGATGGCGTAACCGAGCGCAAACGGCACGGCGCCGAGGGCGGTGCCCCACACGATCCAGCGCAACTGGCGCTTGACGGTAACCGACCGCGCACGCGACAGGGCGCGCAGCAACACGGCCAATCCAGCGGCGCTAAACGCCACGAGGTAGACGTACTCGAGACGATCGAGCAGCGTGATCACGCGGATGAAGTACTCGGGATCGACGCTCGAGCGCAGTACCGCCAGCGCGCGCGTGGAGCCCAATACCGCCCCGGGCAGGTAAATGGCCGGCAGCCAGCGGGCAAGCACCGCGGAGTAGCCCGGCATGTGTGGCCGCTCCGGGAAGACCAGCGCGAAGTGCAGGAAGAGCGGCGGCAGCACGCTCACCGCAATCACGTCGCCCCAGTAGAAGACCCAGTCGACGCGATCGAGCCGGCCGCTGAATGAAAACGTGAAGACGCCGAAGAACGCGACCGAAAGCCAGAAGAAGTGCAACGTCGCCTGATCGGTGGGCCGCCGGGCCCGCACCGCGGCGCCAACCAGCAGCGTGAAGATGCCGACGGCCGCGAGTACGTAGTAGAACAGCCCGGTGCCGCTCGGCATGGGCGCAAGTGAGACGGTGGCGATCTGTTGAGAACCGAGCCTGAGCAGCGTGTAGGAATGCCGGTCGCCAGCATTCGACTGGTGCTGCAGTGCAAGCACGTCCTGGCGACTGTCGATCGGCTGGTTGTTGATGGCGAGCAGGATGTCGCCCGGCCTGACGCCGGCGCGGCTGGCCGCGGAAGGCGATGCGATTTCGGCGGCAACGACGCCGACCGCACGCTCGACCCAGAGCACGCCGTCTTCAACTTCGTTGGAGGTCGCCCGCGAAACGACGTTGGTCAACCCGAGCGCCAGCAAGCCGAGCGTCACCGCCACCGGCAAAGCTGTTTGCCGCCACTCGCGCCACCAGGATTCCTGACTCGAAACAGACATGCCCGTCGTTGATTCAGTGTGACCTAACAAGACAAATCAATCCGGTCCGAGTAGAGCAAACGTCATACCACGAACTCTGCTGCATACTATCGTCTAAACCGTTGATAAATAAGGCATTTCTCGTCTGAGAGTGCCTCTGGAAACCGCGCTTATCCAAGCGACCGGTCGATCGATCCAAAACTTAGTATGCGCTGAATTTGGGCGGAAATGCTGAACTGCCGTTCAGGAGAGGCCGAGGGCAGGCCGAGGGCGAACAGCTTGGCCCTCGTAGGGCGCCGCGGCCACCGCGGCGTGGGGCTTGCGCCTCTCGGCGCTCGTGGGGCTCGGCGCTTTCGCGCCTCGTGGGGCTCGCGGCTCCGCCGCTCGTCGGGCCCCTCGTGGGAATCTCACCCAAGCTCCACCCCTACGAGACGCGAAGCGCCGAGCCCCACAAGGCGCGGAGCGCCGAGCCCACAAGCGCGAAGCGCGAGCCCAACGAGGCGGCGGCAGCCGCCGAGCCCCACCGAGGGCCGGCTTGTCCACCGAAGCGCACGGCGCGAAGGTGGAAGGCCCGAGGCCTGATAGCATTCGCCCATCATGTTCCTCCTCTACGGCGCCACCGGCTTCGTTGGCGAGGCCATCGCCCGCCTCGCGGTGCAATCGGGCCTGCGTCCCATTCTGGCCGGGCGCAACGCGGGCCACCTTGCTGCCCTGGCTGCGGAGTTGGGGGTCGAACACCGCGTATTCGAGCTCGGCGCGAATATCGATGCGTCCCTCGACGCGGTGAAAGTGGTGCTGCACTGCGCAGGCCCATACGTGCATACGTTCAAGCCGATGGTGGAGGCGTGCCTGCGAACACGCACGCACTATCTCGATCTCACCGGCGAGATTCCCGTCTATGAAGGCATTGCCGCACGGGACAGCGAGGCAAAAGCGCAGGGCGTGATGCTATTGCCCGGCGTTGGATTCGACGTCGTGCCGACCGATTGCCTCGCCCTGCACTTGAAGCAGCGGCTGCCCTCCGCGACCCGCTTGACACTGGCCTTCCGCACGCAAGGTCCAGGCGGGCTGCCGCCCGGAACGCAGCGGACCATGATCGAGTTGATTCCCTACGGCAACCGCGTGCGCCGCAACGGCAGGCTCGAGGTTCCCGAACGCGGTGTGACAACCCGCATGATTGATTTCGGCGATGGCCCGGTGGTCGCCACGCGGATAACGTGGGGCGATGTTTTCATGGCGTTTCACAGCACTGGGATTCCCAACATCGAAGACTACGTGGTGCTGCCGGAATCGACACGCCGGCAGATGGCGAAGATGGACTACCTGCGTCCGCTCTTCAGGATTCCGGCGTTGCGCAATCTGTTGAAGCGCGGGGTGAAGCCGGGTCCCAGCGCGGAGAAACGTGCGCGGACGGTGACCCACGTGTGGGGGGAAGTGGAAGATGACCAGGGACGACGAGCCAGATCGCGTCTCACTGGTCCCGAAGCCGGCGTCGTGTGGACAGGCCGCGCTGCGCTGGCCGCCGTGCGGCAGGTCTTGAGTGGCAATGTCTCACCCGGATTTCAGACACCGGCCCGGGCCTACGGCGCGAATTTCGTCCTCGAGTGCGAGGGTGTGACCCGCGAAGATTTTGATTAAGGTCGGAGAGCGACGGCTTTAGCCGTCGCTAGAATTTCACGGTGAGGCCGCCGACGATCCGCTTGGGCGGACGCACGACCAGGAGTTCGTCGTAGACGGAGGCGTTGGCGAGGGATTCGTGGAAGAGATTGCGGATGCCGACCAGCACCTCCCACTGCGAGGTGCGGAAGTTCATGAACGGCAGCGCCTGATTCACTTGCAGGTCGAAGCGCGCATCGAAGCCTGGACCCTGGTCCTTGCTGCCGGAGGCAAAGCCGGTGTTCAGCTTGTAGAGCACCACCACGCGCGTGGCGGTCATGGGGATCTCGGTCTGCAGCGACGTGGTGACGTCGTGGATGCGCTCGCTGGTCCGCACCGCCGAGGGCACCCAGCGCGTGAGCACTGCGTACTCCACCGGCGTGGACGGCGACTGCCAGTTGGCGCTGGCGATTGAGTAATCGACCGAGCCGCGCACGTTCGCGAACAGCGCGTGGGTCAGCGTGACGCCGACGCCCCGGACATCGGCATCACCGGCGGCGCCAACGTGGTAATGGCCCAGCGCCGCGGCGGCGCTGTCGTCCTGGCTGAGGCCGAACACGGTCACGGTCTGATCGTCGATGCGCTGCTCGAACGCCCGCACGCCAATCGTGGCGCCGTTGAAGACCCGGTCAACACCCACTTCGTAATTGCGCAGTTCCTGCGTGCGAATGCCGGCTTTCGAGATCGGCGAGAAGGTGCGCTGCGGCGGCAAGTATGCGGCGCTCGTCGGCGGCAGAAACTCTTCCGCGCCCGGCGCGCTCACGTCACGCGACGCCGAGAAGCGCAGGCGCAGGTTCCTGGTCGGCGACAGCGTCGCCGACAGGCGCGGGCTGAAGAGCGACGGCCCTTCCTGCAGGTAATCGTAGTGCGCGTAATTGGCGCCGTAACTGACCGAGAGGTAACGCGAGACTTCCCATTCGTCGTACGCGAACACCGAGCCGACGTTGCGGGCGGTGTCGGACAGCGCCAACATCGCCGCGGTGTTGCCGCCCTCGTAGCGCTGCAGGCTATACGACATGCCCACCTGATAGCGGTGCGGCACCTGGGCGGTGACGAGGTAGCTGCCGGCGAGCATCCAGGAACTCAGGTCGCTCTGGTTCATTGCCGCGCGCACCGCCCAGTCGCCGTGGGTGCCGACGGGTGCGCCGAGCGAGAAGAACGCGACGCTGCTCGTGCGCTCGAGTTGCAGGAGCTGCAGTGGATTGTCGAACGCGCCGGTCGTCAGCAGGTTAACCTGGCCGCCGAGCGATAAGTCGGAGAACAGCGCCGTGGCGGCCTTGGCCGAAGTGCCGACGGCGCGGCCCAGGAACTGGAACGAGTCGGTGATGAACCAGTCGTCGTCTTGCGGAATGCCGGCCCGAGCTGCGGCTTCGCGCAGCACACCGCGCTTCAGGTGGCGCAAGCGCCACGCAAAGTCGCTTTCGCCGCGGCCGTCCCTCGTTGCGCCGGCATCCGACGGCGCGGCACCGATGGCAGTGGTCGCGACCGCGGCGTTGGTCAGGCGCGGGGCATCGGCAGTGCCTTCGCGCCGCAGTGTGAACGTCGAGGCGCTACGCGCGGCGGGCCGCACGTTGACCATCGTGCTGCGCGGCGCGTGGAAGCCCTGCAAATGCGCGCGGAGCAGGTACGGACCGGGCGGCAATTGGCGCAGGGTGAACTGGCCGGTCTTGTCCGACACCGCGAAGGCGGTAGTGCTGCCGAGTGCTGATATGACCACGCCGTCGAGCGGCTTGCCGGCCTCGTCGAGGACTGAGCCTTCGATGTGGCCAGTGCTGGCTGACGCGAGACTCGTGATGTGTTCGAATTGTTGGGTCTGAGCCGAGGCAGGGGTCGAGTGCAATGCCAGCAGGCAAAGCATCGAAACCGGGGCGAGCAGGCGACGGGGAGTGCCCATCTGAAAAGTAGCCGCCCGCTCCCCATCGGAGGGGGCGGGCAGTCTGTCTAGTCTACGCCTTTCGTCCCTACCCTTTGATCGTGAACTTCACGTCGCGGGTGATGGTCTTATTCGCGGCTTTGTCGGTGATTTTGATGGCCAGGCGGTACTGGCCTTCACCGAAGGATGCCAGCGGGACCGTAATGCCGCCAGGAACCGGGAACTTGGCCGAGTCGAACTGGGGCGGCAACATGGCCGCATTGACCACCTGCGGGTTGGTCTTGTTGAAGAACTTCTCAGCCCCGGCCTCGGTCTTGTGGAACTCGTACTCGAGGGTCAGGTCTGGCTTGCCGCCGGCGTCGAGGCCGGAGTTGTAGACCTGGAAGAAAATCGACAGCTCGTCGGCCTTCTTGAATTCCATGTCGGGCGCCGGCAGCAGTTCCTGCGCGCCGAACACGAAGGGGCGCTCGCGCGCTTCCTCCGGACCGGGAACGGATGTCAGCATGTTGACCTTGTCGGCGACCAGGATGGTGCTGGTGTTGAGCTCGGCGTTGTAGAAGTCGGGCACCGTGATCTGGGTCTTGAGCACGCCCATCTTCGCGACGGTGTTCTTCGGAGCCTTCTCCGGCAGGCGCTCCTTGAAGGCGATGTAGACGTCGTAAGTGCCGGCCGTGGCCATGAACACGCGATTCAGCTTGACCGACTCACCGGCGAGCTGCGCCTCGGGCACGAAGTGAATGTCGTCCCACGGGTATTCGACCTTCTTGGCCTTCGGGTCAGGCACGGCCGCCGGGTTGACCACGCGAATGTAAAGCGCGGCGTCCGTCTTGGGCGCATTGTTCACGCTCAGCACAAAGGGCACGAACGTGCGCGCTTCCTGCGACTTCATGAAGAAGGGTTCCACCGACATCGTGATGTCGCCGGGGGCAGGCTGGCCGGCCATCACGCCGTCCACGAGCTTCACAATCTGCTCGATCTCCTGCTGCTCCTGCTTGCTGCGCTTCTTTTCGTCTTTCTTCGGAGCCTGCTGAGCAGCTACTCCAGATGCGGCAAAACTTGCCGACACGACCAGCGCGACTGCCACGACCATTGCACGCCGAAATACCATCATCAGTTCCCCCTCAAAACTTACGTTCCCGATCCACAGATCATAGGGGGGCCGCCGCCGCCAAGTCAACCAACGCTAAAGCGTTGTTACAGTAGAGGTTTAGCGTCAAACTGGAGACATCCGGTGATATGTTGCAGAGGCTGCCACCATGCTGCGTGACGACGTCCTCGTAATTGTGCTGGCGGGCGGAGCCGGTGAACGACTCGCCCCGTTGACGAAGGATCGGGCCAAACCCGCCGTGTACTTTGGCGGACCGTACCGCATCATCGATTTCGTCCTCAGCAACTGCATCAACTCTGGCCTGCGCCACGTCTTCATCGCCACTCAATACAAGTCGCTCTCGCTCAACCGCCACATTCGCCAGGGCTGGACCGTCGTGTCGGAAGAGCTCGGCGAGTTCATCGAGATCCTGCCGCCGCAAAAGCGGGTCGGCGAGCAGTGGTATCAAGGCACCGCCGACGCGGTCTACCAGAACCTCTATTCCATCATTCGCGAAACGCCCAAGTACGTCGTCGTGCTGGCGGGCGATCACGTCTACAAGATGGACTACCAGAAGATGCTGCGGTTTCACCAGGACATGGCGGCCGAGGTCACGCTGGCGGCGATTGAAGTGCCGATCGAAGACGGCAGGCGTTTCGGCATCGTCGCCGTGGACGAACAAGACAAAGTAACGGGGTTTCTCGAGAAGCCGCTGAACCCGCCATCAATGTCCGGCCAGCCCGGCATGGCGCTGGCCTCGATGGGCATCTACGTGTTTACCAGCGACGTGCTGATTCGCGCGCTCGAAGAGGATGCGGCCAAGCCGGACAGCCAGCACGATTTCGGCAAGAACATCATTCCCGCGCTGATCGGCCACGGGCGCACCTACGCGTACCCGTTCTACGACGAGAACAAGAAGACCGCCAAATACTGGCGCGACATCGGGACGCTCGATGCCTACTACGAGGCGCAGATGGATCTGTGCCACGTCAACCCCGAGTTCAACATGTACGACCCGGAGTGGCCGCTGCGCACCTACATGCCGCAGGCGCCACCGGCCAAGTTCGTGTTCGCCGAAGACTGGCGGCGCGGCGAGGCGCAAGACTCCCTGATCTCGCAAGGCTGCATCGTTTCGGGCAGCCGCATTCACGGCAGCATCCTGTGCCCCAACGTGCGCGTGCACAGCTTCTGCAGCATCGAGCAATCGATCCTGATGCCGGGCGTGCGGGTCGGACGGCACGGGCGGATCCGCCGGGCCATCATCGACCGCGATGTCGACATCCCGCGCGGCGCGACGATCGGCTTCAACGCGGAGGAAGACCGCCGTCGCCACACGATGTCGGAGGGCGGCGTGGTCGTGGTGGCGCCGGGTGAAGAGCCGTATGTCGCGCCGATCACGGAAGAAGCGCTGCGGCTGGAAGCCGAAGCCGATCGCCGGGGATAAAATACATTAGCCACCGAGGACACCGAGGACACCTCTGTGTCTCTGTGGCTTCTTAGAACTCTTATGACAATTGCTGACGTGCGTGGCCGGGAGATTCTGGATTCGCGTGGGAATCCCACTGTTGAAGTGGACGTGACGCTCGAGGGCGGGGCGCGCGGGCGCGCCAGCGTGCCGTCTGGCGCATCCACCGGCGAGCGCGAAGCGCTCGAACTGCGGGATGGCGACCAGTCGCGCTACCTCGGCAAGGGCGTCCGCAAGGCGGTGGCGAACATCAACCGCGAGATTCTGCCGGCCCTCAAGGGCAAGGACTTCACGCAGCGCGCGCTCGACGAAGCCATGATCGCGCTCGACGGCACGGCGACCAAGAGCCGGCTGGGCGCAAACGCGCTGCTCGGGGTGTCGATGGCGGCCCTCAAGGCCGAGGCCGCGCAGCAGGGCAAACCTCTCTACGCGCACATTGCCGAGTCGGCACAGAGCACCGGATCCCGGATCCCGGATCCCGGATCCCGGTTCGTGCTGCCCGTACCGATGATGAACATCCTCAATGGGGGCGCGCACGCCGACTCGAACGTGGACTTCCAGGAGTTCATGGTCATGCCGGTCGGGTTCTCGTCGTTCAGCGAAGGCCTGCGCGTCGGCGCGGAGATTTTCCACGCGCTGCGATCGATCCTCAAGGGCCGCGGACTGGCCACCGGCGTCGGCGACGAGGGCGGCTTCGCGCCCAGCCTGAAGTCGAATCGCGAAGCGCTGGAGTTGGTGCTCGAGGCCGTGGGCAAGGCCGGCGCGAAGGCGGGCGACGACGTCTACCTCGCACTCGACGTGGCCGCGAGCGAGTTCTGGGTCAGGGATCAGGGATCGGGGATCGGGGATCAGGGGACGGAGTCGCCGGGAGGGCACTACGAGTTCAAGAAGTCGGGCGAGCCCGCGCGCGATCCGCAAGGCATGGTCGACCTCTACGTCGACTGGTGCCGGCAGTACCCCATCATCTCGATCGAAGACGGCTGCGCCGAGCAGGACTGGCACGGCTGGAAGCTGCTGACAAAAGCACTTGGCGACAGAATCCAGTTGGTCGGCGACGATGTGTTCGTGACCAATCCGGCGATCCTGAAGAAGGGCATCCAAGAAGGCATCGGCAACGCGCTGCTCGTGAAGGTCAACCAGATCGGCACCGTCACCGAAACGCTGGATGCCATGGCGATCGCAACAGCAGCGGGCTATCGCTGCGTCGTGTCTCACCGCTCGGGCGAAACCGAGGATTCGACGAT
The DNA here is from genome assembly GCA_009694735.1 of Acidobacteriota bacterium. GTDB lineage: Bacteria > Acidobacteriota > Vicinamibacteria > Vicinamibacterales > UBA2999 > 12-FULL-67-14b. The sequence goes on along the minus strand of SHUG01000020.1, from coordinate 20,719 downwards.
TGCCGACCTCGCGGTGGGCACTTCCGCCGGCCAAATCAAGACCGGCTCGGCCTCACGCAGCGACCGCGTCGCGAAATACAACCAGCTGCTCAGGATCGAAGAAGAACTCGGCACCGCCGCGAAGTACGCCGGCCGGGACGCGATCAAGCAACTTGCGTAACGAACGTCGGCCACCGAGGACACCGCCAATGTCCGTGGATAACCATGCATAAACTCGTAGTCATCCGTCACGGCGAATCGACCTGGAACAAAGAGGGCCGCTTCACCGGCTGGACCGACGTCGACCTGAGCGACAAGGGCCGCGAAGAAGCGCGGGCCGCCGGGCAGCTGTTGAAGCACGAAGGCTACAGCTTTGACCTGGTCTTCACGTCGCTGCTGAAGCGCGCCATTCGCACCAGCAACATCGTGCTCGACGAACTCGACGAGCTATGGCTGCCCGTGCAGCGCAGCTGGCGGCTGAACGAGCGGCATTACGGCGCGCTTCAGGGACTGAACAAGGCGGAAACCGCCGCCAAGCACGGCGACGCGCAGGTCAAGATCTGGCGCCGCGCCTACGACATTCCCCCGCCGCCGCTCACCGCGGACGACCCGCGACACCTGTCGCGCGATCCGCGCTACAAGAACCTGGCGGCGTCAGACCTGCCGCTCACGGAGTCGCTCAAGGACACGGTGACGCGTTTTCTCCCCTACTGGAACGAATCGATCGCGCCGGCGATCGCAGCCGGTCAGCGCGTGATTGTCGTCGCCCACGGCAACTCACTCCGTGCGCTCGTCAAGTACCTGGATGATGTCTCGGATTCGGCCATCGTCGAGCTGAACATCCCGACGGGGATTCCGTTGGTCTACGAGTTGGATTCGGCCTTGAAGCCGCTCAAGAACTACTACTTGGGAGATCAGGCGGCGGCGAAAAAGGCCGCCGAAGCCGTGGCGAACCAGGCGGCCGGGGCTCGGGGCCCGGGATCCGCGGATCCCGGATCCCGGATCCCGTAAGCCCCCTAGTTCGTTTCCTCTACCTTCACCTCTTCCGCCGCGATCCGCAGGGACCGGAGGAAGCGGCGGTCGTTCACCGTCATGTCGAACGGCTTGCGAGACACCAGCGCCTTCGCGGTGGACGTCACCGTGGCCGGAACGGCCGCGCCGACGCCCTGCGGCTGCCCGCGATTCACGAAACCCACCACGGCCTCGAGATTCACCTTCATCTCGTAACCGGCCGCGCGCGCCCGCTCGCGGCACGCTTCAACTTCTGCACTTTCGGAAACAGCAGCGGCGATGGAGTCGGCCAGCTCTCGCGCGAACCGGTTTATCACGTCATCCATTAGGACGGCTCCCTCCCGTGGGGCAAACCTCCAAGTTCACCCGCAGTTCGCCAATCGGCTGGGACCGTCGGCATTTGCCGATGCATGACCCACCGGGCGGCAGGCGGACATCGGCGAAAAGTCGTCATTCGGTGGGACGATTCAGTTGGGAAATTCCCCGTAATTGTATGAAGGGGTTGGGGTCGTGTCAAGGGAAGAACGCTATAAGTTGTGTTTTTCCTGTGACTTGGGCGGATGACAGAGAGGGCGGGCCGCACTTCTTGGGCCCGCGGGCGCGCTCGCTTCGCTCGCTCGTGGGGCTTGGGGCTTCGCCCCTTCGTGGGCGACGGCCTCCGGCCGTCGTGGGAAAGGCCTTCCCCTACGATGACCGAAGGTCGAGTCCTACGCGCGAGCGAAGGCGCGCCTACGCGGTGCGAAAGCACCGCGCCCCACTACAATTCGTCCATGCGCAATTACGCGGCCCCACAGGACATGGCCGCCTTTGATGCCGACCAAGAGCTCGGCTTCCCCGGCGAGTTCCCCTTCACGCGCGGCATTCAGCCGACGATGTACCGAGGACGGCTGTGGACGATGCGGCAGTACGCGGGGTTTGGGACGGCGGCCAAATCCAATCAGCGCTATCGCTACCTGCTGTCGCAGGGCGTGAACGGCCTCAGCGTCGCCTTCGACCTGCCGACGCAGATCGGCTACGACTCGGATCACCCGCTCGCCGCGGGCGAAGTGGGGCGCGTCGGTGTGGCCATCGACTCCGTCGAGGACATGGCGACGCTCTTCGACGGCATTCCGCTCGACACGGTGTCGACGTCAATGACCATCAACGCGACGGCGATCGTCCTGATCGCGCTGTATGTCGCTGTCGGCAAGCGCCAGGGCGTGGCGCCCAAGCAGCTGTCGGGCACCATCCAGAACGATATTCTCAAGGAATACATCGCGCGTGGCACCTACATCTACCCACCCCGCCAATCGCTGCGCATCGTGACGGATATATTTGCGTACTGTGAGCAAAATATGCCGCGGTGGAACACCATTTCGATCAGTGGGTACCACATTCGCGAGGCGGGTTCGACCGCGGTGCAGGAAGTCGCCTTCACCTTCGCCAATGCGATCGCCTACGTGCAGGCGGCGATCGACGCGGGGCTCGACGTCAACTCGTTCGGCCAGCGGTTGTCGTTTTTCTTCAACGCGCACAACGACTTTCTCGAGGAAGTCGCGAAGTTCCGGGCGGCGCGCCGGCTATGGGCGCGGATCATGAAAGAGCGGTTTGGCGCCACCAACCCGCGCGCCCAGCAGCTGCGCTTCCATACGCAGACCGCCGGCAGCACCCTCACCGCCCAGCAACCCGACAACAACATCGTCCGGGTCGCGGTGCAGGCGCTCTCGGCGGTGCTCGGGGGCACGCAGTCGCTGCACACCAACGGCCGGGACGAAGCGCTGGCGCTGCCCACCGAGAACGCCGCGCAGATCGCCCTTCGCACGCAGCAGATCATCGGCTTCGAATCAGGCGTGACGAACACGGTGGATCCGTTCGCCGGGTCGTACCACATCGAGAAGCTCACTAGCGAGATCGAGGACGCCGCGCGCGAGCTGATCGCGCGGATTGAAGGGGTGGGCGGTACGCTCGCCGCCATCGAGGCCGGCTACATCCAGCGGCAGGTCCAAGACTCGGCCTACAAGGCACAGCTCGCCGTCGACGCGGGCGAAGCCGTGGTGGTGGGGGTCAACCGCTTCCAGACCGATGAGTCGTCCAGCATCGAGGTGTTCCAGGTGGATCCGGATCTCGAGGTGCAGCAGGTGCATCGGGTGCGTCAGGTGCGTCAGGTGCGAGACCAAGGACGCTGGAAGGTGGCGCTGGACGAGGTTGGCCGCGCCGCGCAGACCAGCGACAATCTGGTGCCACCAATCATCGCCGCCGTCGAGTCGCACGCTACGGTTGGCGAAATTGCCGATACACTTCGCGCAGTGTTTGGCGAATATCGCGAAGTCAGTCTGGACTGATTTACGCAAACCGTAAAAGTGAAGCAGGTTCCTTTACTCGCGGTCGAAAACCTCACGACGGTGTTCGACGTCAAGCCGCGGCCGGTGGTGGCGGTAAACGACGTCTCGTTCGAAATCCGCAAGGGCGAAACTCTCGGCCTGGTCGGCGAATCGGGCAGCGGCAAGTCGGTCACCGCGTTCTCAATCATCGGTCTCCTGCAGCCGCCCGGCCGCGTGGCCGGCGGACGCGTGATGTTCCAGGGCCGCGACCTGGCGCGCTTGCCCGAGCCGGAGATGCGAAAGGTTCGCGGCGCTGGCATCGGCTTCGTCTTTCAGGAGCCCATGGCCGCCCTCAATCCGGTGATGCGCGTCGGCGCCCACATCGCCGAGGCCCTGGTGGTCCACGGCCTCGCCGCCAAGGCCGAGGCCCGCGGCCGGGCCATCGAGTTGCTCCGCGCGGTGAAGATTACCGATCCAGAGAAGCGCGTGGACGACTACCCACACCAGCTCTCCGGTGGCATGCGCCAGCGCGTGATGATGGCGGTCGCCCTGGCGTGTAAACCGCCGCTGCTGATTGCCGACGAGCCCACGACGGCGCTGGACGTGACGGTGCAGGCGCAGGTTCTCGACTTGCTGCGCGACATGAAGAAGCAGTTCGACCGGTCGCTCCTGCTCATCACCCACGACCTGGGCGTGATCGCCGAAACCGCGGACCGCGTCGCCGTGATGTATGCCGGGCGGATTGTCGAACAAGGCACGGTCCGCGAGATCTTTCACCATCCCAAGCACCCATACACACGCGGACTGCTGGCCTCGATCCCGGGCGGCGCGGCCGGCTCGCGCCTGCAGGCCATTGAAGGCACCGTGCCCAACCTCTCGGTGCTGCCGCCGGGTTGCTCGTTCGCACCGCGGTGCGGCGATCGCATGGACGTGTGCGCGACGGCATTCCCTCCCCAGACTCCCGCGGGCGGCCTCGACCTGTCCACCGTAGCGCCTGGCGCGAAGGTGGAGCACGCCGTGCGGTGTTACCTCCATGGGGGCCAGCCGTGACGCCGCTCGTCGAGGTCAAGCATCTCGTCAAGCACTTCGAGCGCGGCGGCGGCCTCTTCCGGGCCAAGACCGTGGTCAAGGCGGTGGACGATGTGAGCTTTGTGGTGAACGAGGGTGAGACGTTCGCGCTGGTGGGCGAATCGGGGAGCGGCAAGAGCACCACCGGACGCTGCATGTTGCGGTTGGTGGAACCGACCTCAGGCGAGGTGCTGTTCCGCGGGCAGAACGTGCTGGGCTACTCGAGCGGACAAATGCGCGCCGCACGCCGCGACATGCAGATGGTGTTCCAGGACCCCTACTCGTCGCTCAACCCGCGCATGCGCGCCTTGACGATTGTCGAAGAGCCGTTGGTGATCCATTCGATCGGCTCGAAGACCGAGCGACGCGCGCGGGTTGCGGATTTGTTCGAGCTGGTCGGCCTGGATCCGGCGCACCTCGACCGCTATCCGCATGAATTCAGCGGCGGCCAGCGGCAGCGGATTGGCCTCGCACGGGCGCTGGCCCTCAACCCGTCGTTCATCATCGCCGACGAACCGGTGTCGGCGCTCGACGTCTCGATTCAGGCGCAGGTGATCAACCTGCTGATGGACCTGCAGGAACAGCTCAAGCTCACCTACCTCTTCATTGCCCACGACCTCCGGCTGGTGCGTCACATCTCGACGCGCGTCGCCGTGATGTATCTGGGACGGATCGTCGAGATGGGTGAGACCACGCAAATTTTTGCGAACGCGCAACACGCCTACACCAAGGCCTTGCTATCGGCCGTGCCGGCCACCGACCCGGACGCCCCGCGCGCGCGCATCGAACTCGACCCGGCACAGGTGTCGCACGACGCGCCGCTGCGGCAGGTTTCCGAAGGGCATTTCGCGGCGGTGTAGCCCAACCAAGCTGGTGTTCGTCGAGCTGAGAGAGAAGTTCTTTTCGGACTCGTGATCACTTGATCAGCGAATAGCTTGTGCTTCTGCCACCAGCGGCGTCGCGAACAAGGACGCCGCGTTCGAGCAGCTCGTGGATATCCCGCAACGCCGTGTCTTGGGACGTCTTCGTCAGCGCCGCCCACTTCGACGTCGTCAACTTCCCTTCGAATCCCTCCAGCAGGAGGTTGATCGCCAGTCGCTGACGGGCATTGATTGGCATCTCGCGCAACCCAGGTGCCTCGAAATGCACGCGCTGCCGCCCCACCGGACCGGACACCACCTGCATCGGCACGGCGCCGTCAACACGCCATTCGCCCACGGTAATGCGATGCAACCCGCTCCGGCCCGTCGGGAACCGTGCGGCATGCCACGAGAACAGCCGATCCGCCGAAAGAGGCTGGTCATATCGCTGCGTGGCGTCGAGCATCATCTCCACCACTCCTTCGATATGACGGTCGGCGCGTTTCAATCCGGCAATGTCCATCCCGAGCCGACGCGCGACCGAGGATCGCACTTGGTCAGCATCGAGCTTGTCGCCTCATGAATATAGACGGCCATTCACCGCATCTCTTGCGGTGATTATTAGGACTATTCTCCGCACATTGGCTGGTCAAACAGTATCTTGACGAGCGCGACGGACAATGACACGCCGTCGAAACCCGCCCAATCGCGAGATCACCAAATCACGCGCGCACTAGATCATCGACGCGTTTACGACGTGCGCGTGCGGTTCCTGCCTGATGTCCTTTGCCACTTCTCCATCACGAATGGCAATCACGCGATGGGCGTAAGCCGCAATGTCGGCTTCGTGCGTCACGACGATGATGGTATTGCCCGCCTCGTGCAGGCGCGCGAACAGCGCCATGATCTCAACGCCAGTCTTCGAGTCGAGGTTGCCGGTCGGCTCGTCGGCCAGCAGGATGGACGGGTTGTTGACGAGCGCGCGGGCAATGGCGACGCGCTGGCGCTGGCCGCCCGACAGCTCGTTGGGCTTGTGGGTCATGCGGTGCGTCAGCTCAACCTTCTCGATGGCCGCCTTCGCCTGCTCGAGCCGCGCGGTTTTTGACATGCCGGCATACACCAGCGGGAGCTCCACGTTATGGAGAGCCGAGGCGCGCGGCAACAGGTTGAAGGTCTGGAACACGAAGCCGATCTCTTCGTTGCGGATGCGCGCCAGCTCGTTGTCGTTCATCAGGCTCACCTCCTTGCCGTTCAGGAGGTAGGTGCCCTTACTGGGCGTGTCGAGGCAGCCGATCAGATTCATCAGCGTCGACTTGCCCGAGCCGGACGGCCCCATGATGGCGACATACTCGCCACGCTCAATGGAAATCGACACGCCGCGCAGGGCATGAATCTCCTCATCGCCCATCACATAGGTCTTCCACAGGTCGCGGGTTTCAATCATCGGCATACGGTCGAGTCTATCAAGGGATACGGGAATGGCGCCGCGCCGGTTCACTCGCAGATCTTGTCGATCAGCTTGCGCAAGTTGGCCGAAAGGCCGTCCGGTGTGTGGCACGTCCAATCCCAAGTGTTGACGACCACCACCACCAGTTCCTTGGGACCTTCGGGGGTCTTGCGCTGGCGGGAAGCAGACTCCATGGCCTTCAGCAACTCGCGGGTCGGTGACAGGTGCCGGCCAAACAGCAGCACCACGACCGGGGACTTGTCGGTGTGCACGCGCGACCGCGCCGCTGCGGTCCATGCCTCGGTCACCGCCGCCACGTCGGCCATCTCGTTAACCTTTATCAGCACGCGAGGCGGGTGGCTGCCCAGGAAGCGCGGCTTGGCCAGGGGCACCAGCGCCGCGTCAAATCCGCGGACCACCGGGGTCTCGACCGCTCCGTACAGGGATTCGACGACGCTCCTCACACGGGCGGCAATCGCCCGGCGCAGGATCTGGTCGTGGCCGGCACACTCGGTCTCGAACATGCGCTTGCCCGACGGGGCCGGCGGCGTCTGCTCGTCCGGCTCGACCGGTGGTTGCGCATACGGTTCAGCGACGCCCGGCGAGGTGGCTGGGCGCGGGGTGTCGTGGGTGATGGCCGGTGGCAGCTCAAAGCCCGCGACGCTGGCGTCGTATTGCTCGCGCATCACCGGATCGCTCAGGGTCTTGTACGCGACAGTGAGTTCCGCTGCGCGCGTCGCGGCCATCTCCTGGAACTCCGGTCCCAGGTGGATCACCTTGTCGGGGTGGTAGCGGGCAATTTCCCGTCGGAAGGCCTTCTTGATGGTGTCGGCATCGGCGTTGGGCTCGAGGCTCAACAGGTCGTAGTGGGTCTTCAGGGCATGCCCTTCTTGAACTCGGTGACGTTAGTCATGGCCGGAGGCAACTCGCGCGCGACTTTGCGTTCCCGCAAGCGCCGCTCGCTACGAGCCTCGGTGCCGCGTGCGCAGTACGGGCAGAACGTCCACCCCGGCTGCAGGCTCCGGGAGCAACCCAGGCAGGTGCCACTCAGCCGGCGGCCGCAACTCGGGCAGGCCACGAAATCAAGCGCCACCGGGCCCATGCAGCCCGGGCAGACGCTGCTCACCTCGCGCACCTCCGTGACCACCCGCAGCAACTCCTCGGCAGTGGTCAGACCCGCCTTCACCTTGGCCAGCGCATCGTCGCCGAGCGCGAGCATGCCGGTGGATTGCGCCACCTCGCGCACCGCGTCGTCCGATGCCCGCTGCGCGATCATGCGGCGGATGCGGGCGCTGATCTTCATCACCTCGTAGATGCCCATGCGGCCTTTGTAGCCGGTGTGGTGGCACGCGTCGCAACCGACCGGGCGATAGAACGGGATGTTCGTGGCTTCCGCTTCGGTGATGTTGAGCGCGCGCAGCGTGTCGGGCGGCGGCGTGTACGGCCGGCGGCACGCCGTGCACAGGCGGCGCACCAGCCGCTGCGCCACGACGCCAATGGTGGCCGACGCGATCACGTACGGCTCGACGCCGATGTCGATGAGGCGCGTGATCGCTGACGGCGCATCGTCGGTGTGAAGCGTGGTCAAGACGAGGTGGCCGGTTTGCGCCGCCTGCATGGCGATGCGCGCGGTCTCGTTGTCGCGGATCTCGCCGACCAGGATCACGTCCGGATCCTGGCGGAGGATCGAGCGCAGCGCAGTGGCGAACGTGAGCTTGATCTTCTCGTTGACCTGCGTCTGATTGATGCCGGGGAGCTGGTACTCGATTGGGTCTTCGATCGTGATGACGTTGGTGCGCTCCGACTGCAGGGCCATCAGCGCCGAACACAGAGTGGTGGTCTTGCCGCTGCCGGTGGGGCCGACCACCAGGATCATGCCGTGCTTGGACTTGAGGAAGCCGCGGAGATCGTTCAGCGCCGAGGCCGAGAAGCCCAACTCTTCGAGCGGGGGCACGCCGCGGTTCTGGTCGAGGATGCGCAGCACCATCTTCTCGCCGTGCAGCGTGCGCAGCGTGGAAGCGCGGAAGTCGACGTTCTTGCCCTCTTCGGTGGCGACGCGGACGCGGCCGTCTTGCGGCAGGCGCTTTTCCGCGATGTCCATGCCCGCCATGATCTTCAGGCGCGCGATCAGCCCTTCGTGGACCCACTTGGGCAGGTCCATCACTTCCTTCAAGAGGCCATCGAGGCGGTGGCGGATCAGCACGCCCTTTTCCATGGGCTCGACGTGCACGTCACTGGCCCCGGCCTTGATGGCGCTCTTCACCACCAGGTCGACCAGGTCGATGATCGGCGCTGCCTCGCTGCGCTCCTTCAAGCCGGCGATCGGCTCGTAGCCGTCCTCGTCGGGCCGCCGCATGAGTGCAGACTCGCCGGCAGCCTGCGTGTCGCGCGGCGCCGGGCGAGGCGCCGGCACGTTGGCCTGCGGGCCAGCGGTGCGCATCAATGCCTTGTCGGGATAGCCCGCGGCAATGGCTTCGAGGATGTCGGCGCGCGTCGCCACCACTTGCTTGATGCGATAGCCAGTCTGGAACTCGAGATCCTGCACCAGGCTGAACAGCAGGGGATCGGCCATCGCCACGGTCAGCAGGTTCTTGTCGAGCCGAACCGCGACACACGACCGCTTGAGCGCGACGTCTTTCGTAATCAGCGTGACAGTGGCGATGTCGGGCGGATTCTCGGCCAGATTGAGGTAAGGGAAGCCGAGCTGATAGGCCAAAGCCTTGGCAATCTGTCGCTCGGTGGCAAGGTTTAGGCGTACGATTACCGCGCCGAGCCGTTCGCCCGTGCGCTTATGCTCGGCAAGAGCAGACTGCAGGTTTTCTTCAGTGATGAGGCCGGCCTGAATCAGGCACTCACCAAGCTTCTTGCGCATTCTCCCCTTTGTGTCTGCCGGAGACAGATCCGTCAGCGCCAGTGGCCATTATAGAAAAGTAGTATGACCGACAAAACCTCGGCCGCAGCGCCATTTGCTGCGGGTCCGGGCAATTCCGCGCACCCCGGCAGTGTCGTTGGAACATCCCCTAAAGTCTTTCGGCCAAGATGAGGTTGCCGCCATAGGGCCGAGTGGAGTTACCCTGTGCATCAGGCAGGCGTGGACATCAACAGCGAAGACAGCGGGGTCGGCCAGGAGATCGAGGTCGATCTGCGGCGGCACGTGGCACATCATCTGGCCGATCGGCGCGACCTGATCGTGGCCGCCACCGTGGCGACCTTCCCGCTATCCAGCGGGTCGCGACGCCTCGACGCCGACTACTGCGTCCGGCTCGGCAATCTCGTCACGCTGCTGCTGTGCGACGCGGTCATCGAAGGCCGGCTGGATTCGCGCGGCGCCGGCACCAGCGAACTCTCAACAGTGGTGGCGGAACGCGAAGTCTCGCCCGAACAGCTGTTCATGTTCGTGCACCTTGCCATGACCACCGGCATCGACGAGCTGTCGCTCGACCAGCGCGTCGGCGCCAACACCGAACCGTGGCCGCAAGCGGCGCAAATTGTCCGGCGGGCCGCCTTCGATCTGCTCGCGGCGTGGACCACGCGCTCGGTTTACATGCCGCTGCGGTCGTCGATCGAAGACGCCCTGACGACCTTGCACACGCGTCCGGTACTCGACGCGGTGCTGCCGAAAGAATGCTGCCGCGCGGAACGCTTCGAGCACTGGCTGTCGCTGATGCTGATCGACATCGACGACCTCTCGGGCATCAACCGTGCCCACGGCTACGACGTCGGCGACCGCATTCTCGAGCGCATGGGCATCCTGCTGCGCACCCACTTCCGACAGCACGACTGGGTGGTGCGTTACGCCGAGGACACGATCGCGGTGCTGCTGCCGGAGACGACCCCGGCCGATGCGCTGACGCTGGCCGATCGCACTCGCGCCATGGTGGAGGATCGGCTGACGTTCCGCGACTACCGCACGGATCAGCGTGTGGCGGTGACCGTGAGCGTCGCGGTGACCAGCGTGCGGGCGCTCGAAGGCGAACCGATCGACCATGCGCGCTTCCAGGCCGAAGCCGAAGCGGCGCTCGACCGCGCGAAGGTGGGCAACCGCGTCGAGCAGGTCGAGCTGCTGCCGCGGCTGATCTCGATTGAAGAGGCGACCGAGCGCCTTGGCACTACTCGCGAAGGCATTGAGTCGCTGGTCGCCGGAGGCCAGCTCGAGCCGGTTACGGCCGGCCGCCACGTGCGGTTCGAACGAGCAGCGATCGAAGCCCTGTCGGCCGCCCGCCGCGGCCCCGATTCCGTCAGCTAGCGCGCCGTGAACTGGGCGCGCAGGTAGTTATTCCTGCGATTCGTACTGTTCCTTCAACTTCGCAACGACCGACGGATCCGCGAGTGTCGTGGTGTCGCCGAGTGCCTTGCCTTCGGCGATGTCGCGTAACAGGCGTCGCATGATCTTTCCAGACCGGGTCTTCGGCAGGTCCGCCGAGAAGATGATGTCGTCGGGCCGCGCGATGGCGCCGATCTTGTGCGCGACGTGGCGCTTCAACTCGTCGGCGAGATCCTCGGACGGCTTCACGCCTTCCTTGACGGTGACAAACGCCGCCAGGGCGTGGCCCTTGATCTCGTGCGTGCGGCCCACTACCGCCGCTTCAGCCACCTTGGGATGGTCGACCAGTGCGCTTTCGACCTCCATCGTCCCAATGCGATGGCCCGCCACATTCAGCACGTCATCGACGCGGCCAAGCAGCCAGTGATAGCCCTCATCATCTTTCTTCGCGCCGTCGCCGGTGAAGTAGATGTCCTTGCCCCACCGGCTCCAGTACTGCGTCTGGTAACGTTCGTGATCGCCGTAGATGGTGCGAAGCATCGAGGGCCAGGGCTTGGTGATGGCGAGGAGCCCGCCGCCCACTGGCACGTGCTCGCCCTTGTCGGTGAGGATCTCCGCGCTGATGCCGGGGAATGCGTGCGTCGCAGAGCCCGGCTTGGTCTTGGTGATGCCCGGCAGCGGCGTGATCATGATGGCGCCGGTTTCGGTCTGCCACCAGGTATCGACGATCGGACAGCGGCTGCCGCCGATGTGGAGGTGATACCAGATCCACGCCTCGGGATTGATCGGCTCGCCGACAGAGCCAAGCAGGCGCAGTGATGACAGGTCGTGGTGCGCGGGCCAATCCGTGCCCCACTTCATGAACGCGCGAATCGCCGTCGGCGCGGTGTAGAAAATGGTGACACCCAGGCGTTCGACAATCTCCCACAGGCGATCTTTCTTCGGCCAGTCGGGTGCGCCCTCGTACATCACCACCGTCGCGCCATTGGCGAGCGGCCCGTAGACCACGTAGCTGTGGCCGGTGACCCAGCCGATGTCAGCCGTGCACCAATACACATCGTCTTCCTTGAGATCGAACACCCATTTGGTGGTCGCATACGCGCCCACCAGGTAGCCGCCGGTGGTGTGAACGATGCCCTTCGGCTTGCCGGTCGTGCCCGAGGTGTAGAGGATATAGAGCATGTCCTCGGCGTCCATCGGCTCGGCGGGACAGTCGTACGACGCGTCCTGCATCAGACGGTGATACCAGTGGTCGCGGCCTTCCGTGATGTGCACCGGGATGTCGGCGAAGCCGCGCTGAACCACGACGACGTGGTTGATGCTCGGTGTGTCTTCGAGCGCTTCGTCGGCGACCTGCTTGAGCGGCACGATGCCGCCACGCCGGTAGCCGCCGTCGGCGGTCACCAGCACCTTGCAGGCGGAGTCGTTGATCCGGTCGCGGAGGGATTCCGCGCTGAAGCCGCCGAACACCACGGAATGCACGGCGCCGATGCGGGCGCACGACAGCATCGCGATTGCGAGCTCGGGAATCAGCGGCAGGTAGAGCGCAACGCGGTCGCCCTTCTTCACGCCCAGCGACTTGAGCACGTTGGCGAACTGGCAGACCTGGCGATACAGATCGAAGTAGGTCAGCGTGCGGCGGTCGCCCGGCTCGCCTTCCCAGATGAACGCGGCCTTGTTGCGGCGCCACGACCGCGCGTGGCGATCCAGGCAATTGGCGGCGACGTTGATCTTTCCGTCCACGAACCACTTGGCATCAGGCGGGTTCCAGTCGAGCACCTTCGACCATGGCGCGGTCCAGTCGAGTTCCTTCGCAAACCCCGCCCAGAAAGCTTCCGGATCCCTGGCCGCCCGCGCGTAGATATCCGGATCGCTCATCACCGCTGCCGCGGCAAATGCGGCGGGAGGCGGAAAGCAGCGCTCCTCTTTAAGAAGCGCTTCGATTTCTGGAGGAACAGGGTCGGACATTGGACGAGTATACGACGAGGGTTCTGGATCGAACCCTTGTGGTTGAACTATCTGGCGTTCGTGCCGAACCAGCGGAAGCGTTTCGGACGCAATCGCAGCAGCTGCAACGCCGAGGCCGCCGACTCGATCATGTCGGGTTCGATGCGACGGGCGCCAAGCACCGCGCCCTCTTGCAGCGCACGCTCGGCCAGCAGGTTGACGAGACGCGGCACGCCCCCAGACAAGCCGTAGATCACCTCGATCGCCCGCTGGCTGAAGGTGACGCTGGCGCCGCCGGCGATGGTCAGGCGATGGTGAACGTATCGCTCGCACTCATCGCGCTCGAGCGGCAGCAGCCGGGCGCGGGTGGCCAGCCGCTCGTCCAGCGCCCGCGGCAGCGCCGGACCACCGGTCACCGCCGGCTGGCCGGCGAGCAGGATCTGCAGCACCTTGTCGCGATTGGATTCGAGCGCGGCCAGCTGCACGATCTGCTCGACCGTCGCCGACGGCAGGCTGTGCGCTTCGTCGATGATTAGCACCGCGCCGTCGTTGTTCGCGCGCAGGCGCATGAGGAACTCGTCGAGCATCTGCTGCAGCTCGGCGCGGGTGGCGCCTACCAGCCGGCCGTCGCGGACTTCGTCTTTCGCAATCGCGCCCAGGTCCTGCAACAGCAGCCGTAACAGGTCCTCCGGCGATAACAGCGAGTTGCCCACCAGCGCCGCCCGCGTCTTGCGTTCGAGCAGCGCCACGAAGGTGCGGCACAACGTCGTCTTGCCGACGCCCAGATCGCCGGTAACCAGCAGCAGGCTCTCGCGCCGGCCAATGCCGGCCGACAGCGCATCGAAGGCACGGCCGTGCGATCGGCTCCGGAAGTAGTACTTGGGGTCCGGCGTCAGGCTGAACGGCCGCTCGACGAAGCCGAAAAAGGCTTCGTACGGCTGCATCGAAGGGTGCATGGCAACACGGGTTATCGGCCCGGCGCCATGGGAACGTTACCCCTAGTCGTAGTCCTCGACGAGGTGGGTCACCATCTCTTCGCCCATCAGGTGGCGCAGCGTGTTCTTCAGCTTCATCAACTGGATGAAGAGGTCGTGCTCGGGATAGAGATCCTTCGCGTGCATCGGCGCCTTGTAATAGAACGACAGCCATTCCTGGATGCCGCCACGGCCCGCGCGCTTGGCGAGATCGAGGAACAGCGCCGAGTCGAGCACGATCGGCGCCGCGAGAATCGAGTCGCGGCAGAGGAAGTTGATCTTGAGCTGCATCGGGTAGCCGAGCCAACCGACGATGTCGATGTTGTCCCAGCCCTCTTTGTTGTCTCCTCGCGGCGGGTAGTAGTTGATGCGGACGACGTGCGAGATGTCCTTGTAGAGATCCGGATAGAGGTGAGGCTGGAAGATGTAGTCGAGCGCCGACTTCTTGCTCTCTTCCTTGGTCTTGAACGACTCCGGATCGTCCAGCACCTCGCCGTCGCGGTTGCCGAGGATGTTGGTGGAGTACCAGCCCTTCACGCCGATCAGGCGCGCCTTGAGGCCCGGCGCGATGATCGTCTTGATCAGCGTCTGGCCGGTCTTCATGTCGTTGCCGCAAATCGGCGCCTTGGTCTTCGCGGCCAGTTCCAGCATGGCTGGAATGTCAGCCGTGAGGTTCGGCGCGGCGTTGGCGAACGGAATGCCTTCCATCAGCGCGGCGTAGGCATACACCATGCTCGAGGGAATCGTGTCGTCGCCGAGCTCGAGGCCCTTCTCGAACGAAGCCAGCGACTGGTGCACCGGGCCTTCCTTCATGAACACTTCGGTGCTGCCGGCCCACACCATCACCAGGCGCGCGCAGTTGTGCTGTGCCTTGAAGGCGCGGATGTCGGCGATCAGCTGATCCGCCAGGTCCTTTTTGTTCTTGCCCTTCTTGACGTTGGGGCCCGACAGCCGCTTCACATAGCGCTGATCGAACACCGCCGACATCGGCTTGATGGCCTCGAGCTCAGGACGGATCGAATCAAGCAACTGGCGCTCGAGCACGCCGGCCGTGCAGGCCGCGGCGTAGCAGTCTTCTTCGAAAATGTCCCAGCCACCGAACACGATGTCGTTCAGGTCGGCCAGCGGCACGAACTCGCTGATCTTGGGGGAGCGGCCGTCGGCGCGCTTGCCGAGGCGGATGGTGCCCATTTGCGTGAGCGATCCGATCGGCTTCGCCAAGCCCTTGCGGATGGCGATGACGCCGGCGATCGTGGTGGTGCTGACCGCGCCGAGCCCGACGAGCAGGATGCCCAATTTGCCTTGGGCAGGTGCGATTTCCAAGGGTTGTTTCACCTTGGAAATATATCAGGTTTTCTGGTCGCCTAGCGCGAGCACGGCGGCGGCGATCACAGCGATCAGGAGCGCGATCAATGGGACGCGGCGTGGGCGCATGGGTCCTCCGCGCGAGAGGCTATCATGGAGGCACATGATCGGCATCTTCATCCGGTTGCTCAAAGCCAGCCAGACCCGCGCGATGGATCCGCTGCAAGTGTCGATGACCGGCGTGCGGATGGGCGAGCGCTTTCTGCAGGTCGGTTGCCACGATCGCGCGCTGCTCTCGGGATTGGCTGCCAAGGTCGGGCTGAGCGGTGCGGCGGCCGTGGCCTCGTCCGACCCGGCGTCGGCCAAGCGCGCGGCGGCGGTGGGCGCCAAGGTCGGCGCGCTGATCGACGTGCGGCCGATCGACGGCCGCACCCTGCCGTTCGACAGCGACCAGTTCGACATGATCGTGATCGACGACACCAACGGCAGCTTTGCCGCCATCGAAGACGCCGCGCGCCTCAACTACCTGCATGACGCCCGTCGCCTGGTGCGCATGGGCGGACGCATTGAGGTGGTGGAAGGACTCGGCGGCGGGATGTTCCGCGGCGCGGTGACGCGGCCGCGGGCCTACGACATGCTGCGCGACCTGACGGCGGCCGGCTTCAAACCGTCGCGGCTGCTCGCCGAAAAAGACGGCTTCCGCTTTCTCGAAGGCCTCCGCCCCAACTCATAGGTGCGTCGTCGTGGGCGGGTCGTCGCTGGCTTCGATGATGAACCAGCTCTTGACGTGACCGAACTCGATCTCGTCGCCATCGGCGAGCACTGTCGGCCCGTCAATGGGCTGGTTCTGCACGGTCGTGCCGTTCTTGCTCTGCAGATCTTCGACCGTGGCCTGCCCGTCCTTGATCGTGATCCGCGCGTGGGCCCGCGACACGCTCGAGTCGTTGAGGCAGACGGTGGGTTCGGGATCGCGGCCGATCGTGTTGAGGCCGTATGCCAACACGTATCGACGATGACCGACGCGCAGGCTCATGACCATGGCGACCGCTACTTTCCTTTGGCCAGCTTACGGACGATGTGGCCGCCTGGTTGGCCCGTGAGGGTGGTGCCGGCCACGGTTTCTCCAACGTAGATGTTACCGTCGGTGTCAACCGCCACACCTTCAGCGACCGCATCGTCCAGCTTGTACTTGAACACCTGCTGGCCCAGGCCATTGCGATTCTGTCCGTCGGTGATCCACAGAAAGCCAAACCGATCGACGCGAATGCCATGCGGCCACGCAAACAACTTCTCGCCCCACATCTTGAGAATCTTGCCGTCGCGATCGAGTTCGACGATGGGCGGTTCGGAACGGTGGAAGGCGAAGATCTTGCCCTTGGCGTCGATGGCCATGCCTGGAACCTCGCCCCACGTGGCGCCGCCCGGCAAGGCGCCCCAGCCACGAACGAGGCGATACGGCGCGGGCGCCGGTTCCTGAAGGGTCACTGACGCCGACGAGAGCAGCCACAGCGTGGCAAGCGCGGCCAACGTTCGTCGCCCCATGCGCGGATGGTAGCCCATGAAAGGCGACACTGGCGTCCCCAAACCACCACAACCAGCTGGGCCGAGACTGCAAAGATTTCGTGAAAACTGGCCGAAAAGGCTGATCATGAGGCCAGCGTCTCGAGCGGCCTCGACGGCAAGGCTTTTGCCATTACCCGAACCGCAGCCATGCTTGGAAACCTTCCTCCAGACGTCTACACGGCCCGCGACATCGCGGCGGCGGGCGGAGTGTCGGAAGCGCGCGTGCTCGAGCTTCTGGCACGCGGCGAGATCCGGTCGGTCGCCGCGCAACTGCCGATTGGCGGGCAAGCCGAGCTGGCAGACTTCGTCGCGCAAGGCGAAGCCGTGCGCGCGGTCCGCGCGCTCAAGGCGGGAACGGCCGTGGGCGTTGCCGGGGAGCTCGGTCTGGGGCGCGAGCTGTTCGCGCAAGGCATGCGCGCGCAACGCTCAACGACGCTCCCGTTGGTCGTCTCCACGAGCCTGCACGGGTTGGCCATCGCCACTATTTTGTTTGTCGCCAGTCTCGGCCTTGCCGTGGCTGATGAGCGCACTGAGTTGCTGAAGGATCCGGAACCGATCCGGATGGTCTTCCTGGTTTCACCGGGGCCGGGCGGTGGTGGCGGTGGTGGTGGGCTGAGGATGAAGAAGCCTGCCCCCAAGGCCGCCCGCAAGGGCGTGGAGCGCATCAGCAGTCCGTTGCCGGCGCGCAAGCTGCCGCCGCCCATGCGACCGCTGCCCAAGCCACCCGAACCACCGCCGCCACCGCTTGAAGCCAAGCCGTTGCCGCCGGTGATGGCGCCGATTGCGACCAAGCCCGCGGATGCGGAGACCCGCGAAGGTGTGCTCGCGAAAGTACCGGAGACGCCGCCGAGCCAGGGACCCGGCGCAGGTGGTGGTGCCGGCACGGGGCGAGGCACGGGCCTTGGCGCCGGTGATGGCAGTGGCGTCGGCGACGGATCGGGCGGCGGCACCGGCGGCGGACCGTTTCGGCCCGGGAGCGGCGTCGAGCCGCCACGCCTGCTGCGCGAAGTGAAGGCCGACTACTCGGATGAGGCTCGGCGCGCGAACATCGAAGGCGAAGTCGAACTCGAGATCGTGGTGAGGCGCGATGGCACGGTGGGCGACGTCAAGTTGATTCGCGGACTGCGCGGCGGGCTGAACGAGCGCGCAGTTCAGGCGGTGCGCCAGTGGCGTTTTGCGCCCGGGCGCATGAAGGGCGTGCCGGTGGAGGTCGTCGTGCAAGTCGGCGTCGAGTTCAGGCTTCGATAGCGTGGTGTGGACCTGGGTCTTAGGACCTGGGACCTAGGACTCAGGACTGATCTATGGAAACCATCCTCTTGATCGTCACGGTGATCTCGCTGGTGGTCGCGCTGGTGATGAGCGTGACGGCATGGCGGTTGGCACGCGACGAGAAGCGGCGATCCGCGGCGCGCGTGGCAGCTCTATCGATTACTGCCGCTGACAACGCGCCGATCCCCCTCGCGCGAGCGCCTTGGGCGCCGGCCGCGCGCGAAGTGTCGCACTCCTCTGGCTTTCTGAGCGCGACCACCACGCAGCGGCAGGACACTGGCGGAGGGCAGCGTGTGCTCGCGATCGCCGCGGCGGTGTTGTGCATCGGGTTGCTCGGCGGGCTGGTGTGGATGATGGCCGGACCTCGCGGCACGAGCGCGGCCGCTGTGGGTCCGAACCGCCCACTCGAACTGGTGTCGTTGCGTCACGAGCGTCTGAAGGAGAAGCTGGCGGTGTCTGGGCTGGTCCGCAACCCGGCGGCAGCAAAACCGGTGGAGCGTCTCTCAGCGGTGGTGTTCCTGTTCGATCGGCTTGGCGGGTTTGTCACCAGCGCGAAGGCCGATGTGGACTTCCTGAAGCTCGGCGCCGGCGATGAATCGCCGTTCGTGGTCTCGCTTGACGCGCCGGCCACCGTGGCGCGCTATCGCGTCAGCTTCCGGACAGATGATGGCGTGGTGCCGCATATCGATCGGCGCGGCGCCACACCGCTGGCTGCCGAAGGCGGGCAGCCGGTCAGCGTGACGTTGAAGTGATGGAGAGCGACATGACGAACGACAAGCGCCGGGAGCCGGGCCTGCCCGCCGTAGCCTTGGCGAAGGTGGGATCCGGGATCCGGGATCACGGACAAGGCCCACGCACTTGGGTGCTCGCCCTGGCGCTACTCGCACTGGCGAGCGTCAGTCCGTTCGCCCAGCAACCGGACGGCTTTCGTTTCAAGAGCGGCGTCGAGCTGATCAACGTGACGGCGACCGTCACCGATCGGTCCGGCCGCTTCGCCGGCCGGCTGACCAAGGACGACTTCTTCGTTTACGAGGACAACAAGCTGGTCGAGGTCTCGCACTTCAACGCCGACCGCACGCCGGTGAGCCTGGGCATTGTCGTCGACACCAGCGGCAGCATGGTTGGCGATAAATGGTCGGCGGCCGTGAGTTCCATCGATCGGTTCTTCCGGCTGATGAACGACGAACTGGATGAGTTCTTCCTGTACCGGTTCAGTGCGAACGCCGATCTCGTGCTTGACTGGACGAACGATCGCGATCGGCTGGCGACCATGGTGGGACGCATTCATCCCAATGGCGGCACGGCGATGTACGACGGCGTGGTCGAAGCCGTGCCGATGGCGCAGAGCGGACAGAACCGCAAGAAGGCCATCGTGATCATCTCCGACGGCAACGACACCAGCAGCCGCACCGACATTGCCGACGTCAAGCGTGTCATCCGCGAGACCGAAGTGCTGGTCTACGCGGTCGGCATTGACGGGCAGGGTGAGCCGACGTTCCAGCGACCCGCGCCGCCAATTCAGCAGCCACGGCCGCGGTTGCCGATTCCGTTTCCGTTCCCTGGCGGCCGCGGGGGCGGTGGGCGTATTCCGATGCCGCAGCCGCAGTATCCACCGACCGGTGGCGGCGGCACGTATTCAATCGGCGGTGCCGGCGATCGCCTGAACGTGATGGCGTTGCGCGAGATGACCGACGACAGCGGCGGCCGCACGGAGATTGTGCGCGACCCGCGCGATCTGGATCCGGCAGTCGCGAGCATCGCCGACGAGCTGAGCCAGCAGTACTACCTCGGTTATCCGAGTCCAGGCCTCAAGGACGGGCGCTGGCACACCATTCGTGTCGAAGTGCGCGATCCGGCCCTCAAGGTCCGCGCGCGAAAGGGCTACGTCGCTACGCCATAGATTCTTGGGCTTCGCTCCCAACATCTATTGACCTCTTGATGTGGTGATGTGGTGATCGAGCGGTTGATCTATCGATCGGATGATCGGGTGACCGATCTGACGATCGGTTGATGCAGACCGCCGCAGATCACCACATCAACACACCGCTCACCAGATCACCAGATCACCAGATCAACAAATCGATCACGAGATCAACACCTCAAGAGATCACAAGATTTCATGATTCGAGGATTCCGCTGAAGTGGACACCCCGTGATGGCACAGGTTTCGCAGTGTCAGAAGTCATATGGGGAGGTTCCACCATGAAGTCAGTCATCGCAGCAGCGTTCGTCTCACTGTTGGTTCTTGGCGCCGCGCCAGTCTTCGGACAAGAGGCCGAGCGCAAAGATCTGCAGGTGTTCAACGACATCGCCAACCAGGTCAATCGCTACACGCAACTCACCATCTTCGACAGCATCTCGGCGGAGGTGATCGACGGCAAAGTGCAACTGAGTGGCTGGGTCACCATGCCTTACAAGCGCGACGATATCGAGAAGCGCGTACGGAAGGTCGACGGCATTCTGTCGGTCGACAACAAGATCGGCGTGCTGCCGGTGTCGCAGTTTGACGATGAGCTTCGGTTTCGCATTGCGCGGGCCATCTACAGCCACTCGTTGTTCTGGAGCTACGCGTCAATGGCCAACCCCCCGATTCGGGTGGTGGTCAACCGCGGACACGTCAGCCTCGAAGGCGTCGTCAACAGCAACGTCGAGCGCATGCTCGCACGGTCGCTGGCGTCAGGCTTCGGGGCCTTCGACGTGAAGAACCTGCTGAAGACGGACGCGGAAGTCCG
>SHUG01000160.1 GCA_009694735.1 Acidobacteriota bacterium | reverse complement strand
CCCTGATCGTGGGTGACGTAGACCATCGTCGTGCCCAGTTCCTTGTGCAGCCGCTTGAGCTCGGTGCGCGTTTGCAGCCGCAGTTGGGCATCGAGGTTCGAGAGCGGTTCGTCCATCAGGTAGACCGACGGATTGCGGACGATCGCGCGGGCGAGAGCCACGCGCTGCTGCTGGCCGCCGGAAAGTTGCGCCGGGCGGCGGTCGAGCAGCGTCTGGAGCGCGACGCGGGCGGCTGCCGCCCGCACCCGCCGATCGATCTCCTCGGCGGCGAGACCGCCACGGGCGCGCAGCGGGAAGGCGATGTTTTCCGCGACCGTGAAATGCGGATAGAGCGCGTAGTTCTGGAACACCATCGCGATATCGCGTTGGGCCGGCTCAACGTCGTTGACGACTCGATCGCCGATCCAGATGCGGCCGGCATCCGGGCGTTCGAGCCCGGCCAGCAGTCGCAGCATCGTGGTCTTGCCGCAGCCCGACGGCCCGAGCAGCACCAGGCACTCGCCGGGCTCGACGTCGAGGCTGACATCTCGCAACGCCGCGTGGCTGCCAAAGTGCTTGGAGACGCCTTCGAATCGCACGCGCATGGCCAGTGTTATACTCCGCCGCCACGACAAAATGAACTATTCGTGTGAGGCGTTGATCGCAACCTGCCTGTTGGTTGCCGGATGCGGCGGCGGCGGAGCCGTGGGGGGCGGCGCGCGGGCGGCCGCGCCGATCGCTCCAATCGCGCGAATCACGTTCGAATCGGTCGCCGCCGCCGAGGCGATCGCCGCGATCACCGTCCGCTGCGACGCCTGCGCCTGGGACCAGGCCGGCAGCGAAGCGGTGGTCATCAACATCAAGCTCGACGATCTCGAGGTCCAGCGACTACCGGTCGTGCGCAGCGGGCTCGCCGAGTATCGGGTACTGCTCGGACCGGTGGCGGCCGGGTCGCACACCGTGACCTTCGACGAAGACCCGGAACTGACGGCGGCATCTCTTCGCGGCAAGAGCGCTGCCGTGGTCGAGAATGTCCAGGTCGAGCAGGTGGCCGGCACCGCCGCCAACTTCCTGCCCGTCTCGCTGGCACCGATCATTCACGCGCGTCCCAATACCGTGGGACGCTTCACCGATGTGCCGGTGGCCATGTGGTACGAGATCGAGCCCAGCTCAAAGGGTACCCGCTACCGCTACAGCGTCATCTTCACCAATGAGGATGGTGGGACGCCGGCCGACCGCCTGATGGCGACCTGGGGACGCACGACCGACATCGAGTATCTCTACAGTGTCGAGGTCGATCGGAGCGGCGCCATTCTCAGCGAAGACATGCAGGGGCCCGACCATGAAATTCTGCCGTTCAAAGGCCGTCGCTTCGGACGTCATCCCCTCCTCTGGGTGAGCACCGAGAACAACATGGTGCTCGACAGCGGCGCCACGTCGGTGCGCTACGCGCCGGCGCCCATGCCGTTCACCCTGGCGGAGGTGTCGCGCGAAGTGGTGATGGACGCCAATGCCTGGACCTACGAGGTGATGGCGAAGGAGCTGAAGCGCGAAGGGAAGATCGTGCCCGACTCGCCGCCCGGCGCCGGAACCATTCCGGATCCACGACGCTACGCGTACCTCGAGGGATGCGGCGTGGCCGGCAATAACGCGCTGACGTTCTCAGTACGGGTCGGCGATCAGTGGCTCTCGTCGGATCGAGGTGTGGCGGAGTACCGGATCACGCGCGACGGCTGCTTCCGAGCGGCAGTCCCACTGCCGGGACGTAGCGAGGCTCGCGACATTCGCGCTGTGCGCGTCCAGGCGTTCGCGCGCAAAGACAAGTCAAGCACCGGACCGGCACGGTTCACTCGTCTCAACACGCTGTTCGCGCTCGACGAACGCTTCGTACCTGGCCGCGGCATGCTGCGGTGGGAGGGATCCGCGGAGCTCACACCCGGCGGTCCGCCGCTGGAGATTCCGGTGCCATGACCACCGCCGAGCCTCCCGTGCTCGAGATGCGCGGCATTCGCAAGGCGTTTCCGGGCGTCGTCGCCCTCGACGGCGTCGACCTCACCCTCCACGCGGGTGAGGTGCACATGCTGCTCGGCGAGAACGGCGCCGGCAAGTCGACGTTGATGAAAATTCTCAGCGGTGCCTACCGGAAGGACGCCGGTGAGATTCGTGTTCTGGGCCGCGACGTCGACATTCAAAGCCCTCGCGATGCCCTGGCGCTGGGCATCCGCGTCATTTATCAGGAACTCAACCTGGTCCCGCATCTTTCGGTGGCCGAGAATATTTTTCTCGGTGCGGCACCGACTCGCGGACTCGGCGTCATCGACTGGCGGCGCCTGTTCGGTAACACGTCCCGCCTCCTGAACGACCTGGGCATGGACCTCGCGCCGGCCACGCCTCTCCATCGCCTCAGCCTGGCACAGCGGCAGATGGTGGAAATTGCCAAGGCCCTCAAGGACCCTTCGACAGGCTCAGGGCAGGTCGCGAAAATTCTCGTCATGGACGAGCCCACTTCGGCGCTGACCTCACGAGAAGTCGATCGGCTGTTTGCGCTGATCGCGAGACTGATCGCCGGTGGAGTCGCGATTGTCTACATCACACATCGGCTTGATGAGGTCTACCGAATCGGGCATCGCGTGTCGGTGCTGCGCGACGGACGGCAGGTGGCGACCAAACGTTTGTCGGAGGTGACCGTCGCTGAGCTTGTGCGCCTGATGGCCAATCGCGAGGTCGGCGATCACTTTCCCCGCCAGCGCACCGCGCCCGGCGCTGAGCTCCTCCGTGTGGAACAACTCGGCCGGCGCGGAGCGCTGAGCGACATCTCCTTCTCTCTGCGCTCCGGCGAAGTCGTCGGCATTGCCGGACTGCTCGGCGCCGGCAGAAGCGAGCTGGCTCGCGTGCTGGCGGGCGCCGATCGATCGGACGCGGGCCGCGTCGTGTGCCACGGCCAAATCGTCAAGTTTCGCACGCCCGCCGATGCCATCCGGCAGGGCATTGGCCTGCTCCCCGAGGACCGAAAGGCCGAAGGGCTGGTCGCCGGCCTGACGGTCGCGCGCAATTTGGCGCTGCCGCACGGGCGGAAGCTGGCGCGCGCCGGTTTCCTGCCGAGAGGCTGCGAAGAGCGTTTCGCCGAGCCGATCGTGAAAGACCTGCGCGTCAAGGCCACGCCCACGCAACCAGTCAGGCTCCTCAGCGGCGGCAACCAGCAGAAAGTCGTGCTCGGCAAGTGGCTGGCCGGCGACGCGCGCATCTTCATTTTCGACGAGCCGACGCGCGGCGTCGATGTTGGTGCGAAGGTCGAAATCTACCACCTGATCAACCGCCTGACCGCATCGGGCGCCGGGATCATCATGATCTCGTCCGAGCTGCCGGAGCTGCTGGGCATGAGCGATCGGATCCTGGTGATGTGCCGGGGGCGCATCCAGGCGGAGTTCAGCGCCGCTGACGCCACGCAAGAGCGGGTGCTCAGTGCCGCTTTGGGACTGGCATGCTGAGGGCGCGGCAGTTCGGAACCGTCATCGGCCTTGCTGTCTTGTGCGCGGTGCTGTGGGCGCTGACGCCGCACTTTTTGACGGTCTCGAATCTGCTGAACATCGCCCAACAGACCAGCATCAACGCCATTGTCGCCGTCGGGATGACCTTCGTGATCATTTCCGGCGGCATCGACCTGTCGGTCGGATCGATTGTCGCGCTGGCGGGGGTCGCGCTCGGCGCCATGCTGCAAACCGGCTACCCGCTGCCGGTTGCGCTCGCCGCCGCCCTGGCGGCAGGAACCGCCTGCGGGATGCTTAATGGTGCGCTCGTCAGCGTTGGCGGACTGCCGCCGTTCATCGCGACACTGGGGATGATGAGCGCGGCCCGCGGCACCGCGCTGGTGTTCACGGAAGGACGGCCGATATCCGGCTTCGATGACGGCTTTCGAGTACTCGCCACCGGCTCGATCGGCTTCGTCCCGGCGCCCGTTGTGGTGATGATTCTTGTTTACGTGGTGGCGCACATCGTCCTGACGCGGACCACCTTCGGCCGCTACGTCTATGCCATTGGCGGCAACGAAGAAGCCACCCGGCTGTCCGGCGTGGCCGTGCGGTTTCACAAGACGCTGATTTATGGCACCTCGGGCCTGATCAGCGCCGTCGCCGCGATCGTCCTGACGGCGAGGCTCAACTCAGCGCAGCCGATTGCCGGGATGATGTACGAGCTTGACGCGATTGCCGCCACGGTGATTGGCGGCACCAGCCTGATGGGGGGCCAGGGCACCCTGGCCGGCACGCTGGTCGGCGCGCTGATCATGGGCGTGCTGCGAAACGGGCTGAACCTTCTTGGTGTATCGTCATTCCTCCAGCAGATCGTGATCGGCGTGGTGATCGTGAGTGCGGTGCTGGTGGATACGATGCTCAAACGTCACAAGGAATGAAGACAAGGGGCACGGACTCCATCATGCGAAAACTGATTCTGCTGTTCGTGTTTTCACTGGCGCTCGTGCCGCTCTCTTGTAACCGGGCGGCGCCGGGCGCAGGCGATAAACCGACGGTGGCCCTGGTTCTCAAGACGCTCAATCACCCGTTCTTCGTCGACATGAGGCGTGGGGCTCAAGAAGCGGCCGACCGCCTGGGAATCAACCTGCAAGTCCAGGCCGCCGAGCGGGAAGTTGATGTCGACAAGCAGATGCAGATTGTCGAGAATCTTCTCCAGACCGGCATCAAAGTGCTGGTGATCACGCCGAGTGGTTCGCGCGAGATTATCTCGGCCCTGGTCAAGGCCCGTGACGCCGGCGTCCCGATCGTCATCGTCGACACCCGGCTTGATGCGAAGGCCGCGGCCGACGCCGGGGTGCACGCGCAAACCTTCATCGGCTCCGACAATTACGAAGGCGGCAGGCTGGCGGGCGAGTACACCGTGACTGCCACCGGCGGCAAGGCGAGGGTCGGAATTCTGGAAGGCATTCCCGGACACGAAACCGGCGATTCGCGTCTGCGTGGTTTTCGCGACGCCATGGCGAAGGCGCCCGGTATGACGATCGCCGCGTCGCAGCCCGCCAACTGGGAGCGCGACCAGGGCTTCAACGTGTTCCAGAACATGCTGCAAGCGCACCCCGACATCGACACGGTGTTCGCCGCCAGCGATCTCATGGCACTCGGCGCCGTCGAAGCCATTGCCGCCGCCGGCAAGACCGGCAAGATTCGCGTGATCGGGTTCGACGCACTGGACGATGCCAAGCAGGCGATTGAGGCGGGCACCATGGCGGCGTCGGTCGCGCAGTTCCCGTACGAGATGGGTAAGATCGCCGTCGAGAGCGCCGTCAAAGTGTTGGCTGGCGAGAAGCTTCCGGCGGACATCATGGTCAAGTTGGAAATGGTCACAAAAAAAAGACGATGACACGACTGAATGTTGGAGTGATTGGCCTCGGCCGCCTGGGGCGCGTCTACGCGCGTGACCTCGCAGGCCGGATTCCTGAAACGAAACTGGTCGCGGTCGCCGACCCGATCGGCAACCTGGCGGAGGAGGTCGCCGCCGAATTCGATGTGCCTCGTTGGTACTCGGATCCGATCGCGATGATCGACGACCCCAACGTCGACGCGATCGTGATCGTGACGCCAACGCACATCCATCGCGAGCAGGTGATCGCGGCGGCGGCTCGAAAGAAACCGACGTTCTGCGAGAAGCCGCCCGCGCTCTCTCTCGCGGCGGTCGCGGAGATGAAGGCCGCTATTGAATCATCGGGCATCTTCTTTCAGATGGGCTTCATGCGCCGCTTCGACGCCGGCTACGCCGCGGCGAAGAAGCAGATCGATGCCGGCCGGATCGGGCAACCGCTGGTCTTCAAGGCCACCTCGCGGGATCCGTTCCGTCCCAGTCTCGAATACGCGAATCCCGCGAGCAGCGGCGGCATGCTGATCGACATGGGCATCCACGATTTCGATCTGGCCCGCTGGTTCATGGGGGAGGTGCGAACGGTGTCGGCGATCGGTGCCACCATTGCCTACCCGGAGTTGGCCACCGTCGGCGACATCGACAATGCGATTGCCAGCCTGACGTTTACCAGCGGCAAGCTCGGCGTCGTCGATCTGACGCGCAGCGGAATTTACGGCTACGACATCTCAACGGAAATTCTGGGCCTCGAAGGTAC
>SHUG01000019.1 GCA_009694735.1 Acidobacteriota bacterium | reverse complement strand
GATGTCGTCGACCGCGTCATGCCAGCCGTCGTGCTCGTCGAAACTTCGTCGGGCCGCGGCAGCGGCTTCTTCGTGCGGCCCGACACGGTGATCACGAACGTCCACGTGGTGAAAGACGATGGGTTCGTGAAGCTGCGGCAGATGGACGGCACCACCGTGTCGGCGCGAGTCGACCTGAAGTCCGCGGCGTTCGACATCGCCATCCTCAAGGTGATGGCGCCCGCCCCGGGCCAGGTGGTCATCCCCATGGGATCGACCGATACGCTGAGGCCAGGGCAGGAAGTCTTCATCATTGGTTCCGCGCTCGGCACGCTCCAGAACAGCGTCTCGCGCGGCATTGTCAGCGGTGTCCGCCGATCGGGCAGCGCCACGCTGGTGCAGACCGACGCGGCGGCCAACCCCGGCAACAGCGGCGGCCCATTGCTCGATCGCCACGGCGTTGCCATCGGCATCACCACCATGGGTTACCGCGATCAACAGGGCCTCAACTTCGCGGTGGCCATCGATCACGCCCGCGCCATCATCGAGGGGCGGCTGGCCGGGTCGATGTCGGCCCCCCTGGCTATGAACGAGGTGAAGGCGCTCTCGCCTGCCGTGCAGTCGGAAACCGAACGCGCGCTCGACGAAGGCCAACGCGCCTTTCTCGCCTCGGTGACCAAGGTCTCGCGGGCCGCGGACGCCCTCGATGACGACTGGCAGCGTTTCCGCCAGTCGTGCTTCACCAGCCCGGTGGCCGGTTCCTACAGTCACGAGTGGTTCGTGATGCTCTCGCCGCGCGCGATCACGCCGGCGCAGGTGGGAGGCGGTTCTTGCGGATCGTTCCTCCTGGCCTTTCAGCGCGAGGCCGGCCGCGTCGCCGCGGACATGCGCAGCGCGCTCGAGAACGCGCGGCGCGCAGGCATACTACCCGGCGTCGTACGCGACGCGCTGCGCGCGAACCGGCTCGAGTTCGACGGGTGGGACCGTTGATCGAACGCGCCGGCGAGGTCTAAAGAAAGAACTTCACCAGGTCGAGGCCGAATCCTGGCAACAACGGCGTCATCAGCGTGTCTGCATTCGACGCAGCCAGGGTCTCGGGGAAACGGAACTGGCCGGCGGCGCCGCGGCGATACACCGAGACACAGTCGGTGTCGGGATCGATCACCCAGTACTCCTTCACGCCGACACGCTCGTACAGAGCCCGCTTCGTGCGCTTATCCCTCGCCTGCGAACTGTCTGAAAGGATCTCGACAACGAGGGCAGGCGCCCCCTTGACGTTTCTCTTGGTCAGGATCTCGCGCTGCTCATCGGTCACTACTAGAAGATCCGGTTCCACCACGTCAAAGAAGCTGAGCACGCAGTCGAGAGGAGCGTGATAGACCTCGCCGATCGGATTGGCGTCCAGGAAGACGCCAAGTGCCACCGTCAGGCGCACCGATAGCCGCTGGTGACGTTTGTTCGGCGAAGCGGTCACGGCATGCTCTCCATTAATGAGCTCGTGCCGCCGCCCATCGTTGGGGAACCTGCGGAAGTCAGCGTAGGTGAGCCTGCGCGTCGACCCGCCGGCGTCGTCTGTGTGCTGATGCCCGGTCATGCGACTCATCCTAACATCGTCCACCTTCGCGCCAAGCGCTTCGGTGGACAGGTCCGCGGGTATAGTTCCTTGCGATGGACAGCGGCGACCTGAGTGGTGCTAACACCATGCCGCCCGGTTTCTCGCGTGATTACTGAAATGGCGGGTGGCAGGATCGCAGTTTGCGCGATCCTGAAGCCGTTTAGATGTGGCAAGTTCTGCGACCTCCCTGAAGCAGTGATAGCATTCGCGCTCGATGCAATTTCGTGGCGACATCCCGACTCCTGCCCTCCTGCTCGACCTCGACGCGTTCGAGTCCAACATCACGGCCATGGCGGCGCACCTCTTGGTCCGCGGCAAGGCGTTCCGCCCGCACGGCAAGACCCATAAGTGCCCGGAGGTGGCGCGCGCGCTGATCAACGCCGGCGCCATCGGCTGCTGCGCGGCGCGGCTCGCGGAGGCCGAGGTGTTCGCCGATCACGGCATTCCAGGCCTGCTGATCACGACGGCGGTGATCGGCCGGGACAAGATTGCCCGCGCCGTGGCGCTGGCCAAACGCGCGCCTGACACGATCTATTGCGTCGACGATCCGGACAATGTCCGGGAGCTAAACGCCGCGGCAGCAAGGGCGGGTGTGAACGTCCGAGTGGCAATCGACCTGTACTTTGGCCGCACCGGCGTGCTGCCAGGCCCGCCCGCGCTGGCACTGGCGAGGAACATCGCATCACTGGCGCACCTGACTCTCGTCGGCCTCCAGTCGTACGACGGCGACGCGGCGCACACCACGCCGTTCGAGGCGCGCTGGGCGCGCACCGACGGCTCGATGGCCAAGGCCATTGAGACGCGCGCCCTGATCGAGCGCGACGGGATCCCCTGTCCGATGGTCACCGGCGGCTCAACCGGCACCTACCGCTTCGACGCGGAGAACCCGGGCATGACTGAACTTCAACCGGGCAGCTTCGTGTTCATGGACCTCGACTACGGTCGCATTGGCGGGCCCGACGGCCGCGAGTATCGCGACTTCAAGAACGCACTGACCGTGGTGACCACGGTCGTCTCCCGGCCGCACGGCTTCGCCATTGTTGATGGCGGCTACAAGGCCTTCTCTACCGACCGGCCATTCACGCCCAAGCCCGTGGATCTTCCAGGGGTCACATACGGCTGGGCCGGTGACGAACACGGGCGGCTGAATCTCACCGACTCGCCGCGCGAGGTCAAAGTGGGCCACCGGATCGAATTCATCCCGCCCCACTGCGACCCCACGGTCAACCTCTACGACCACCTCTACGCCCTGCGCGGCGACCGCGTCGAAGGCGTCTGGCCGATCGCCGCACGCGGCAAGAGCCAGTAGGCCACAGACCAGACGACAGCCACAGACTGAAGACAGCCACAGATTAGGCATAGATTAGACACAGATGTTAGCCCTCCAACGCGAACTTGAAGCCGTCATCGACGGTGAGGTGCGGTTCGATCGCATCTCGCGCGCGCTCTACGCGACCGACGCCAGCGTCTATGAGATCGAGCCGTTGGGCGTGGTCCTCCCGCGCTCGGCCGAAGCGGTAGTGAACGCGGTGAACATCGCTGCGCGGCATGGTGTGCCGATCACGCCCCGAGGCGGCGGCACCTCGCAAGCCGGTCAGGCCATTGGCGCGGGGCTGGTGCTCGATACCTCGAAGCACTTGAACCGGATCCTCGAGATCAACGCCGACGAGCGGTGGGCGCGCGTGGAACCCGGCGTGGTGCTTGACGACTTGAACGGCGAGTTGCGCCCGTTCAACCTTCGCTTCGCGCCCGATGTGTCGTCGGCCAGCCGCGCCACGATTGGCGGCATGATGGCTAACAACTCGAGCGGAGCCCGCTCCGTGCTCTACGGCAAGACGATCGATCACGTCCGCGAGCAACGGGTGGTGCTGTCGGATGGACGACTCGCTCACCTGCGGCCCCTGACCGCTGCCCAGCTGGACGAGGCACGGCAAGGCGATAGCATTGAGGCCCGCGCGTATCGAAGCGTCCCGGAACTTGGCCGGCGCCACGCGGCCGAGATCGAACGCCGGTTCCCGAAAGTCTTGCGCCGCGTCGGTGGCTACAACCTCGACGAGTTCGTGCATCCGGACCGCGCCGTCGACCTCACGCGGATGCTGGTGGGCTCCGAAGGCACGCTCGGCTTCATCGTCGAGGCGAAGATCAGTCTGGTGCCCCTGCCCGCGAGCAAGGCCGTGCTCACGGTCGAGTTCGACGAGTTGCTCGACGCACTCGGCGCCACGCCCCTGATCCTCGAGCACGGTCCCTCCGCCGTCGAAGTGATGGACGACTTCATTCTTCGTCACGCCAAAGGCCATGCCGTGCTCGACGCGCAACGGCGCTCGATGATCGACCGCGACGGATCGGCGCTGTTGTGTGTCGAGTTTTACGGCGATCTGGATGGTCCGGCTGACCACCTTCGCCAAGGCTTTGGTGGTCAAGAAGCCGGACGCCACATCGATCGGCTGAAGGACAGGATGGCGGCGGTCGAGCGTGATCTCAAGGGCGCAGGCTTCTCGTGCCGGTGCCGGCAGGTGCTCGACCCGGCGGCGCAGGCTCGCATCTGGAGCTTCCGCGAAGCCGCGCTCGGGTTGTCGACAGCGATGAAGTCAGACGGCAAGGCTATCTCGTTTGTCGAAGACACGGCGGTGGCGCCAGGAAACCTGCGCGCCTACATCGAACGGTTTTTGCGCATCGTGCGGCGCCACGACACGGTGGCGGGCGTCTACGCCCATGCCTCGGTCGGCTGCCTCCACGTGCGACCGGTCGTGAACCTCAAGACCGCCCAGGGCGTGGCCACCTTCGAAGCCATTGCCAACGAAGTCGCCGACCTCGTGCTCGAGTTCGGCGGCGCGCTGTCAGGCGAGCACGGCGATGGCTTGGTGCGCGGCGCCTTCAACGAGCGGATGTTCGGCTCGGAACTCTACCAGGCGTTCCGCGAGGTCAAGCGCACCTTCGATCCCAACGGCCTCTTCAATCCCGGCCGCATCGTCGACACGCCGCCGATTACGTCGCACCTGCGGTTTGGCGCCGGTTACCAGACGCCCAGCCCGGCGACCTTCTTCGACTACTCGGAACATGGCGGCTACGGGCGTGCGGTCGAGATGTGCAGCGGCGTCGGGTTGTGTCGCAAGAAGCGCGAGGGGACGATGTGCCCGTCGTACATGGTGACGCACGACGAGGCGGACTCGACCCGCGGGCGTGCGAACGTGCTGCGACTGGCGATCAGCGGCCGGCTGGGCGAGGCCGGGCTCACGGATCAAGGCGTGCGCGAGGTGCTCGACCTGTGCCTCGAATGCCGCGCCTGCAAATCCGAATGCCCCGTCGGCGTCGACATGGCCAAATTCAAGAGCGAGTTTCTGGCCGGCTATTGGGAGCGTCATGGCCGGTCGGCCAGCGCGCAGATCTTCGGCCATGCGCGATCCGCTGCCGAGTGGGGCAGCCGGCTGGCGCCGCTCTCGAACGCCATTGCCGGCAGCAGGCCGGCAAAGTGGCTGGCGGAGACGGCGTTTGGCATCGATCGCCGGCGCGAGTTGCCGCGGTTCACTCGCCGCACGCTTCGCAAGCGGCTGGCAGGCCGCCGGTCGGCAATCGACGCGCCGAAGGCCGTGCTGTTCGTCGATACGTTTACCGAATTCGAGGATCCCGAGATCGGGGTGGCGGCCGTGGCGGTGCTCGACGCGTGCGGTCTTGGCGCGAGGGTGGCGCCGAATGTCTGCTGCGGCCGGCCCTTGATCTCGCAAGGACTGCTGCGAGAGGCGCGCAAGCAGGCCGCGGCAAACGTTCACGCGCTTTACGATCTGGCCGAACGCGGCACCGCGATCGTGTTCGTCGAGCCGAGTTGCCTGTCTGCCGTTCGCGAAGACGCCCCCGGCCTGCTGCGGGGCGAGTTGCAGCGCCGCGCCCGCGTGATTGCCGGCGCCGCGGTGCTGTTCGAGGAGTACCTCGAACGCGAGCTGGCGGCTGGACGAGCGCACCTTCGGCTCAAAAGCGGACCGGCGACGGTGCAGCTGCATCCACACTGTCATCAACGCTCGATGGGATTGGCCGCGCCCGCCGTGGCGCTGCTGTCGCGAATTCCGGGGGCGCAAGTCACTGACCTCGAGGCCGGCTGTTGCGGCATGGCGGGTTCGTTCGGCTACACGCGCGACCATTACGAGGTGTCGCGGGCGATCGGTGAACGCAAGCTGCTGCCGGCGGCGCGCGCACTCGACGATCGATCCACGCTCGTCGCCGGCGGCACCTCGTGCCGGCACCAGGTGGCGCACTTCACCGGCGTGCGCGCCGTGCACCCGGCCGTCCTGCTCAGTTCCCTTCTGGAGGAGACTCGATGAACCTCGCGTGGATTTCGCTCGTGGCGCTGCTGACCGCCATCACGCTCAGCATGCTCACCAACGTGAACGTCGGCGTGGTGTCGCTGGCCTTTGCGTGGATCGTGGGCGTATATCTGGGCGGCATGCCGCTCAACACCGTGATTGGGACGTTCCCGGTACAGCTGTTCCTGACTCTGGTCGGGGTGACCCTGCTGTTCGGGATGGCCGGCATTAACGGCACGCTGGGCCGCCTCGCCTCCCGAGCCGTCAGCCTGTGCCGCGGCAATGCCGGGGTGATCCCGGTGATGTTTTTCCTGATCGCACTGGCGCTGTCGAGCATCGGGCCCGGCAACATTGCCACCACCGCCATTCTCGCGCCGATGGCGATGGCGGTCGGCGCGCGCGCGGCGGTGCCGCCGTTCCTGATGGCGTTGATGGTGGGCAACGGCGCCCAGGCCGGCGCGCTGTCACCATTCGCGCCGACCGGTGTGATCGTCAACGGCATCATGGAGCGGATTGGGCTGGGCGGCCACGAGATGCAGACCTACGGCAACAACCTCTTCGCCCACGCCATTGTCACCTTCGGTGCCTACTTCCTGTTTGGTGGGATGAAGTTGTTCACGCGACGCGCGGCCGAGCCGCAGCTTTCGCAGGGCGATCAAACCGGCGCGCGGGGGGACGTCGAGCTGGTGGAAACCGAGCCGTTCGAGTGGGTCCACTGGATCACGATCGCCATCCTGACGACGCTGGTGCTGGTGGTGGTGGTGTTCGAGATGCAAGTCGGGATGGCAGCGCTCACCGGCGCGGCGTTGCTGTCGCTGGTTGGGGCCGGCAACGAGAAGGAAGCCATCAAGAAGATGCCGTGGGGCGTCGTCATCATGGTGTGCGGTGTCACCGTCTTGATTGGCGTGCTGGAGAAAACACAGGGCATGGCGTTGTTTGCCGATCTGCTCGCGAAGATCTCGACGCCGGGCACCGTCACGCTGACGATCGCCTTCGTGACTGGCCTGGTGTCGGTCTACAGCAGCACGTCGGGTGTCGTACTGCCGGCCTTCCTGCCAACGGTGCCGGCGCTGGCGCAGCAACTGGGCGGCGCCGATCCGCTCGCCATCGCCTCGGCGATGTATGTCGGCGGCCACCTGGTCGACCTGTCGCCGCTCTCGACGATCGGCGCGCTCTGCATCGCCGCGCTGCCGCCGGAAGCGGACGCCAAGAAGCTGTTCAACCAGCTGCTGGCGTGGGGCCTGTCGATGATGGTGGTGGGCGCGCTAATCTGCTGGGTGCTGTTTTAGGCCGCAGATTTGACGCCGATTACGGAACGGGCTCCAATGACCGGCAACAAGAAACTCTTTCTGTCCGCGGTGAGCAACGGCCAATGCCACTCTTCCTGGCCGACATCCAGCTGCATCGAGCAAACCGCTTGCGCCGCAGCTGCGGCGGCTGTATATACGGGAGGTTAGTTAGGGGCCCTTAGGCTGGACGAAATAACACGTCGCGTTTCGGAGGTGATTATGGCTCGCGTCGCGGCTCCGTTTTTGGTCCTGTTGGTGATGGCTCTTGTCCCGGCGCTGCAACCGGGCCTCGCCGGTCAGGTGTGGCAGACGCCGCGCACGTCGTGGGGCCACGCCGACCTGTCGGGGACCTGGTCCACCGCGACCATTACCCCGCTCGAGCGGCCCGCCGAGCTGGCCGGCAAAGAGTCCTTCACCGCGGCGGAAGCGGCGGACTACGAGCGCGTGGTCGTTGAACGCACCAACCGGGACCAGCGCCCCGGCGACGCCGCCGCGGACGTCGCGCGCGCCTACAACGACTTCTGGTGGGACAGCGGTACCCGGGTGGTCCCGACGCGACGCACCTCGCTAATCGTCGATCCTCCCGACGGCCGCGTTCCCGCCTTGACGACGGACGCGCAGCAGCGGCAGGCCGCGCTGGCGGAACTCCGGAAGTTGCGCGGTCCCGCCGACAACCCGGAGGATCGGAATCTCTGGGAGCGCTGCCTGACCCGCGGAGTGCCGACGGCCATGCTGCCGCAGGTCTACAACAACAACTACCAGATCGTGCAGACACCGGATCACGTCGTGATTCTCGCGGAGATGATCCACGACGCGCGCGTCATTCCCCTTGACGGCCGGCCCCACCCGCCGGCCCACCTCCGCTTCTGGATGGGCGATTCGGTGGGACGCTGGGACGGCGACACGCTCGTGGTCGAGACCACGAATTTCACCGACCAGACGAATTACCGCGGATCGACCGACCGCCTGCGTCTGGTGGAGCGATTCACGCGCAGGGCGCAGGACATCCTCACGTATCGGGTCACGGTGCACGACCCGAGCACGTTCACGCAGCCGTGGACCATCGAGCTGCCGGTGCGGCGCAGCGACGGCGAGATCTACGAATACGCGTGCCACGAGGCCAACTACGGGCTCGAAGGCATCCTGCGCGGACACCGGGCAGAGGAGAAGACCGCCGCCGAGACGGCGGCGAAGAAGTCGCCGAAATAGTTCGTCGAACTATCTCACTCGCTCCCATGTCAGGTGCGTCGGGGTGCCCGTGGCGCCAACCGGCGTCAGCGTGATGCGATTCCCGCCCGGCGCGAGCTCGAACTTGCGGACGAAGTCGACCGCGCCCGCATCCAACATCCCTTGTCGGTGGTGCGTCACGGTTCCGGCCTGTTCATCGATCGTGTAAGTGCCGAAGTAGGCGGTGTAGCCGCGCATCCGTTCGGCCATTTGTTCGAGGCTCGGAGTCCCGGTGTACGTCGGCCGCTGCCGATCCGGCTGGATCTGGGCGGCCATGTTGCCATGGGCGTCGTACATGATGATGCCCGTGGGCTTGGATCCACGAGTGGTCGGATTGTTGCCGCCCTCGATCGACACCAGCCGCCAGCTCCCGACAAATGGCTTTCTCAGTTCTGCCTGAGATTTGCCCTGGCTCGCCGCCACTTGCCAGTAGCCGCTCAGTCCGGCAAGGGCGAGAACCGCCACGGCCGTAGCAATTTTTCTGCTCATCGAAACCTCCGGAACATCATGGTGAAGGAGGTGGCAGGGTAGCGCGGTTTGGGGGCTGGTGGCAAGTTGGCGGACGCGCAAACGGGGTCAGGCCCAGAAACGAGGCTTGCGGCGTTCCAGAAAGGCTGCGACGCCCTCCTTGAAATCAGCGCTGCCGTAACACGCGCGCAGGATGTCGTCGGCTGACCCGGCGGGAGGGCGACGGTGATCGCGCAGCCGCAAGAGCATCGCCTTGGTCGCCTTGATCGTGCTCGGCGCGCGGGTCGATAACTCGACCGCCACCTTGATGGTCGCGGCTTCGAGTTCGTCCACCGGCAGCACCACGTGGGCCACGCCGCGGGCGTAGGCTTCGTTGGCATCAATCAGCCGCCCGGTCAGCAGCAGGTCTCGCGTGGCGGAAAGGCCCAGCAGGTCCACCATTCGCGCCGTATTGGCCATGGACAGGCAATTGCCCAGAGTGCGCGACACCGGCACGCCGAAGCGCGCGCGCTCGGAACACATGCGGAGATCGCATGCCATGGCGATCGCGCAGCCGCCGCCAACCGCGGCGCCGTCGACCTCGGCGATGGTCGGAATGCCCAGGCGCTCAATGCGGTCGATCACCGCGTCCAGGCGCCGCTCGTACGCCACGCCGGCATCGCCGTTCGCAAACTCGCGGAACTGGGAGATGTCGGTACCGGCCGCGAAGGCGCCCCCGGCTCCGCGTATGATGAGCACACGCACGTCGCCGGTCGCTTCGGCCGTCTCGCACGCCGCGACGAGTGCGTCGTACATGTCCCACGTCAGCGCGTTGCGCGCCTCGGGGCGATTGAAGGTCACCACTCCGACGGATCCGTTGATGTCCCAGACTAGATTGCTCGAAGGCATAATGGTTCTCGATACGACGCAGGTCATGGCCGGCCCGTATTGCGCGATGTTACTGGCGGACATGGGCGCGCGCGTGATCAAAGTGGAGCCACCGGCCGGCGACTCCACGCGGGTGATGGCCGGCGCCAAGGGCAGCGACAGTGCCGCGTTCAACGCCGTGAACCGCGGCAAGCTTGGCATTGTGCTCGACCTCACGAAAGACAAGGGCCGCGAGGTCTTCACGCACCTGGCCCGAGGCGCCGACATCCTGGTCGAAAACTACCGGCCCGGCGTCATGACCCGGCTGGGCCTCGACTACCCGACTTTGTCGGCCGAGAACCCGCGACTCATCTACGCCTCCATCTCCGGGCACGGCCAGACCGGGCCGTGGGCGTCAAAGGGCGGCTTCGACCTGATCGCGCAGGGCCTGTCGGGCATCATGTCGGTCACCGGCACGCCGGGCGGGCCGCCGGTCAAGACGGGGGTGCCGCTCACCGACTTGGGCGCCGGACTCTTTGCTTCAATTGGCATCCTTGGCGCGCTGCATCACCGCGGGCAATCGGGCCGTGGTCAGCACATCGACACGTCGCTGGTGGATGCCGGCCTGGCGCTATCCGTGTGGGAGGTGACCGACTACGTCACGACCGGGCACATCCCGGGGCCGATCGGATCTGCGCATCGACTGACGGCGCCCTACCAGGCGTTCTCATGCTCGGACGGCTACCTCACCATCGGCGCGGCCAACGATCGCAACTTCGCCAAGCTGACCACCGTGCTCGGGCATGCCGAATGGGCCACCGACGCACGATTCTCAACCAACCATCTGCGCGTGCAGCACCGGTCCGAACTCGCCGCCTTGATCGACGAGGTCACCGCCACGGCCACCCGCGCCACCTGGCTCGAACGCCTGGACGCGGCAGGTATTCCGTGCGGACCGATCCTGAATTACGAAGACGCCCTGGCGACGCCGCAAGCCGTCGCCCGTGAGATGACGCTGGAGGTTGACCATCCCACGCTCGGGCGCCTGCGGACGATCGGTACTCCGATCAAGATGTCGGCGACGCCGCTCGACCCCCATCGGCGAGCGCCGATGCTCGGCGAACACACGGACGATGTGCTCGCCAACGCCGGCTACAGCAACGACGAGATCGAGCAGCTCCGCTACGCCGGCGCGGTCATGTAGCCCTCCGGCTTCAGCCGGAGTTCACGTGATCCCTAGGTCCAGATGACCGGCGCGCCGTACGGTTCGATGGCGCGATCGTGAGTGACCAATGTGGCCTTCTCGACCAGGGCCTGGGCGACAAGCAGGCGATCGAACGGATCGGCATGATGCGGAGGCAAGTCGAGCAGCCGCTCCGCGTGGGCCAACGAAACGGGCAGCTCGGTGAAGTCGTCGGCCGCCACGAGCATCCGAAACTTTTCGTCGAGCCGCAAACGTCCGCGGGCGGCCTTGATCGAGGCTTCCCATCCCGAAACCGCGCTCACCCACACGATGTCGGCCGTGGCAATGGCCTGGCGAGCTTCGCGCCCCAGCCGGCGGTCGTCGGTCTGCCACCACAGCACGACATGCGTGTCGAGCAGCAGCCTCATTCCGAGTCGCCGTCGAACGCCGCCTGCAAGTCGGCCGGCAACGGAGCATCAAAGTCGTCGCTGATCCACACCAGGCCTTTCGCCCGTCCCGGCTTGCGCCGCGCAGACTCACGAAACGGGACGAGCTTCGCCAAGGGCTTGCCGGCCTTGGCGATAATGATCTCGGTGCCCGCCGCGGCCTCGTCGACGAGCGCCGACAACTGCGTCTTCGCTTCGTAGAGATTGAACAGCTTCCCCATACCGACCACGATACCGTCGTCGCATCAGTCTGGTCAAGTTGGTCAACCAGCCTCAGTCCTGGCCTGGAGGGAGCGGCTTCGCCGACGCAGCCAAGTGTGCCTGGCCCATCGCGGCGGCGCCCATCAGTCCACCCATGCCGAGCGATTCGACGGCGGAACTGGGCACCACCATTAGTCCCCCACGTTCCTTCAGCCCTTCGTACAGCATGTTCATGGCTCGCAGCTGCAGCGCCACCGGGTTGTTCTGGTACGACTGCGACGCGGTTGCGAAACTGCGCGCAATCTCCACCTCGGCCTGGCTCAGGATGACGCGCGCTTGTTTCTCTCGCGTCGCCTGCGCTTCGCGCGACATGGCGTCCTGCAGTGAGGCCGGAATGACGATGTCGCGCATGTCGACGGACTGCACCGTCACGCCCCAGGGATTGGTGCGCGCGTCGATGATCCGCTGCAGGTCGTCTTCGATCTGTTCGCGGCCACGCAACAAGTCCGACAGCGAGGTCCGCCCGATGATGTCGCGCAGCGCGGTCTGCGCCGCCCAACTGACGGCATTGCGGAAATTCTGCACTTCGAGTGCGGCCTTTTCGGCATCGTGCACCATCCAGAACAACACCGCGTCGACATTGACCGGCACCGTATCGGCGGTCAGGGTCTGCTCGGCGGCAAAGCCGGTCGTGACCACGCGTTGGTCGATCGTGGCCGGCAGCGTCTCGACGAACGGAACAATCCAGAACAGGCCGGGCCCGCGCAGCCCGGTGTAGCGGCCGAGCCGAAACACCACGGCACGCTCCCACTGCGCCGCGACCTTGGGGGCCTGGGCCACGACGAAACCGATCAGCAGACCGGCGACCGCCCAGTACAAGCCAAGCCCCCCTTCGCGCTGGCACTCGGCCGCGCTTCTGGGGCCAGGGCCGGCCGCGCTGGATCAGGGCGGGTAAGTGTGAGATTGTGAAGCAACCCGGTCACACCCAGCGGTCATCCATGAACAGATCCCGAATCATCGTCGCTCTTCTCGCCAGCGGCGCCCTCAGCGGCGCGATGGCTGCGCAGGGCATGCGCGGCGGCACCCAGGTCACGCCCGGGCAGGACTGCCCGCCCGGCACCACGGAGGTCAGGCCAGGTCGTTGCCAGCCGCCCTCGGAGCCGCCGCCGAGCATTCTCGACTACCGCCCGCGATCCACGTTAGTCACGGCGGAACACAAGGTGCCCAAGGCCAGGTTTCCGGCGGTCGACGTGCACGGCCACCCGGGTAACCTC
The DNA here is from genome assembly GCA_009694735.1 of Acidobacteriota bacterium. Lineage (GTDB taxonomy): Bacteria > Acidobacteriota > Vicinamibacteria > Vicinamibacterales > UBA2999 > 12-FULL-67-14b. Next base: position 19,832 of record SHUG01000019.1, on the reverse strand, counting down.
ACCACGCCCGACGCCATCAACCGTGTCATCGGCGTGATGGATTCGCTGAACCTGAAAGTGATGCTGGTGGCCGAGAACGTATCGGGCGAGCGGCTCACGCGCACGCTCGAAGCCCTCAACGCGAGCCCGCACAAGGAGCGCTTTCGCGTGCTCGCCGGCATCGACTTCAGGAACGTCGGTCCCGACTGGGGCGACCGCGCCGCGAAGCAACTCGAGGCCGACATCAAGGCCGGCGCGATTGGCGTCGGCGAGGTTGGCAAGCAGTTTGGTCTGCGCACCACCAAACCCGATGGTTCGCGCCTCAAGGTCGACGACTCAGAACTGGATCCACTGTGGGCGGCCTTCGCGCGGCTGGACGTGCCGGCCTTCATTCACACCGCCGAACCGCAGGAGTTCTTCCAGCCGCAAGACTTCAAGAACGAACGATGGCTCGAGCTGTCGCTGTTCACCGATCGGCGCAACAACCAGCCGGGCCAGGTGACCTTCGAACAGTTAATCACCGAGCGGAACAACGTCTTCCGCAAGCATCCAAAGACGCGCTTTGTCGCGGCTCACTTCGGCTGGCACGCCAACGACCTGGCGCGCGCGTCGAAGATGCTCGACGAGTTCCCCAATGTCACGATTGAAGCCGGCGCGATCCTCTACGACCTCGGACGCCAGCCGCGCGCCGCGCGCGAATTCTTCGTGAAGTACGCGGACCGGATCATGTTCGGCAAGGACTCGTTCCAGCCCAACGAGTATCCGTACTACTGGCGGGTGTTCGAAACCGCGGACGAGTACTTCGACTATTACCGCGACTACCACGCCTTCTGGAAGCTCTACGGGATGGCGCTGCCCGACGATGTGCTGAAGAAGGTGTATTACAAGACCGCGTTGAAAGTGTTCAAGGGATTGCCTCAGGCGGGCTGGCCGCAATAACTGCAAGTAGGGAGGCAACCCCAGGAAGGGGTTGCCTCCACCCATCACAGCCGCGACCTCACTACTGTTTAACGACAGCTGTCGGTGCCTGCGCCGCGACGAAGCTAAAGGTGATGCTCGTGTACATCATCTCTTCCCACGTCTGGTCGCCCCACGTCACCTGCTTGCTGGGATCGGGGTTCGACTTGTTCGAGGCCGAGTTGTTATACCAGGCCTTGGCGTTGAGCTTCGTGCCGGCGGGCAACATGAGCGGCGTGGTGAACACGTACTCGTGCTGCCAGTCGAAGTCATACTTCGGCACTGACAGGATCACTTCCTTGCGGCCGTCCTGGTAGGTTGCCTCGTAGTGCCATCCCGAGCCGCGCACGTGCGTGTGCGGGATCAGGCTGTAGAGCATCGTGTCGCGGTTGAACGTCATCGTGTTCTCGACGAGGTGATGCGCCGCGCCCGGCGGAATCGACAGCGACGCGTTGATCAGCGCCAGCGTGTTAAGAGTGGTCTTCGGCGGGGTCTTCGCGAACTTCAATCCGATCGTCGTCCGGTCCGTGGTCGCCTTGCCGTAGGTGGTGTAGTGCATCTGGAACACGAGCGAGTGTCCCGCCGGCAGGCGCATGGCCATGCCCTCGGGGAACTGGCGGATCGCGCCGCCCGGCGAATAGCCGCCCATTGAGGCACCCGAGCCGGTCGGCCGCGGTCGATAGTTCGGCCCCAACGGCTTGCGCTGCTCGACCGGCAGTGGCCGCCCGCCGGATTGTCCTGCGGGGATCTCGACACAGCACTCAAAGGCTAAGGGTGGTAGCGGGCGCGGCGCGCCGTTCGCCGCCGGGGCGCCGAGCATCCGCTGGAGCATTGCCTGCTGCTGCCGTTTTATCTGCTGCTCGACCTGATCGGCCGACGGGCGTGTGGACAGGAGCATGTGGTGCACGGCCTGACGGTCGCCGGGACGAATCTCCCACGCCGTGATGTAGCGATCCTCGGCGAAATTCGCCGGGACTTCGAAGTACTGGTACTGGACCTCGCCGGTGGCCGGAATCGGATAGTCCTCCTGCATCGACAGCACCACATCGGGCGTGATGTTCCAGCCGCCGCTGTAGGTCGGCGTGGCGGGCAGGTCCGCCGGCTTGCCTTCCGGCGCACCGGCGCTCACCCACTTGGCGATTGTCGCTTTTTGCGCCTCGGTCAATGTCCGCGCGGTCGAGAACGACCCATACTTCGGATCGGCGTGCCATGGCGGCATGGTGCCGTCGGCTACGTTCGCGGCAATCGAGCGGGCCCACGGCCGCGCGTCCTTAAATGTCATCAGCGACATCGGCGCCATCTCGCCGGCCCGGTGACAACTCGTGCAGTTCGCAAAAAAAATCGGCGCGACGTCCTTGTTAAACGTCGGCGCCGCGGCCGGCGCCGGTTGCGCCCCGGCCGGCGACACCAACCCGAATAGAACGATCATGCTTGCCACGACGTATCTCATCGTCATCTCGCGAGCTCCTGGTGACGCGGTTCTAGCGTAGCGCGGTGCCGGTGGCCCGGGCGCGCGCCAGCGCCTTGACCGATGCCGTGCGGTTTGGGGTTCGTTGCAACGACAGTTCGAGCGCGGCGACCGCTTCGGAATGGCGGCCGGCGTCGAGCAGCATCTCTCCGTAGAATTCAGGCGCCGGCTTGATGGGATCGGGCGGGCCAGATGGCGCTGACAGCGTCAGCTCGATCTCCATCGCCTCCCTCGCCAGGCGGATCGCTTCGTCCTTCTGGCCGCGCGCGTAGCGGCTCAACGCGCCAATCTGCTTCTCCATGATCGCGACCGGTTTGGCGCTGTACGGATTGGCGCCGGCTTCAAGCTTCTCGCGCGCCTGCCTTAGGATCTTCTCGGCGGCATCGGCCGTGGTGAAATCGCCCATCTTGGCCGCGCTATAACCGGCGATGAAAGTCCAGGTATTGCTGGCGCCGTAGGCGGGCATCGACATGCCGGGCATCCCCGCGTGGGCGGGGTCCGCAGCGGCGGCCGGCGCGGCCGCTGCGACGGCGATCTTCTCCCACTTCTCGGTTTCCAGGATCAGCCGGGCGCGCATTCCGAGGTAGCCGTCACGAACACTGCGGTTCGACGCATTGCGGTCCGCCGCCTGCTTCGCCCATTCGACGTTCTGCTTCGCCTCGTCGATGTTCCCGGCCATCAGGTTGGCGTAGGTCAGCCACGACAAGGTGTGAAAGTCTTCGCGGCCCTCGGCGAGCTTCATGCGGGTGTTCAGCGCGGAGGCGGCCTTGTAGGCCGCGATGTTGGAGGTTCGCACATCTCCCCACATGCCCAACTGCACGAAGATATGCGACGGCATGTGGAGCGCGTGGGCGGCCGAGGGGGCAATGCCGGCGTAGGCGCGGGCCGCCGGCAACGCCAGCGGCGCGTGATCCGGATCGTCAAACGCATGAATGATGAAGTGCGCCGCGCCCGGGTGTTTCGGGTTCTCCTGGTAGACCTTCTCGACAATCGACGCGGCCAACGCCTGGCGCCGGAACCCCTTGTCGGTGGGCCGCACGGTGCCAAGCAGCGACAGCGCGTACCAGGTCGCGACTTCGTGATCGTCGGGCCACTTCGCATACAGCATGGCCATGGTGTTGGCGTAGGCGTTGTCGCGCGCGAGCTTGTCGCCGGGCGCGTAATAGAGGACGTCGATCGCTTCAATGAACGCCTGCTCTTTCGGCGTCTTGACCTTGGCGACTCGCGCCGCCAGCGTCGGCGCGATCTTCTCGAGCACGGTCTTGGCCGCGGCGGTGTCCTGCTGTGCCCACAGCGGATGGTTGTAGCTCATGGCCTCGCCCCAATACGCCATCGCGAAGGCCGGGTCGATCTTCTGCGCGCGTTGGAACGCGGCCGCGGCCTCGTCGAACTGGAAACTGTGAAGGCTCTTCACGCCTTCGAGGAATGCGGCCTGCGCGGCGGGCGCGCCAGAGGTTGGAAAGGTGATGGAGCCGAGCTCCTGCGCCGCTAGGGGCGTGGTCGCGGCACAACACATGGCCACGAGGCACGTGCGAATCAGGCTCTTCATGATGAGGTCTCCTCTAGCGCTGCTCGACGGGAATCCAAGTCTGCGGATACGTCGGACCAGTGTAATCGGCGCGGGGCCGAATCAGGCGGTTGTTCGCCAGCTGCTCCAGCACGTGCGCGGTCCAGCCGGAAATGCGGCTGACCGCGAAAATCGGCGTATACAGGTCGATCGCGATGCCCATCGTGTAATAGGTCGACGCCGAATAGAAATCCACGTTGGGATAAAGTTTCTTTTCGGCTTTCACCAGCGCCTCGATCCGCTCACTCATCTCGAACCACTTGGTGTTGCCGGCCTTCTGGCCCAGCGCCTTCGACATTTGCCGCAAGTGCGTGGCGCGCGGATCTTCGGTGTTGTAGACGCGATGGCCGAAGCCGGAGATCTTCTCCTTGCGCGCCAGCTTGCCCTTGATCACCGCGTCAATGCGATCGGCCGGCGCGTCCTGGCCAATCTCGATCAGCAGCTTCATTACTTCGGCGTTGGCGCCGCCGTGCAGCGGGCCCTTGAGCGTGCAGATGCCGGCGACGATCGCGGAGTGGATGTCGGTGAGGGTGGCGGCGGCGACCCGCGCGGCGAAGGTGGAGGCATTCAGCTCGTGATCCGCATGCAGCGTCAGCGCGATGTCCATGGCGCGGATCGAGGTCGCATCCGGTCGCGATCCGGAGAGCATATAAAGGAAGTTGGCGGCGTGCCCCATCACCGGATCCGGCGCAATCGGTCCGCCGCCCTGCTGCATGCGGCCCCAGGTGGCCACCAGGCTCGCAATCTGGCCGGTCAGCCGCACCGCCTTGCGATACGACGCCGCCGGCGAGTTGTCGTGGGCGTCGGGATCGTAGTGGCCGAGTGCCGAGGTCAACGTGCGCAGCGCGTCCATGCCGTCCTCTGGCGGCAACATGTTGATCAGCCGGATGATCGCCTCGGGCAAAGGCCGCGCGGCCGCGAGCTGCGATTGCAAGTCCCCAAGCTCAGCGCGGTTGGGCAGGCGGCCGTGCCACAACAGGTAGCACGTCTCCTCAAAAGTGGCGTGCCGTGCCAGGTCGTGGATGTCGTGCCCGCAATAGGCGAGCACGCCGCGATCACCGTCCAGGAAACAGATCCGCGACGAAGTCGCGACGACGTCCTCCAGCCCACCCTTTACTTTTGCTTCTGCCGCCATGGGGGTGATCTTACAGCGGCTTGCTCCACCCGCGGGCCTCGGCCTACAGGTCCTCGCCGCTGGTCTGTCGCGGCCGCATGTATGTCGCGAACGACTAGCCTCGACGAGATGAGCCTGGCCTCGCCGGCCCTCGCGCCCAACGCCCTCTTCATGCGGACGCAAACCAGGCTCTACCGGATTAGCGCCCGCTGATGCCGAGCGTCTGACCGCCTCGCGACGGCACCGCCACACCACCGCCAGGCTCCCAGGCCGGCGGGTCGTCCGTGGTCGACGTCGTCGGCAAGCCTTCGCGGACCGAGATCGCCCATTCCAGCGCGCTGTTCTCACGTTCCTGATGATCGATCATCCACTCGAGCCGGTCGCCGGGATCGCCAGAGGTCGCCGCGTCGATGCCGTCGCGGTAGTGATCGGTGTCTTCCAATTCGTCGACCGAATCCTCACTCGCATCGTCGGTGGCGCGGTCGGCGCGGTCACGGTAAAACTCGTAGCGATCGTGAATGTCCTGCGCCTGCTCGGCGCGCTCACCCCAGCGTTCGAATCCGCCCTGCAGCGCCAGCCACGCAGGGCCGGGGCGGAAGGCGGCGCTCACGACCCGCATGACCGGCGCCGCCGACGCACCGCGAGTGCGCGGCCGCGACCGATGAAAGGTCCAACCCTGGTCGTGGATTTCGTGGACCTCCGGCCGCCCGTTGGCACCGCGCCTGATGAAGCGGATGGTCTTGAACGCGTAGGCTTTCAACCGCGAATCTTTCGGGTGCGTGCGCGGCGCGACCGCATCGTCGTAAACGGTTTCGGTTCGGCCGCCGCGTAGATCTTCGAGGGCGATGATCCGATTCAGCCGATCGCGAGTGACAGTGACGCGACTGGGCACCAGCACCACGACGCGCGTATTCGCGAACGAATCCGGAAAGAAGCGGATGAAGTATCCGCGCGGGTGCCGTGACCACTGTCCGCGCCGAATCGCGTTCGAGTTGTCTTCGGGCCGCGTGCCGCTGAGCACGGCGATTCGCTCGATCTCCTTGTAGGTGACATCGGCCCGGCTGAAACGGTACCGCAGATCTGATTCGATCTCGAGCGCCTGCCGAACGGGCGCCGCCAGCCCGCCAAACAACCGCGTGCGTTCCGCCGCCGCCAGCACGCCGAGACCATTGGCATTGATCGCGCGAATCTCGCTGGCCGGCAGCAGTACCCGTGCTGCCACTTGGAGCTTGGGGGGCATGGCGCTGACGCGGACGCGCGAGAGGATGGCCCACAGCAGCATTTGCGCATCGCCACGGGGAATCTCCGGGTGCTTCACCATGGCCGAGAGGATGGCCTGGATGGCGGGCGCGCGTGCTCCCTTGATGGGCGCAAACAGGAAGCCGTCGCCCTTCCCCGGCGCATGAGTGGCCGTGCGCAGGCAAAAGCTCTCGAACGTGCCTTCCCAGAGCCCCGGCTGCAGGACGAATCCGCCGGCCGCGGTGCGCGCGAGGCTGCGCAGCGGACGCGCCTGGCGGCGCTTCTGCTTCCGATCGAGGACCGGCAGTTGCCGGGCGGTGTCATCGAAGTTGGTGGTCAGCGGCGCGCCCCGCAGCAGCCCGTCGAGCGACGGTAGCTTGCGGGCAAGGGCACCCAGGTCCCGCGGCAGTTGCGCGGTCGCAACCACAGGCAATACGGCAACCAGCACAAACGTGAGCAATGCGCGCATGAGCAGCTCCTGGGGAGGGAGGCGGGTGTTCTACACTACGGAAACGTCAGCTCCGCGGCGGCGATCCCCTGCTCGCCGCAGAATGAATAGAACAGGAACACGCGGCCGTTCTCTTCAAAGATCGCCGGGTCACGCAGCTGCCGCGCCGGGCCTTTGAGGTCGCCGGCTGCGGAAGGCGCGACCGGCAGCGTCGCGCACTCGTACGGCGCCTCGGGCGCGAGCACTTCGACAGGCGGTGATGCGGTCCAGGTGTTCCAATCGCCGGTCACGTTGAGCGTCGACATCAGGATGCGCTCCGGTGCATCGCCGATGGCGGTAAAGAACACGTACAGGAGCGCGCCACGCCGAACCAGCGCTACGTGCCGGACGCGATTCGCGTACGGTCCGCCACCAAACGGGTTCGGCCCGAGCTCGAAACTTGCCAGCGGATCGCTGGAGCGCGCCAGCCGCCCGAGCCGCCCCATGCCGTACAGCGCGTGGTCGATTCGGAAGACGCGGAGATACGGGATTCGCGTGATCGCCGGCGCCGGCTCAAACCGCACGCCGTCGGACGAGGTCGCGGCCTGGGTGAACTGGGAGTAGCCGTTCTGACGCGCCCAGTCGCGCGCCGCGGGTTCGCCGACCGGCCACATCTTGCCGTCCGTCCACCACCCGTGAAACCACATCACCAGGCGGCGGCGCGCCGGATCGACCTCGATCTCCGGCGACGCCACGTGGGTGTAGAAGTTTTCGAGGTTCTCGATTGGATCGGGTGGCGGCCTGAACAGCGCCGTCTCAGCCACCGGCAGGACACCAGGGTCGTGGATCTTCCAGGGACCTTCAATCGCATCGGCGTAGGCGAGCCGGATGTGCGTACCCATGTGGTGCCCGAAGTACATGTAGTAGCGCCCGAGCGGGCGGGCCACCCACGACGGTACCCGAATGACGCTCGGGCCGTTGACGTTGTCGCCGAGCGAGCGCGAAGATCGCGTGGTGATCAACGGATTCTGCGACAGCCGCCGCGCCGCGACTTGCAAAGCGGGTTGAGCCGGCGGTGCCACCAGCGACATCCCGGCACCAATCGACAGCGCGACCGAAATGATCTTGAACATGCGGGCCGCGGCTAATATACGCCCATGAAGCGAACCCTGGTCGCCGCCATCGTGTCGGCCGTCGTCTGGTCCACCGGCGCCGTACTGGGGCAAGCACAGGCCACGCCGGTGCTCCGGTCGCAAGAGGCCATGGTCGCGCTCGACCGTTACCTGGAAACGTGGAACTCGCGCGACCCTTCAGTGTGGGCCAGCTCGCTGCACTTCCCGCATGTGCGGCCAGGCCCGGGCGCCTTCGAGATGAGCCAGACACCGGAACAGTACGCCGCGGGCATCGACTTCGGGCAAACCCTGAAGACCGGCTGGCACCACAGCGAGTGGGTGTCACGCGACGTGCTGCAGGCCGGCGCCGACAAGGTGCATGCCGCCGGCGCGTGGCAACGCTACGCGGAAGACGGCCGGCCAATGACCGGCAGCGTGATCACCTACATCGTGACGAGGCAGCAGGATCGATGGGCCGTTCAGGCGAGGTTTGCCGCCGGTCCCACCGGAATCGATGCGCCGGCGGCGGCGCGCAACTCGGCGGCCGCCCTCGCCGCGGTCGACACGTTCATGCGAGGGTGGAACTCGCACGATCCCAAGCCGCTGGCGGCCGCGCTCCACTATCCGCATGTCCGAATCGGCGACGGACTTCTCGAGATCTGGAAATCACCTGACGAGTTTTTCGCCGGGCGCGATCCCGGCCGTCAGCGCACATGGTTCCAGACCCGGCTCGACCGGGCGCGCGTGGTCCAGGTGGCAGCCGGCGGCGTCAACGTCACCGTGTCTTTCACCAGGCTGGGCCGCGATGGCCGCGAGCTGGCAAGGGACGAAGGCGTATTCCTGGTGGTGCTTCGAGACGGCACCTGGAAGCTGCAGGCACGCTCGACGATGGGCAGCTGAGCAGCGCGCTGGTCGCCGAAGCGGTACACTGAGTATGTTGTGCTGCCTACCTCCTTACGAACACTATCGACGGTCGATGAACTCGAGAGCGCGCTCGTTCACTCGTCGGAGCGTCCGCTCGTCATCTTCAAGCACAGCCCAACTTGCGGCATCAGCGCGCAGGCGTTCGAGTCGGTCTCTGAATGGTTGGCCGGGCCGATGCTAAGTATCGATTTTGTCGTCGTGCCGGTGCAGGCCAGCCGCGCGGTGTCAACCGAGCTGGCGCAGCGATTCGCGATCCGTCACGAGTCGCCCCAGGCCATGGTCATCGTCGACGGCCGCGTGGTGTGGCACGGGTCGCATTATCGCGCGACGGCTGGGTCGATTGCCGCCGCGCTCGACAAGCTGCCCGCCTAGGCTTCTTTGCCCTGCACCACTGCCACGGCCGAATCGCCACCGTACTGCTGGAACAGCGACAGCATGCCGGTGTAGAGGAAACCGACCTGGAACAGCATGAGGAACGGCACGGTGCCGTAGATGCCGTTGGCGAGCGCGTAAAACAGCGTGCCGGTGAAATAGAGGCCCAGCGCCAGCTCGATCATCGGCTGCACGGCGACTGACTGGCGGTACTTTTTCTGGCTCCACTCATCACCGTTCGTTTCGACCGCGTACTTGGGCGTGCGGACAAACTCGCTCGGCTGGTGGAACAACGCTTCGAGCACGGCCTTGGTGTTGTTCACGGCCAAGCCGATGCCAATCGACATGAGGATGGGCAGGTACTTCAGCCGCTCGGTCCAGGTCTGCGGATATAACTCACGCTGACAGACCATGTAAAAGTTAGCCACCGACGCCGTCGCCGCGAAGAACAGCGGGATGTCGATCAGCAGCATCTCGTACCAGCCCATGTTGTAGCGAATCACCATCGACGGTCCCATCAGCACCGACAACACGACCATCAACGGGTAGTTGAAGTTGGCCGACAGGTGAAAGAAGGCTTCGGCCTTCACCTTGAACGGCTGATCCGACTGCAGGATGCGCGGCATCAGCTTCATGAAGGTCTGGATCGAGCCCTTCGCCCAGCGATGCTGCTGCGACTTGAACGCGTTCATCTCCACCGGCAATTCGGCGGGCGCGACGTGATCCTGCACGAACACGAACTGCCAGCCGCGCAGCTGCGTGCGGTAGCTGAGGTCGAGGTCTTCGGTCAGGGTGTCGTGCTGCCAGCCGCCGCCGTCGGCAATCGCGTCCTTGCGCCAGATGCCGGCCGTGCCGTTGAAGTTGAAGAAGCAACCGCCGCGGTTGCGGCTGCCGTGCTCGAGCACGAAATGGGCGTCGAGCAGCACCGCCTGGATCTTCGTGAGCAGTGAGTAGTCTTCGTTGATGTGGCCCCAGCGCGCCTGCACGAGCGCCACCTTGGCGTCGGTGAAGTAGTGCACCGATCGCATGAGGAAGTCGGGCTTGGGAATAAAGTCGGCGTCGAAAATCGCGACAAACTCGCCGCGACACACCTTCAGGCCCTCGTCCAGCGCGCCGGCCTTGTAGCCGGGACGGTCCTCGCGGTGGAGATACTTGATGTCGATGCCCCGCAGCGCGTGGCGGCGCACCGCCAGCTGGGTGATCTGCCGCGTCTCGTCAGTGGAGTCGTCCAGAACCTGGATCTCCAGCTTTTCGCGGGGATAGTCGATCTGGCACACCGCGTCGATCAGCCGATCGACGACGTACATTTCGTTGTAAAGCGGAAGCTGAATCGTCACGACCGGCAGGTCGTCGAACGTGCCCTTGGGAACTGGCTGCTCGTGCTTGTGTTTCATGTAGATGTACACCAGGTAGTACCGGTGCCATCCATACACGGCCAGGATCAGGAGGACGAAAAAATATAAAGCGAGTATGAGTGTTTCGACTACGGTCATCTATGATTGGGGTTTCTGCCCCGTATTCCAGTCAACCATTATAAGAATCGACTACCAGTAAAGTCAACAAAACACGGACGATAGCGTCATGACACCGGCTGAATTACGCACCATTTTGGAACAGGTCCGCGAAGGCCGGACCGACACCACCCAGGCTTACGCCCAACTCCTGGGGGCGTTTCGGGACCAACCCTTTGAGGACCTTGGGTTTGCAAAGGTCGACCACCATCGGTCGATGCGGCAGGGCTTTGCCGAAGTCATCCTCGGACTGGGCAAGACACCGTCTCAAATTGCGACCATTGCCGCCGAAATCGTCGGCCGGGGCCACCCACTCCTGGTCACCCGGGCCGACGAAGCCGCCTGGAAGGCGGTCCAGGTCCTGGTGCCCGAGGCCGAGTATCACCAGGTCGCCAGGGCCATTACCGTGAAGCGAACCGTTCCGGCGGGCGCGGGCACCATCGTCCTCTGTTCGGCCGGCACCTCCGACATCCCGGTCGCGGAAGAGGCGGCGGTCACGGCCGAGCTGATGGGCAACACCGTCGATCGGCTCTATGACGTCGGCGTGGCCGGCATCCATCGCATCCTGAAGCAGCGCGCCCGCCTCGAAGCCGCGCGCGTCATCATCGTCGTGGCCGGCATGGAAGGCGCGTTGCCCAGCGTCGTCGCGGGCATGGTCAGCGTGCCGGTGATCGCGGTGCCCACGAGCATCGGCTACGGTGCAAGCTTCGGCGGCGTCGCCGCGCTGCTCGGCATGCTCAACTCGTGCGCCAACAGCGTGTCGGTGGTGAATATCGACAACGGCTACGGCGCCGGCTGTATCGCCAGCATGATTAACCACTTGGAATAGACGGGATCCGGGATCCCGGATCCCGGACCCCGGACCCCGATGCTTGCTCTTAGAACGCTGGAATTCGATCGCATCGTTGACGCCGTCACCGCGCTGGCGTTGACACCGCTTGGCACGGCCGCGCTGTCGGCACTGGCACCGTCGACCGAACCACAGACGGTGGTCGACGCGCAGGAAGCAACCAGCGAAACCGTGCGCTTTCTCGAGCGCCATCCGCTCTTCCCGCTGCGCGCCGGCGAGAGTCTGCCCGACGCGCTGGCCTCGCTGGCCCTCACGGGACGCCCGCTCGAGCCGCTGCAGCTGCGGCTGCTCGCGGACTTCGTCGACTCGGTGGACCTGGCCAGCGTCAGCGTGCGTCGCGCTGGCAGTGACTTCCCCATTCTCGCCAGGCTGGTCGCCCACGTCGCGGCGTTCAAGGACGAAGTGGCCGCGGTGCGACACGCCATCGACCCCGGCGGCGACGTGCTGGACCATGCCAGCCCAGAGTTGCGGCGCATTCGCAATGACCTTCGCCAGAAGCGCCAGAAGCTGCGCGGCACGCTCGAGCAGTTCACGCGCGGCAGCTCGGCGAAGTACCTGCAAGACGAAGTCGTCACCGAGCGCAACGGCCGGTTCGTGGTCATGGTGCGGGCCGAACACCGCGGCAACGTGCCGGGCATCGTCCATGGCAGCTCCACGACCGGCGCGACGCTGTTCATGGAGCCTGCCGCCACCGTCGAGATCAACAACGACATTGTCGAGCTCGAGGATCGTGAGCGCGAGGAAGTCTTTCGAATCCTCCTCGAATTGACGGATCGCTTCCGCGGCAGGCCGGCCGACCTCGCGGTGATCCAGAAGGTGGCGCGCGACCTCGACACCCTGCAGGCGAAAGCCCGCTTCAGCTCGAAGGTAAACGGGATCGCGCCGGAATTTACCGCTGATACCAGCCTGGAACTCAAGGGGGCGCGGCACCCGATGCTCGAGCGGGCCGTGCCGGTGGACCTCTTGCTCGATCCGCCGAACCGGGTGCTGCTGATCACGGGTCCCAACACGGGCGGCAAGACCGTGGCGCTCAAAACCGCCGGGCTGTTCGCGCTGATGGCGCAGTCTGGGCTGCACCTGCCGGCCACGGTGGCACGGCTGCCGGTATTCCGCTCGGTGTTCGCCGACATCGGCGACGAACAGTCGATTGAAAACAGCCTCAGCACCTTCTCGTCGCACATCAGCAACCTGGTGGCGATGGAACGTAAGCTGCAACTCCCCGCGCTCGTGCTGCTGGACGAAGTGGGCACGGGCACTGACCCCAACGAGGGTGGCGCGCTCGCCACGGCCATCGTCCAGCACTTCCGTCAACGCGGAGCGCTCGTCATGGCCACGACCCACTTCGATTCGGTGAAGACGTGGGGCATCGGCACCGAGGGCGTCGCCGTGGCGGCATTCGCGTTCGATCCGCGGAATTTCGCCCCGACCTATCGGCTGATCTACGGCGCACCCGGCCGCAGTCTCGCCATCGAGATGGCGCAGCGGCTCGGCATGCCGCAGGTGGTGATTGCCGCGGCGCGTGGCTACTTGAGCGACGACCAGAAGCGCCTGCAGGCGCACCTCTCGCGCCTCGATGCGCAGGCTCGCGCGCTCGAGGCCGACCGCACGAAGCTGGAGCGCGAACGACGCGGCTTCAATGAAACGAGCACCGCGCTGTCGCAGCGGGAGCGCTCACTGGCCGAGCGCGAAGAGGTGTTCAAGAAGCGCCTCAACGAGCGGCTGGATGATCGCTTGCGGCAAGCCCGCCGTGACGTCGACGCGGTGATCGATCAACTGAAGGAGAAGTCGGAGACGCTCGCCGAAAAGGCCTCGCTGCGCGCGGCGATCAACACCGGCGAGTCGGGCGCGGCGAAGGCAGCAGCACGCGCCGAGATCGATCGCATTGTCGAGGACCTGCGTCATGCCGACACCAAGGCGCCGGAGGCGCCGGGCCGCGGCGAGGCGCGCGAGCCGTTCATTGGCGCCAAGGTGTCGCTCGGCATGGGGCTCGAAGGCACCATCGTCGCGATCGACGGCAACCAGGCCGACATCGACGTCCGTGGCAAGCGGATGCGCGCCAAGCTGAAAGACGTGCGCGTGATTGGCGGCAGTAGCGCCGGAAGCGGCACCGGGTTGCCAAAGGGCAAGGTCCGCGTGCACGTGGACCTCAAGCCGCGCGAGGGCATGCTGAGCGAGCTGAAGGTGATCGGGATGACGGTCGACGAAGCCATCGATCGCGTCTCGCGCTTTCTCGACGACACGATGGTCACCGACGTGCAACAAGTGCGCATCGTCCACGGGCACGGCACGGGCGCGTTACGAAAGGGCCTGCAGGCCTTCCTGAAGACCCATCCGCTGGTCGAGAAGCACTATCCCGCCCCGGAGAACCAGGGTGGTGGCGGAGCCACTATTGTCGATTTGAAAGACTGATCGAAGATCTCGGCAGCTCGACTGTCCCCATTCGCGCAGGGTGTAGCTGAGCCGCGGCGATCGTCCCGGTCGCACCCGTGCGGTAAGCTGGAGGCTCACGGTGGCCCTGTTTCCCCAAACGTTCATCGACGAAGTGCGCGCGGCGGCGGACATTGTCGCCGTCGTCTCGGACTCGGTGTCGCTGCGCAAGGCGGGAGCCACTTACAAGGGCCTCTGTCCCTTCCACGGCGAGAAGACCCCGTCCTTTACCGTCAACAAGGACAAGGGCTTCTTCCACTGCTTTGGCTGCGGGGTCGGCGGCGACGTCTTCAAGTTCATGGAGCTGCAGGAAAAGGTCGGCTTCCAGGAGGCCGTCCGTAATCTCGCGCAGCGATTCGGCATTCCCATTCCCGATCTCGAAGCCAGTGGCGAACAGCGAGAGACGGCGGCGGAGCGGGAAGCGCTCGTCAAGATCCACGAAATCGCGGTGACGCATTTTCGCGAGCAACTCGAGTCGGCGGCCGGCGGGCGTATTCGCGAGTACCTGCTGAAAGATCGCGGGCTGACCCGGCAGACGATCGAGAAACTGCAACTCGGCTACGCGCCACAGGGACGCGATGCGCTTCGGCAACGCCTGCTGAAGCAGGGCTTCTCTCCCCTGCAGCTCGTCACGAGCGGCCTGGTCTCGCGGCGAGACGATGGGAGCGAGGCGGATCGGTTCAGAAATCGCCTGATGGTACCGATCGCGCGCGACACCGGAACGGTCATCGCTTTCGGTGGCCGCGCGCTCGACCAAGACCAGCAGCCGAAGTACCTGAACTCGCCCGAGACGCCGATCTACACCAAGAGCCGCACGCTCTACGGGCTCAACCTCACGAAGAGCGATTTGCGCAAGGTGCGCTACGCGATCATCGTCGAGGGCTACTTCGACTTCGCGCAGGTGTATCAGGCCGGCGGCTTCCCGGTGGTGGCGACCTGCGGCACCGCGCTGACGCCGCAACAAGCGCAGATCCTGCATCGCTTTACCTCGAAGACCGTGCTCTGCTACGACCCCGACAGCGCGGGGCAAACGGCGGCCGAGCGCAGTTCGGAGTTACTGGTCGCCGAAGGATTCGACGTCAACGTGATGACATTGCCGGGGCGCGAGGATCCCGACACCTTCGTCCAGAAGCATGGCGCCGAGGCCTTTCGGGAGCAGCTCAAGAATTCGCGGCGCTACCTGGAGTTCCTGCTCGACCGCGCGGCCGCTGAGCACGACCTCACCCGAGACGACAGCCGGCGCGAGTTCCTGAAGCGGATGCTCGGGGTGGCGGCCCGCATTCCCGACCCGGCCGTGCGAGATCAGTTTGCCGATCGGCTGGCCCACAAGGCCCGCGTCACGGAAGAAGTGGTTCGCGCCGAGATCAGGAAAGCAGCCGCCAATCGTAAAACCGAGCTACCGGCCGAGCGGGTGCCGAGCCTTCAGGGGAACGTCCGGAAAGCCGAGAAGGGCCTGATCTGGAGCCTGGTGCATGACCCGGCCGGCACCATGCAGTGGTTGAGACAGCTCGAACCCGAAGACTTGAAAGGACTTAGCACGGCGAACATTCTGCGCACGGCGCAGCAACTCGACGTGACACCCGAAGATGTGCCTGGTGCGCTCATGGAGCGTCTAACTACTCAGGAGGCGGCACTGCTGGCCTCGGTGGCAGCGGAACCCTCCCCTCCCGCGGTGCTCCCGGACCTGTGCGTGGTGGCCTTGAAGTACGTGCGGCTTGAGCGGGAGCTGGCCGACGTCCAAAGAGAGCTCAAACGCTTACAAGATATGGGGGATAGCGGTCCAGCGTCGATGGCCCTGCTGGCCAAGAAGTCGCAAATGGTTCGCGCTCTCGAGGCGATGAAGCCGCCAAAAGAGCTACAATAAAGGGCTCTGCTCTCTGGAGGACAAACCTAACAGGGGTTGTCCCTTACACACCGGTTTTGGGGGTCGCACGCGATATGGCCTTGGCGCTCGAAGAGAAGTTCGATGAAGTCCGTCAGCTCATTGTCATCGGCAAGGAGAAAGGCTATCTCCTGTACGACGAGGTCAATGATCTACTGCCAGCGGATCTGACGGCCAACCCCGAAGATCTCGAGGAATTGCTCGCCGTCTTTGCGAGTGCCGGCATCGAGCTGGTCGACTCCGAGAAGGGGTACAAGCTCGAACGCGAAGGCATTGAGCGTCACGAAGGTCCCGAGGGCGAAGGCCCCGAGCTGGACCTCACCCCGGGCTCCCTCGACAAGACCAACGATCCGGTCCGCATGTACCTGCGCGAGATGGGCACCGTGCCGCTGCTCACGCGCGAAGGCGAAGTGGAAATTGCCCGCCGCATCGAGCGCGGCAAGCTCTCGGTGATCAAGTCGATCTCGCGCATGCCCGCCATCACCAAAGCGGTGATCCGCATGGGCGATGCGCTGAAGGCCGGCGAACGCACCATTCGCGAGCTGGTGATCTTCAACGACGAGGAAATTACCGACGACCGCATCGAACAGCGGGCGCAGCAGTTCCTCAAGCAGGTCGACGCGGTGCGCAAGGCGCGGCTGGCGGTCGAGAAGCACGACGAGAAGCTCGAAGCGATTCTCAAGGCCGACAAGAAGAAATACCGCCGCCAGCGCTGGAAGCTGATGCGCGGCCAGGTCGAGACCTCGCGCGCCATCCGCAAGATCGAGTTCACCGAGCCGGTCAAGCGCCGCCTCGTCGAAGAAGTGAAGGACATCGTCGAGCGTGTCTCGAAGCAGCAGCGCGAGCACGACAAGCTGAAGAAAGAGCTGCTCCTCAAGGTTCGCAAGCCGAAGCTCAAGGACGACGAGCGCAAGGTGATGACCAAGCGCATGAACGATCTCAAGGCCGAGATCAAGACGCGCACGGAAGACCTCGAGGAAAGCGTCGATCACATGCGTCACACGCTCGAAGTGATCATGCGCGGCGAGGCGCAGGCCGAACAGGCGAAGAAGGAACTGGTCGAAGCCAACCTCCGCCTCGTCGTCTCGATTGCCAAGAAATACACCAACCGTGGCCTGCAGTTCCTCGACCTGATCCAGGAAGGTAACATCGGCCTGATGAAGGCGGTCGACAAGTTCGAGTACCGCCGCGGCTACAAGTTCTCGACCTACGCCACGTGGTGGATCCGCCAGGCCATCACCCGCGCGATTGCCGACCAGGCGCGGACCATCCGCATCCCGGTCCATATGATCGAGACCATCAACAAGCTGATCCGCACCTCGCGCGCGCTGGTGCAGGAACTGGGCCGCGAGCCGACCTCCGAGGAAATCGCGCGGCGCATGGACATCCCGGTCTCGAAGGTCCGTAAGGTCCTCAAGATTGCGCAGGAGCCGATCTCGCTCGAGACCCCGATCGGCGAAGAGGAAGATTCGCATCTGGGCGACTTCATCGAAGACCGTTCGGCGGTGTCGCCGTCGGAAGCCGTGATCAACCTCGACCTGAAGGAACAGACTGAGTCGGTGCTGAAGACGCTGACGCCGCGCGAAGAGAAGGTCATCAAGATGCGCTTCGGCGTCGGTGACGGCAGTGAACACACGCTCGAAGAGGTCGGCCAGAACTTCGCGGTGACCCGCGAGCGCATCCGCCAGATCGAGGCCAAGGCGCTACGCAAGCTGCGCCACCCGTCGCGATCGCGTAAACTGCGGGCGTTCCTCGAAGGTCGTTCGTAACCGAGGGCCCATAGCTCAGTTGGTTAGAGCGGCCGGCTCATAACTGGTTGGTCCCTGGTTCGAGTCCAGGTGGGCCCACTTTTTTTAAGGACTAATGCTTCCCGATCTTGAACGGCTGATCCACCTGCAAGAGATCGAAAGCAAAGCCGCGGTGGCCGCCAAAGCCATCGCGGAAGCGCCCGGACGCATCGCCGCGCTCGACGCCCTCCTGCAGGGCGCCACTACCGCCCTCGACACCGCCAAGCACGCCCTCGCCGAAAACAAGACCCGCCGCGGCCTGGTCGACAAGGACCTGGCCGCCGTCCAGCAGCGCCAGGGCAAGTACAAAGACCAGTTGATGCAGGTCAAGACCAACGACGAGTTCCGCGCCATGCAACACCAGATCGACGCGGCGGCGGTCGAGGTCGGCGTCCAGGAAGAGAAAAGTTTGATCAACATGATGGAGGCCGACGACATCAACGCCACCATCAAGAAGGCCGCAGCCGCGCTCAAGGCCGCGCAAGCCAAGGTCGGCACCGAGCGTGGCGCCATCGAGCAGGACGTCATTGTCCAGCAGGGCGTCGTCACGGAATGCGCCACCGCCCGCGAGCGCCTGGTGGCCGGGTTGAACGACAAGGGCCTCATCGACACCTTCGGGCGCATTGCCAAGGTGCGCGGCACCGCCGTCGCCCGCGCGGAAGGCGAACGCTGCACCGTGTGCCAGGTGCGCCTGCGCCCGGCGGTGTTCGTCCACGTGCTCAAGAACGATCAGATCGTGCAGTGCGACAGCTGCAACCGCATCCTCTATTTCATCCCGCCGAAGCCCGGCGCACCCGCGGCACCTGCTACACCCGACGCACCCGTCCAGTGATTACCGCGTATTTCGACGGCGGCTCGCGGGGCAATCCTGGCCCGGCTGGCTGGGGCGCGTACATCGTCAACGACGACGGCACCGTGGTGGCGGAGTTGAGCGGCGCCCTTGGAGTGGCCACGAACAATGTCGCCGAGTACAACGGCCTGATCGCCGCGCTCCAATGGGCGGCCGACCACGACATCACCGCCCTGTCGGTGAAGGGCGATTCGCTGCTGCTGGTCGAGCAGATGCGGGGGAACTACAAGGTGAAGAACGAGGGCCTGAAACCCCTGTATCACCGGGCGAAGATGCTGGTGATGCAGATCGGCAACGTCAGCTTCGCGCACGTGCCGCGCGAGAAGAACAAGGACGCCGATCGCCTGTCGAATGTCGGCATGGACGCCAACGGCGCGTAGCTTGACGCCAACCACGCTGCGGCCCGCGCATCCTTGGCGTCGATCGCAAGGCCGACGCGCGTGCAGCGGTTTCCTCTGGAGAGTCATCGCGAGCCGCGCTCGGCGTAGCCCGCCTCGCGCTGACTGCGCAGGGCGAGCACGAGTACGATGTCCAGCTCGGCCAGATATCGGTAAAGGGCTACGTAACCGCGCGAGCGACGGCCGATCACCAGCTCACGCAGGTCGTTTTCGGCCGGTCGCCCAATCAGCGGGTTGTGCTCCAGAGCGTTGATCGCTTCGATGATCTCACCGATTCGTCGACCGGGATCGGTCACGTTATGTTTGGCCAAGTGATCGAGGATGCGATCGATATCGTCGCCGAGTTCCGGGGCCAGCTCGACTCGCGACATGCTCAGCGAGCCAGTTTGCGGGCCGGCGGGCGCCGTGCCGTCTTGCCGGCGAGCCGAGCCCGCATGTACTCGCGCATTTCGTGCCAGGGGATCGTCTTGCCGGAGGAAACGACTCCGGCGTAGCGCTCTTCGGCGACGATCGCGAAATCAGCGCGGAGGCCGTCGGCCTGGGCCTTCTCCGCGATGGCCTCGAGGATGAAGGCGTGCGCGGTGGTGCCGGAACGTTTCGCCGCGGCAGCAACGCGGGCTTTCAGATCATCGGGAAGGCGAATGGTGGTCGTCGACATGAGGCCTCCAGGCACGGTGCAGGAACCGAGCCACTGTAGCACACTCGTGCTACGCGCAAGCCCGGCCATTGCTCTAGACACGGGGGAGATGGTAGGAGAAACCGGGCGTGCGTCAGCGTCCCCAACGACAGGGACGGGACTGACCCGACCTCACGCACTACCCTTTGAGGGGGCTGGTCACCGAGATCAGCATGAAGGTCACGCTGCCTGCGGTGCTGCGCTTGTGCGGAGCACCGCGCGGAATCAGGAGCATGTCGCCCTTGCGCAGGGTGTGCACGGTCGTGCCCTCAGAGGTGGGCGAATGCCACTG
>SHUG01000159.1 GCA_009694735.1 Acidobacteriota bacterium | reverse complement strand
ACCAGGAAGAAGCTGAAGTAGAGGAAGTACTCGCCGAAGTCGGTGGTGCCTTGCGCGGCAGACAGCGCCTCGGCGCGAACCGCGCGGGCGGTGAAGCCGGCGGCTGCGGGGGCAATACTCTGTGCCGACACCGGTTGGCCACCAGACAGGCGCATGGACGACACGCGACCGTAGCGAGAGCCCCACAGCCGCTGGCCCTCGGCGAGCGAGATGATTGCCTTCGGCGCCGCGCGGTAGCGGTCCCAATAGTCTTCGTCCTGCTTCCGGATGCGCTTCAACTCCACCGGGAACGGCGGATCCCACGACGTCATGTCGGCGGCGTCGCTGATGCCCGGATAGTCGGGCGTGAGGGTGGCGTCGCCGCCAATCCCGTTCATGGGCGCAATGCCGACCAGCGTGAAGCGGGCGCTGGACGAGGCCAGTCCGTCGGCGTCG
This sequence comes from Acidobacteriota bacterium, assembly GCA_009694735.1. Classification (GTDB taxonomy): domain Bacteria; phylum Acidobacteriota; class Vicinamibacteria; order Vicinamibacterales; family UBA2999; genus 12-FULL-67-14b. The sequence continues at coordinate 5,716 of SHUG01000159.1, read as the reverse complement.
GACCACAGGAAGTACTCGAGGGTGACCTCGTCGCCGATGCGCGCCTTCAGGTCGGCGACCGCCCACTCATTCAACCAGATCGGCGCGTGGCTGGAGAAGACGGGTGCGGCAGCTGCTGGTGGCGGCGAGCCGTTACGGTTGCCAGGAGGCCCAACCGATCCCGCCATCCGGTTATAGGCATCCAGATCTACGGCCGAGACGATGGAGTAGGGGATCTCGCGGTTGCCAATGCGAATCGTGTTCGCGACGTAGGTCAGCGCCGGAACGACCATGCGCCGGTCGCGCGCGGCGAGGTCTTCGATGGTGGCAACCAGGTCGTCCGTCAACAGTCCGGCGCGGGTTTCGACCAGTGTCGCGGCCGCAGTGGTCCGGCGAATACGCAGGCCAAGATCGTCGAGGGTCGCCACCGGCGCGATCAGTTCCCGGACCATCTTCGCCCGGTCGCTCTCCGCCGGGTCATTCATCGACAACAGAATCGTGTTGGCCCGATCGCCGAGGCCCAGGTCGCGCTGCAGGCGCCCCATCGGGACGTAGATCGCGAACACCGGCCCTTGCGTCGGCGCCAACGAGAACTCCCCAAGGGCCGCGTCATCCAGCACCCGCGTGACCGTGACGCGCACGCGTTCGCCCGTGGTTTCGCGGCGGCCTTGCAGGGTCGACAACGGAATGTCGGTCGGCTTCGCCACCCGCAGCGTGAGCGTGTCGCCGCTTTTCGCGCCCACCTCTTGCGCCAGCGCCGCGCTGATCAGCGCGTCACGGCCGGTGACACTGAATCCGTCGACACCGTGAAAACGGCCGAAGCGTTCGTCGATGCCGTAGACCATCACTTGGCCGGCCGTGCGTTTCGATTCGTCGTGAACGACGGCGCCGCCAAAAACGACCACCGGCGCGGTCGATCGAAGCGCGCGATAGGCATCAACCCGCGCCCCCAGTTGCGTTTGCTGTGGCTGGGTCGACCGGGTGAGCAGGTTGTCGGCCAGCGCGGTGCGGAAGAACGTGGGCGAGGTGACGATCACGTCGGTGGCGCCGAGGCGGCCGAGCGCGATCTGCTTGAGGCTGTCTCGCACGGACGCGCCGACCAGCAAGGCGCCAGCGAGCACGGCGACGGCCACGGCGACGCCAAGCACCACCATCACGTGGGTGGCAGCATAGAAGCGCAGGCTCGCGCGGGTCAGCATGGCTACACCGTTAACGAGCCGCGGCTCATCGACCAGCGCCGTTCGAACCTGGCGCCGAGCGCTTCACTGTGGGTCACCACCAGCAGCATGGTGTGTTGCTGCGCGTGAAGCCGCAGGATCAGGTCAGCGACGACTTGCGCGGTTTCGGCATCCAGGTTGCCGGTGGGCTCGTCGCACAGCACCAGGCGCGGCTGGCGCACCAGGGCGCGCGCGATCGCGGCGCGCTGCTTCTCGCCGCCCGAGAGCGCGGCGGGCAGGTGATCCAGTCGATCCGACAGCCCGACCTGCGCCAGCAGCGTGCGGGCACGCTCCGGCGCATCCTTGTCGGCTTCACCGACCAGCGTGGGCACCAGCACGTTCTCGAGCACCGTGCACTGTGGCAGCAGGCAGTGGTCCTGCAAGACGAACCCGATCTCGCGGTTACGAAACGCCGCGAGTCCGGCGGCCTTCAGGGCGTAGGGATCGGTGGCGTCGAGGCGGACCGTGCCGGTGGTGGGTGGCTCGAGGCCGCCCAGGATGTAGAGCAGCGTGCTCTTGCCCGACCCCGAGGGACCCATCACGCAGGCCGACTCGCCTGGCGTCAGCGACAGCGAGACGTCCCGCAAGACGACGAGGTCGCCGGCGGGTGAGGCATAAGACTTGGAGAGGTTAGAGGCTTCGAGCATGTTCGTACGCCGCCAGCACCTCGCGCGCCATGTGGTCCACGGTGTAGTGGGCCCGCACGCCGGCAGCGCCGTTGCGTCCCAGCTCGGCCGCCCGTGCCGGGTCGCGCCACAGATCGTACAGCGCATTGGCGACGTCAGCGCCTGATTCCGAGGCCGCGAGCACGCCGCCACCGGTGCGGCCAATCATCTCGGGAAACGCGCCGTGGTTCGGCTGCGCCACTGGCACGCCGCACGCCATGGCCTCGAGTAGATACAGGCCTTTCGGCTCGTGATAGCTGCCCGGCACCGAGAGCACGTCGATGTCGTGGAAGAACTCCACCTTCTTCGCGCGCCCGACGGTGCCGCGATAGACGAACTCGTCGCCTAGCCCAGCGGCGCTGAGGCGAGCGCCGATGCCTTCGAGGTACGGCCGGTGCTCGGGTGGCAGGTATCCGGCCGCGATCAGGCGAGACGGCGGCAGTCCTTTCTCCGTTCGCAGAATGCGGTACGCCTCAGCGAGATTGTGCAGGCCTTTTTCTGGCGCGATCCGCGCGAAGAAGCCGATGGTGAACAGGTCGCTGCGCCTGCGCGTGGCGACCGTGAGGTCGTCCACGTTCACGCCCAGCCGGGCCACCGTGAGCTTGTGGGCTGGAATGCCGAGGTAGTCCTGCATGAAGCGCGCGTAGTACTCGCTCACGGCAATGAAGAGATCGACGCTCGGGACTTGCGCCCGCACCAACGCCAGCGCCTCAGTGCGAAATGGCTCCGGCAACCCGTCCAGAAACAGATCCTCGCCCTGCAGCGTGACCACCACCGGACACCCGAGCGCCCGCTTCAATGGTGCGGCCAGGCTAATCAGCAGCGCATAGGGGATGTTGGCGATGTCGGGCTTGGGTTGATCCCGCAAGAACTCGAGCAGCTTCTCGATCTCCTTCTTCTGGTGTCCCTCTTCGCCCTTCAGCGTGGAGACCGTGAGCGCGCCCAGTTGCTTGGGATCCACTGAAATCGATCCGCTCGTGAACGCCTTGATCACGGCAGGCGCATCCACCATGCGATCAAGAAAGCGCGGCGCCTTGCGGAACAGCGAGGAGTGTTGTTCCAGGAACACGCTGATCCCGCCAAAGAACACCCGCTGCTGCCGGCTGACGTTCTCCTCGTCCGTGAGGGTGGGCGTATAGAAGGGGAGCAGCGTGACGTCGTGTCCGAGCTTGATCAGCCGGGCCGCCAGCGCGTTGTCGCGCAGGCAACTGCCGCAGTACATCGAGGCGGCGCCAGCGGTCAGGGAGAGGATGCGCATCTGGTGGGGACGGGGGGTAGCCAGCTGACAAGACGACTCTACAGTGTTACGCCGCCTGACACCACCGAGTGCTAAACTCGGCCTCGTGGCAACGCCCTCTCGGCGACGATCGCGGCGCAAGTCCGAGGCGCGCCCCGCGCCGCCCCGGTCCGCCGCGGCGCGGCTGGCTGAGGCGGAGAAGCTGTACCGGGATTTCGTTGAGCTGACTCCATATCCACGTCCTAAACCCTTTGCGGTCGTTTACTTCATGGGCCGAGTACGAACGCTGGCGTCATGCCCAGACGAACCCCTGGCTCCGATAATCGCGTCTTGCTGGTCTGCCGGCTGCTGAATCGGCGGCGGGCGCGCTATCTGATCACCGGCGGCGTGGCGGCCAACCTCCACGGCTCGGTGAGAGCGACCAAAGACGTCGACTTGCTCACCGTCGCGTGCACCGTCACGTTTGAGAAGGCATGGCCGAATCGCGTGGTGCGCCGCATTGGCGGGATTCGGGTCTCGTATCTGAGCCTGGCTGATCTCATCCGCTCGAAGCGGACCGGCAGGGCATCGGACCAGGCGGATATCGACGTGCTCTCAGGCCGACGAACGTCCTGACCGCCCTGGCACTCCAGCCGTGTTCCACCTCGATTCCAGGCTGGAGTCGGGCGGCTGATCATCTTCCACAGCCATTCGTCGGCCTCTTCATGAGTGCGAAACCTATGGATGCCGCGCGCCACCCGGATCCCGCCAAGCGCGTCACGCCAGGCGATGGCATCGGCCTTGTGGCTCGACGCCATCGACAGGGGGTCTGGCACCTTCGTCCGGCGGCCGACGACGCGGTCGATGTGTTCGTCGACGTTGATGAACGGCCGTTTCATGTCCCCTAAAGATAGGTGACCACGCACGCCAAGGTAGGTCCTGTCCGGCTGACACCGCCCATCACGCGCGTGCGTCTTCGCACGTCGCGTGCATGGGCTTGTTAGACGTTCCGACATTCAAAACATACTTCGCCATATCGCTGATTCGCAGTAACGTTTCCGGTCGCGTACGTTGAGATGGATCGTCGGGTGATGCTCGAGCTTCTCGAGGAACAAAATGAGCCGCTATCGAACGCCGCAGTGTGTTTGACTTGTTGGCACCATAGCCATGCCACACCGGGATGATCATCCTTGGGGGTTATTCATGACCCGCAGCTCCATCCATACTGAGCTCCACCGATGACACGACCACTCACACTCGGGCTTGCCGCTTTGCTCCTGGTACTGGCCGCGTGGACTGAATCCGCCATCGCTCAGACCGCGATCAAACCCGCACCGGCAATCGCCACGCCACCAATCCCCCAGGCGGTCAAGGGATGGCGCGGGTATCCGCTCCGCGACGGCGTGATCTCGATTCAGCGGGGCAAGTGGCGCTCCGACACGGTCAAGGTGCCCGTGGCGGCGGGCAAGGGCCTCGAATACAAGCTGACGATGACCAAGGGCGAGGGGCTGGTTTACAACATCAGCTACGGTACGCTCGCCGACTCGGCCATGATGCTCACCGAGTTCCACGGCCACACCAAGCAGGTCGGCGGCGGCGACTTGATGTTTTATTCCAAGACTGGCGGTTCGCCGCAGAGCGGCGTGTTCACCGCGCCGTGGGACGGCATCCACGGCTGGTATCTCAAGAACGACAGCCCGACAGACGTGGTCGTGAAGCTGGAGCTGGCGGGCTTCTACGTCCTCGAGAGCAAGTAGCGCCTCATCATGTAATTACGATGACGCTCTGTTTCTGATCGAAGCCCGAGGGAACGAGCCCGGGAATGCCCTGATCGAGCGTGACGAGCGCGGCGCCGTGCTTCAGCGCCACTGCCAGCAGATGCGCGTCGGTGACCTGTCGGTGGCCGACAAGCTTTTCCGACGCGACCCATTTCCGGTCGGCGATTGAAACCTCGTCGGCGAGGAAGACATGGCCAGGACGCCTGATCATCGCGTCGAGCGCCTGAATTGCTTCCCGTGGTGATTTTGCCGCGGGAATCACCTGGCGATTCGATGAGACCCTGACGAAACCACTCTGCGTCAGGGGACAGGTCGCCCACGGTTCGCCGCTGTGGCGCGCAATCCAGGCGTGGACGAGTTCGTGATGAACGTGGGTGGGCCAGGCGAGGGCGACGAGCACGTTGACATCAGGCAAGACCAGCATCACGGATCTTCGAGTGCGCGCTTGACCAGGTCGGGTGTGATCGAAGGTTCGTTCGGAGGCACGTCAAAGACGGGAAAGCCGTTCCGCTCGCGCCGGTTGTCCCGCGGCGCGAGTCCTCGGCGCGCCAATTGTGAGATCACCTCGCCCAAGCTCCGGCGCTCGGCGGCAGCCAAGCATCGGGCGACCTCGTACACGTCGTCATCCAACTGAAGCGTAGTTCTCACGCATCATCGTCGCATCACGACATCATGATGTCAAGGTGCGCTGTGCTTGGGTGCGCTGTGCTTGGGCCCACGCCCTCACGCTAACCGCTGAATCGCCCGCCGCGCATAGAGATGCTCGAACAAGTTCCCCTCATGCGGCTGGTCCCAGCCGATCTGCGTCGTCGAGAGCGGCCCGAAGTTCAGGCGATCGACATGCGGCGACGCGACGAATCG
>SHUG01000018.1 GCA_009694735.1 Acidobacteriota bacterium | reverse complement strand
ATGATGAACTGGAGCCCGGCACGCGCGGCGGCGGCGGCGATGTCGTCAACCGATCCGCTCCCGTCCGAACGATCGGAATGAATGTGATACGCCCCACGCACGGTCGGGTCGCCGCCCGTCAACGGGGCCGTGAGCATGGGTGCCGGCGGCACCAGCACCAGCAACGCAGTGCCGATCATGGCCGCCAGGACAGCCGCCGCCCACGCCCCACGTCGATAAAATATCTGCGGCATCTGTGTCATCTGTGTCATCTGCGGCGCTGTGTCATCTGCGGCGCTTACTCATCTCGGCATCGGTGTTCAGGAACGCGGATGAAACTTGTCGTACACCGCCCGCAGCCGCGCTTCCAGAACATGCGTATAGATCTGAGTGGTCGACAGATCGCTGTGGCCAAGCATCATCTGGATGGCCCGTAGGTCGGCGCCGCGGTCGAGCAGATGCGTCGCGAACGAATGCCGTAGGACGTGCGGGCTGAGCGACGCGGTCATTCCGCATTGCCGGCCGTAGGCCGTCAGGATCTTCCAGAACCCCACCCGTGTCAGCCCCGTCCCGCCGCGCGCGTTCACGAACAGCCGCGGCGACGGTCGCTTCTTGAGCAACGCCGGGCGCGACTCCTGGAGATACCGCACCACCCAGGATGCCGCCTCGTCGCCGAGCGGCACCAGCCGTTGCTTGCGTCCCTTCCCGGTGGTGGTGAGGTAGCCGCTCTCGAGGTTCACGTCTTGTGGCTTCAGGTTGATCAACTCCGACACACGCAGGCCGGTGGCGTAGAGCACCTCGATCAGCGCCCGGTCGCGAAGGCCGCGCGGTACCGTCGTGTCGGGCGCCGCCAGCAACTGATCGACCTCATCGACCGACAGGAACTTAGGCAGCGTCTTCCAGGCCCGCGGCGCGCGCAGGTCGTCGGCCGGGTTGACGATGCGGTGACCCGACACCACCAGGAACCGGTAGAAACCACGAAAGCACGCCACGGCGCGCGCGACCGACGTTGGCGACCGGCCTTCGCCCATCAACTGGCGAACTAGCGCTTCGAGACCGCGGCGGTCGAGATCCGCGACCGGCCGGTCCAGACCGGCGGCAAACTGCTGGAGGTGGGACAGGTCGCGGCCGTAGCTCTCCACCGTGTTGGGCGACAGGCGGCGCTCCACGGCCAGGTGAGATAAATAGGCGTCGACCAGCGCGCTCACAGTTCAAGGATAGTCCGGCTCAAGCCGGACGCCACATCTAAGCCGATGCGTCATTGACAGCAGGAACACCGGGGACTAGCATCAGCTTTTCCCGTGGTCGAGACAAAGACACGCTAGTGGCTTCAACCCGTTCGCGATGGCAGTCGCTCCCGACCGAAGCCATTAACCCCGCTTCGCTGAACATCGACAAGCTCGAGGCCGGTGGCATTGTCGATCTCATGCTGGCCGAAGACCGCCGCATGCTCGCCGCGGTGCAGAAAGAGCGCGACCGCATCGCGCTTGGCGCTGACATCTGCGCGAAAGCCCTCCGCAAGGGCGGCCGCCTGGTCTTCGTCGGCGCCGGCACCAGCGGCCGGTTGGGCGTCGTCGAGTCGGCGGAGATGCCACCGACCTTCGGCACCAACCCCTTGCTGGTGCAAGGCATCATGGCGGGCGGCAAGAACGCCATCATCCGCGCCAAGGAAGGGTCCGAAGACAATTACGAAGAGGGCGCCCGCGCCATCACGCGGCTCGACCCCACCAAGAAGGATGTCGTCATTGGCGTCTCGGCCAGCGGCATGACGCCGTTCGTGCGCGGCGCCCTGACCAGCGCCCGCAAGGCGGGCTCACGCGTCGTCTTTGTGACCTGCGACCCGCGAAACGAGATGCAGGCATTCGTCGACCTCACCATCGCGCCGGCCGTCGGTCCGGAGATCATCGCCGGCTCCACGCGCCTCAAGGCTGGCACCGCCACCAAGATCGTCCTCAACATGCTGACGACCTCGGCGATGGTCCTGATCGGCAAGACCTACGGCAACCTGATGGTCGACGTGAACGCCCTCGGGTCCGAAAAGCTCCGCGACCGCGCCCGCCGCATCGTCCACATCGTGACCGACCTGGACTACGAGGAAGCCGAGAAGCTGCTAAAGAAGGCGAAGTGGAACGTCAAGATCGCCATCGTGATGCAGAAGACCGGCCTGACCTATGCCAAGTCCATCACCCGGCTGCGCAAGTCCGACGATCTGATCCGCGAGGCGATCGGCGAAGACATCGAGCCTCGGCTGCGCGCGTTAATCGGCGGCGTTCTCTAGGTGAGGCGACGGGCCGCCCCGCGGTCAAGCATCACCGTGACCCGCGGATGCACCTGCAGAAACGACGCTGGCAACCGCGTCGTGAGGGGGCCATCGATCATCCCCGCCACCGCCTCGCTTTTCTCGGCACCGGTGGCCATCAGGACAATTTCCTGCGCGCGGAGAATGGTCGCCATGCCCATCGACAGCGCGTGCGTCGGCACGCGGCCGAGCTCGCCGCCAAACAATCCGGCGTTGGCGCGGCGCGTCTCGCCTTGCAGGGCCGCGACGTGCGTCTTTGCATCCAGCGCATCGGCCGGCTCGTTGAAGCCAATGTGACCGTTGGCCCCAATGCCCAGGATCTGGATGTCGAGGCCGCCGGCCCGTTCGATCGCACGCTCGTAGCGCGCGCACTCGGCTGCCAGGCTGGCGGCCCGTCCGTCGAGCATGCCCACGTTGAGCGGCTCGATGCGAACGTGGTCGAACAACTCGGCCTGCATGTACGAGCGGTAACTACCCGCATCCCCGGCGCCCAGCCCGACGAACTCGTCGAGGTTGAACGTGCGCACCTGCGACCAGTCAACATGGCCGCGGTGACTGCGCGAACGGACCTCTCGATAGAGGGCCACTGGCGTGCGGCCCGTGGGCAGGCCGAGGACAATGCGCGGTTTGAGGGAAATGGCTGCGATCAGGCGAGTGGCGAGCGTCGCCGCCAGCACATCGTCGTTGTCAAATCGTTCAATCTTCACTGAGGTGTCGCACGGACGGCATCGACGTAAGGAGGCACGCGGACGCCGCCACGGGCTTCCGCCAGGGCCAGGCGCACGGCGCCCAGGACCGGTTCACCATCAAGAGCGGAGACCACGCTGCGCGGGGCCACTTCGGCCAGCCGCGCGGTGACCTCGGCGGCCAGCCAGTGCGCGCTCCGGATCATGCCACCGGACAGCAGGATCGGAAACTGTTCGCCGCGCATGTCGAGCCTGGCGATCACCGAGGCGGCGGCCAGGGTCAGTTCGTCGGCGGCCTGGCGCATGATCTCGGTCGCCACGATGTCGCCTTCGGCCCGCGCTTGCTCGACGGTGGCACCAAGCGACGCGATCGCGCGTTTGCCCTGGGCCTGATCGTAGATTTCTGACACCAGCTGCTCCGGACGCGACAGCGAAAAATGCGCGAGCACGAGCGGGGTGAGCCGAGTGTGCGGACCGCGGCCGTCAGCGTCGCGAGCCACCGCCTTCAGCGCGCGCCGGCCAATCCAATAGCCGGACCCTTCATCGCCGAGCGACGTGCCCCACCCGCCGGCCCGAGCCGCGAGGCCATGCTGGTTCACGCCATAGGCGATCGATCCCGTGCCGGAAATGAGGACCAGGCCCTGGCTGACTTCGGAGGAGCCCTCACGAAGAGGCACGCCCGCCACGAGCGCAATCAGCGCGTCGTTGACGATCACGGTGTGAGCCCGGAAGCCCAGGCGCCGCATGATGCCGCGGATCACCTCTCCATCGCCTTCGCGGTCGACGCCGGCCAATCCCAGGCAGACCGCCGCCGGCGCCGGATGGCCTTCGACGGCGAGATCGATGACGTGGTGAAGGACTTTTTCGACCTCGAGCTCGCCGTGCGCCTGAAGATTAGCGCCGCCGGCGCGGCCCTCACCCACGACCCGGCCGTCGGCATCGGCCAGCAGGGCCGTGGTCTTGGTGCCCCCGGCATCGATCCCCAGCACATGCATCCATCTAGCTTACAACCCGGACCGTGGCCCCGCCGGATGGGAGGCGTGCTAAATTATTGTGTTCTCCATGCTTTGCGCCACTCCCCCCGTGGTGGCGCGCCCCGCTGTCGGCGCGGCGCGCCTGGTCCGGCGATCGACCTTCTGGTTGACGTTTGCCGCGGTGATCGCCGCGTCTACGTTTAGCACCACTGCCGTGGCACCGGAGCACCTGCCCACCTTCTCCCCTGAGGCGAAGGTCGACCTGTCCACCGTAGCCCCTGAGGCGAAGGTGGAGACACGCGCACTCTGGGTGACGCGGACCACCCTCACCTCCTCTGAGGCCATTGTTCAGATGGTGCGGGCCGCCGCAGCCGGCGGCTTCAACACGTTGATCGTGCAGGTGCGCGGACGTGGCGATTCGTATTACCGCGGCACGCTCGAACCGCGGGCCTCAGAACTCGCAGCGAAGCCGGCGTTCGATCCACTCACCACCGTCCTGGACGAGGCGCACGCGGCCGGGATCAAGGTGCACGCGTGGGTGGCCGTCAACCTGGTCTCGAGTTCGGTGAGTCTGCCAGCGTCGCGCGAGCACGTGATTTATCGCGCGCCGGAGTGGTTGATGGTCCCGCGCGAACTGGCTGCTGAAATGAAGAAGGTCGACGTGCGCAGCCCGGCCTACATCGGCCGGCTGGCGCGCTGGACGCGGGCGCATTCGGCGGAGGTGGAGGGCCTGTACACCTCACCGGTCCATCCCGGCGCGCAAGCGCATGTGGCGGCGGTGATCGGCGAACTGGTGCGGAAGTACGCGGTCGATGGCGTCCACCTCGACTACGTCCGGTTCCCCAGTGAAAGCTTCGACTACAGCCCGTCGGCGATCGAACTGTTCAAGACGACCATCCTTCCCGGATTGACCGAGAAGGAACGGCGCGAGGCGGCCGCGCGCGAAGTCCTCGATCCGGCGGCGTATCCCAACCTGTTCGCCGATCGCTGGGATGAGTTCCGCCGTTCGGGACTCACGGAGCTCGTCGTGAAGGTGCGCACGGCGGTGAAGGCGGCGCGGCCCGGCACCATCGTCAGTGCCGCGATCGTGCCCGACGCGAAGCTGGCCACCGAGTCGCGACTGCAGGACTGGCGGTCGTGGCTCGACCAATCGCTGCTCGACGTGCTCTGTCCGATGGCGTACACGACGGACGCGGGCGTGTTCCAGCAACAGGTGACGGCCGCGCGCGACTACGCCGGCGAAGTGCCGGTGTGGGCGGGCATCGGCGCCTATCACCTCACCCCGGCGCAGACCCTGCAGCGCATCGCCGCGGCCAGGAAGCTTGGGGCCGCCGGCATCATCCTGTTTTCATACGACGCCCTGACCGCGCCTCCGAACAGCGCCGGGACCCTGAGCGAGCTGGGCCGTGCCGCATTCGGAGCCGGATCGCACTAAACTGCCCCAGCCATGTCGCTGTCCGCGGTCGACTACGCCGTCATCGGCGTCTACCTGCTCGCCATCACCGCCTTCGGATCGTGGTTCGCGCGATACCAGAAGACCACCCGCGACTACTTCCTCACCGACCGCAGCGTGCCCTGGTGGGCGATCTGTTTCACGATCGTCGCCACCGAAACCAGCACGCTGACGTTCATTGGCATTCCCGCGCAGGCCTACGGCGGGAACATGACGTTCCTGCAATTGGCGATCGGTTACATCATCGGCCGCGTGCTGGTCAGCATTCTCTTCATCCCCGCGTATTTCCGCGGCGAGTTATTCACGTCGTACCAGCTGCTGCAGCGACGATTCGGCACCAGGGTCAAGACGCTGGCGGCGGTGATCTTCCTGATCACGCGATCGCTGGCCGACGGCATTCGCCTGTTTACAACCGCACTCGTGATCTCGATCGTGACGCAACTGCCGGTCACCGCGGTGGTGATCGTGCTGGGCGCGGCGATGATCGTCTACACCATGCGCGGCGGCATCTCGGCCGTGATCTGGACCGACGTGGTGCAGATGTTCGTCTACATCGCCGGCGCCGCGGCGGTGGCGATGGCGCTACTGAACCGGATTCCCGGCGGCTGGCCGGAAGTGGTGCGCGTCGGGCACGACACCGGCCGCTTCGTCTTCTTCGACCCCGCCTTCGACCTGACCAAGGCCTACACGATCTGGGCGGGCCTGCTGGGCGGCGTCGCCCTTACCTTGTCAACGCACGGCACGGATCAGTTCCTGGTCCAGCGGCTGCTCGCGGCACGCAGCGCCAAGGAGGCGTCGCGTGGGCTGATCTTGAGCGGTTTCATCGTGTTCGCGCAGTTCGTGCTGTTCCTGCTGATTGGCGTGATGCTGTTCGCGTATTACCAGCACGTGCCGGTGCCGCAAACCTTGTCGCGCGCGGATCAGATCCTCCCGATCTTCGTGGTCAGCGAGTTGTCGAACGGTCTCGCCGGCTTCATCGTCGCTGCCATCGTCGCCGCCGCGCTCTCGCCGTCGCTCAATGCGATGGCGGCGACCACGGTCAGCGATTTCTACCTGCCCTATGTCAACCCCACGGCCGACCAGGCGACGCAGATGCGCGTGTCGAAGCAGGCGACCGTCGGCTGGGGCATCGTGCAGGTCGCCGTCGCCATCGGCGCGCAGCTGATGGAGCGGTCGGTGCTCGATGCCGGCCTCGCCGTGTTGTCGTTTGCGTCGGGTGCGGTACTCGGGGCATTCCTGCTCGGCACACTCGCCCCGAAGGTGACCGAACGTGACACCTTCGCCGGCATGCTGACTGGGCTGGTCGTGATGACGGCCGTGTGGTGGGGCACGACCGTGGCCTTCACCTGGTATGTGTTGATCGGCGCGGTCACGACCTGCGCCGTGGCGTTGGTGATGTCGATGGTGATGCCCCGACCGGCCGTGACGCCCTCCAGAACGTGACCAACGTCTTTCCGACCGTCGCGACCGTGCTCGAACGCGCGATCGCCAGCCGCGTTTTTCCCGGCGCGATCGTTGAGGTGGGCCGTGCGGACGGGGCGATCGCGACCCTCGCCCGTGGCGCCCTGAGCTACGGGCCTGGCGCTCGCGGCGTCGATCCCGGCACCATCTACGATCTCGCATCCCTCACCAAGGTGCTGGCGACCACCGCCCTCATGGTGAACGAACTGAGCAGCGGTCGCATGCGGACCAACGATCGCGTGCGCCACTGGATTGCGTCGTGGACCGGCGACGAGCGTCAACCCGTGACCATCCAGGATCTACTCGAGCACTGCTCCGGCCTCCCGGCGCACCGGCCGTACTGGGAGCATCGCCGCGGCCGCGCCTCGTTCGAGCTGGCGATCGGCGAAGAGCCGCTGGCGTACCTGCCGCGCACGCAGTCGATCTACAGCGACCCTGGCTTCATGCTGCTGGGGTTTGCGATTGAGCACGCGGCCGCGGCGACGCTCGATCGGCTGTTCGATGACTGGCGATCGCGCGAGCTCGGGCCCGAGGTCGTGCTCGCGTTTCGGCCGCCCGAGACCTGGCGCTCGCGCACCGCGCCCACCGAGGACACCACTCACGGCGACGAGCGGCGCGGCGAGGTGCACGACGAGAACTGCGCGGCGCTCGACGGCGTCGCCGGGCACGCCGGCCTGTTCGGGACCGCCGCCGCGGTCGGCGCGTGCGCCCGCTGGTGGCTGGCCTCACCTGCCCTGCCCGCGTTCGCGCGCAAGAGCGCGACGCCCGGCAGTTCGCGCGCGCTCGGCTGGGACACCATGCTGCCGGCGTCATCATGCGGCACGAGTTTGTCCGCCCGCGCGATCGGTCACACCGGATTCACGGGCACGTCGCTGTGGATCGATCCCGAGCAGGATTTGTATGTGGTGTTGCTGTCGAACCGGGTTCATCCCACGCGGACCGGCGAGGGGATACAAGACGCGCGGCGCGCGCTTCACGATGCCGTGGTGGCGGATCTCTCCGACTGAGCGCTAGTTGCCCGGTGGCCGCGGCTGTCCTGGGATCGGCGGGCGATTTGGCTGCGACGCACCCGGCGAAAAGGGACTTGATGGGCTGCCGCCAGGCCCGCCCGGACGTTGCTGTTGACCGGGCTGCTGCCCGGGGCCCTGTGGCCCGCCAGCGCCGGGCTGCACGCCTTGGCCCGGCCCTTGAGGGCGTTGCGCCGTCTGAACGTAGACGAACGCCCACTCGTTGTACTTGTCGCGGCCGTTGTAGAGCTTGAGGGACGTCTCGGTGCTTTTCGACGTGACCCCGATGATGCCTACGCCGCTCGTGGCGCCGGCATTGCCAGAACCCGGCTGGGGGGTTTGTTGGGCAGGGGGGCCCGGTCTGGCACTCGCCTGCTGCCCGGGCCGATTAGCGCCAGCCGGCGTATTCGGCCCCTGGGGGGCCAGACTGGCGTAGATCGGCTGGAAGTCGTCGTTGGTAATCGGGTCTTTATATTTCTTGCGGAGAAAGCGTTGCTCAACCAGCACATCGATGGTCGGCGGTGCCGTATTGGCAAACTTGCGCTGGAACAGCCCAATCGCGCGAGCGTATTGGTTGCCTCGGAACACGAGCTCTTGCTCCTTTTCCCGCGTCGCCAGCGTCGTCCACTGCGGCAGCAAGGCTCCCAGCAGCACGGCCATCACGCTCATGCCGACGAGCAGGGCGGCCATCGCATAGCCTCCTTGACCCGCTAACTTCATGCGTCTATTATCCTTAACAGGCCTTCCAGTGTCACCTTTCCGTCCGCTCCAACTTTTGGTCCTGCGTTCGATGCGCACGCTTAGCCGTAATGACGCTGCGCGCTCGTTCCTGGTCGCCTTTGCCGTGATCGCAGCGGTCGTCGCTGCCTCCTGCGACAAAGTGCCACTGACCTCGCCGACCGGTTCAACGATTCTGCTGAGCGCCAGCATAAATATCGTGCCGATCGACGGCTCGGCCGAAATCACCGCCACCGTCACGGAGTCGGCGGGCACCGCGGTTCAGAACGGTACGACAGTCGTCTTCCGCGCCGATCTTGGCCGAATGGACCCGCGGGAATCTCAAACGGTCAACGGTCGGGCCGTCAGCCGATTCTTTGCGTCCGGCCTTTCCGGCGTTGTCCGTATCAATGCCTACTCGGGCGCGGCCGCCACTGGAGGCAGCACGACCAGCGGCAATTCTTCGACGGCGCCGGGCGCGCCACTCACGATTCTGGTCGGCGGCGCAGCAGCGAGTCGAATCACCCTTCGCGCCGAACCGCCGAACATTCCGCAGACCGGCGGCACCATCCAGATCATCGCGAACGTCGCGGACACGAATGGCTCCCCCGTTCAAGGTGCTCCCGTCACCTTTGCCATCGGCGGCACGTGATCAGGCACGGGCATCCTTGGCTCGCCATCGACCCAGACTAATGCAAACGGCGTGGCGCAGACCTCGCTGACGACGAATCAAACGACTACCGTGACGGCGACCGTTGCTACGGCCGGTGCCACCGCGGCCGTGACAGCCAACGTCGTGATCACTGCCCTGGCAGCGCCGACAGTGGCCATTACGACTTGCACGGCTGCCCAGTCCGTAGGTGTCGCGGTGAATTGCACGATCACTCCGACGGTGAGCACTGGCGGTGCCGCGATCCAGAACCTCACTGTGAACTGGGGTGACAACAGAGGTGAGCAGCCACTCGGCGGCACAAGTGCCACGTCCGCATCGCATGTCTACACGTCACCAGGCACTTACACCATGACGGCTGCGGCGACCGACCTCAACTCTCAGCGAGGTACCGCGTCGATTTCGTTTGTCCTCACGCGCGTCAATCCGACCATCTCGATCACCACGGCCACGAACAGCGGCTCGGTCGGGGTACCGGTCTTCTTCACGGTCACGACGGCGCCGACCCCGCCCCAACCCATTACCAACGTGACGGTCGACTTTGGCGATGGTAGCACCCGCGACATGGGAGCGATTTCCAGCGCCAATACTCTCTCGAAGTCCTACGGTGCTGAAGGAACGTATACGGTAACTGCTACTGTCACCGACCAGAGCGGTGGACGCGGCAACTCCACGACGCAGGTAGCAATTGGCCGCGGAACAGCACCGACGATCACGACCTTCGATCAAGCGACCGGCACCGGCATCGCGAACAAGACCTTCAGGGTCGTCGTCAGTGCTGCAACTGGCCTTAGCCTCCGGTCGGTTGTCGTCACTGCCCCTGGCGTCAGCGACCCCCTCTACAACGGAACTGGCAGCGGGACGTTTGCGACGACCGCTATCGGCCCAAACGTGATCCTGACATTGACCGTGACCGACTCTGCCGGCAACAGGTCGACCGGACAGCTGATCACACAGTAGTAGTCAGAGCTTTCGACTGATACACCAAGGGCCAGCGTGCAATTCGCACCCTGGCCCTTTGTCTTCCGGATCCCGGATCCCGGATCCCGGAATCCCTACCAGTCCGCGTAGCGCGTGCCGTCCAGCGCTGTTCGGTCAGACCCGCTCTTGACGCTGTAGATGCCGACCTGCGATGCCGGATTATTCGGGTCGGGCTCCGCCTGCGTCGTCGTCCACGTGTCCTTCGCCTTGGTCATCGGGTCGATCGGGATTTCGCGGATATAGCCTGCCGACGACAGCTCGGCCAGGTCTGACGGCCACTTGTTCTTGTCGGCGTAGTACTGGTCGATGGCGTCGTTCATGCGGAACAAGTTTTCCTTGAGCACGGCTTCTTCGGCCCGCGTCACGCTGTTCCGGTACTGCGTCATGCCCATGCTGGCCAGCACGACGATCAGGGTCAAGACGACCAGCACTTCGATCAGCGTGAACCCGCGCGCGCGCGCCCACTGGGAGCCTGTCTTCTTCATGTGATCCCTGTCTCGTCAGTCCCAGTCGCGGTATTTCGTGCCGTCGAGGGCCGTGCCCTGGTTCTTGGAATACACGTCATAAACGTTCTGGCCGCTCCAACTCGACGAATTGGGCTTGTCCTGGTAAGCCCGCAGTCCCCATCCGGCGTCAAGGGTGGTCGGATCGGTGGGAATGCGGCGCAGGAACTTCAGCTTGCGGCCGGTCGCGTCGTTGGCCACCGAGACGCCGTCAACCAGCGTCTGCAAATCCGGCGGATAGCCCTCGCTATTGGCCTTCAGCTCGGTGCTCGGGATCTGCCCGGAGTCCGCGGCATCCTTGAACTTGTCGATCGCGGTCCGCATGTCACGAAGGACGCGCCGCAACTCGGCCTCGCGGGTCCGCTGAATCGTCACCCTGGCCAGGGGTTGCACCGCTGAGGCGAGAATGAGGACGATGGTCGTCACCACCAGCAATTCGACGAAGGAGAACCCGCGCGCCATCATTACCGCACCGTGATCCCGGCTGGCAGGAACTGCAGCGGTGCGCTGGCGCCGCCGGGCACACTGGCCGAACCGCTCACCGAGAGCGAACCGGTACCGGCCGCCACCGGTTCAACCAGGAGGGCGGCGAGCAAGCCCGCGGTGGATGCGCCGGTCTGATCGCCGGGCCGCGTGATCACAATGTCGACGCGACCGCTCTTCTCGTCCACCTGGCTGCTGAATGCCGGAGCCACGCCCCCCTGCCGCATGAAGGTGCCCTCCTGCACGCTGCGAACCCGCATCAGGGCCGGGTTGTAGGTGAGCGAAATTGTCAGCGTCGAGAGACGCGACGCACCGGCGATGGCGATCGGCACGGTGTACGGGCCGCTGCCCATGCGCATTTCACTCGGTGGGCTCAGCGTGACGCGAGCCGGCGTTGACGATGATGGCGCGGGCGTCGGCGCAACCGCCGCTGCTGGAGGCGCGGTCGGCGGTAGCGGCGGCGCAGGCGCTGGCGGCGGTGCCGAGACGACCGGCAAATCGATCGGCGACACCACGATGTTGCTGGGAGCCGGTGCGGCGGGCGCGGACGGCGCCATGACCATGCCTGGAATGGGCGAACTGCCTGGCGGCACGATCGGCCTCACGCTCGTCCCCGCCGGAGTGCCGGTCACGGCCACGGGTGGAAGACCCGTGGGCTGGCCTGCCGCCGCAGCCGGTGACGGTGCCACGCCCGGGATAATAACCCCGGTGGCGGGTGGAGCGTCGCCGCCGATCACGGCGGGCGGTCCTCCCAACGTCATGTTGGCCTGTGTCCCGATGTAGATGGGGCTGAGGTCAGAC
The DNA here is from genome assembly GCA_009694735.1 of Acidobacteriota bacterium. GTDB lineage: Bacteria > Acidobacteriota > Vicinamibacteria > Vicinamibacterales > UBA2999 > 12-FULL-67-14b. The sequence continues at coordinate 20,904 of SHUG01000018.1, read as the reverse complement.
GCCCGCAGTTCGTGGGTGCGGACGATGCGCGGTGTCAGCAACATGACGATATCGGTCTGCCTGATGTTCTTGTCGTTGTCGGAGAAGAGCTGCTTCACGATCGGCAATCGCATGACACCAGGAAATCCGCGTAGCGACCGACGTTCGTCTTCACGGAGCAGGCCCGCCAACAGGTTCGACTCGCCATCACGCAGCCGCAGCTTGGTCGTCACCTTGCGCGAGAAGAACGACGGCAGGTTCTGGTCGCCGACCAGCAGGTCTTGCCCGCGCGAGCTGTTCTCGACCGTGATCTCCAGGATCACGTCGCCGTCGTAGGTAACGCGCGGCGTCATCTCGACATTGATACCGATCGGGCGGTAGCTGAACGAGACGAGAGGGTTGGACCCCACCGACCCGGTGAAATTGGGGTGAAGGTGGTGCTTGGGACGGGCACCTCTTCACCGAGGTTGAGCGTCAACTTCTGACCTTCGGTACCCCGCAGGTTCGGCTTGGCCAGCACCTTGGTTTGCGAATCCGTCTCCAGGAAGCGGACCACCGCCGAAGGCACTGACAGGTAGAAGTCCGCGGTGCTCACGCCCTGCGAGATGGTATTGAGGTTGAACGGCTTCGCGTCGGCGGCGGGCGCCGCCTCCGGCGAGAAATTCAAGGCGGCGGAGTAGCTCCCCAGGTCGAGCCCGTAACGCTTGGCGCGCTCGCGGCTGACCTCGAGAATGGTGACGTCGACGACCACCTCGGCGCGCGGCTTGTCGTTCGCTTCGAGAATGCGCTCCGCGATCTGCACCACCGGGCCGGTGGCGCGGATGGTGACCGTGTTGGCGGTCTTGTTGGCGATGATCTGCGGCTGAATCGCCATGCCGGCGACGCGAATCAGGCCCGTGAGCAAGGTCTGCATCTCCGTCGCGTCGGCATTCGAGATGAAGAAGGTGCGAATCACCTGGTCTTCGTACTGCGTGCGCTTCTGCGAGCTGTCGGCGGCGACGATGATCGTCCGTTCGTTCAGCACCTTGTAGAAGAGCTGATTCGAGATCATGATCTGTTGCAGCGCCTGTTCGAGCGAGACGCCTTCAAGCTTGAGCGTGATCGATCGGTCCTGGAAATCGCGATCGAACGTGACGTTGATGCCGCTGTAGTTGCCGATGAAGCTCAGGATCTCGCGCAGGCTGGTGTTGATCAGGTTGACGATCAACGGCTCCGGGTTGGTCGGGCTGAGCACCGCTTCGACGCTGCGGCGCGCCTGCTGTCGCATCTTCTCGATCTCGGGCCGCGGCGTGGCGGCCTCGAGGCGGTCCCGCAACAACCGTTCGAGCTCGGCCGATTTGGCGGCCAGCGTCCGGTTCGAGGGCTCGAATTCCTGCGCTTTGCGGTACGCGCGAAGCGCCTCGTCAGGCTGGCCGGCCGCCTCGAGTTGCCGGCCCCGGTCCGTGTACAGGGCCGCGGCGGCGGTCATCGCCCGCTCCAGCGCGATCTTGTAGTCGGGCCGATCGGGGTCGTCATCCAGGGCCTGGCGGAAGAAGGCGACCGCCGATTCCCAGTCACCCGCGTGCCCCGCCGACTCGCCACGCGCGAAGGCGCGGCCGGTGGCACAACCAGCAGCCACCAGAGCCGCCAGGGCCACCACCACGACACCGCTTGCCAAACGCCTCATCATCATTCGCTTTACTGCCCAGTCAGCCGAATCACCTGCCGGCCGCGGCCATCGATGTGCGTGACCTCGACTGATTCCGCACCGATCTTGACGATCCGGTAGCGGCCGTCAATGGAATCGCCGTCCTTGCCGTACATTGTGACCTTCCCGTCACTGAGCACCGCCCATTTCACGCCGTTCGCGCGCTCGACGAGCGCAATGAACTTCAGCGGAATCGGTGGCGGCGGTGGCGGCCCGCTCGGCATCGGCGGCATCACCGGTCGCGTCTCTTCTCCCGACGGCGGCGCCACCGGCCGCGGCGGCGGCGCCACGACTCGTGCTCGAAAACGAAACGGGTTCCGCTCCGTGCCACTCGGTTCGCCCCGCGCCGCCGTCAACGCCTCGAGCCGCAGCGGCTCGACGGGCCCAGCGGCAACGGCCGGGGCGCTGCGCTCGGCGCGCACCCTGGCCGGCGCCGCCACCGGCGCCGTCGCCTGGCCCGACCCGGTCCGCATCCAGATGCCCAGCGCCAGCACCGCGATCACGCCGCCGCCGATCAGCAGCCGGCGGCGGTCAGCGAACATCGCGCCTCGCGCGGAAGTATGTCGACACCGACAGGGTCAGCCTCAGCGGCGCGTTGTCCTCGCCGCTTTCCGACAGCGCCAGGTTATCGATGACGACGAAATCGGGCAACGTCTCGATGGTGTGAATGAACCGCTGCACGTCTTCCCAATCGCCGCTCAGGCTGTAGGTGACCACCAGCCGCTCGAGCGATGAATCCTCCAAGGTCTCCGGCGAGGTGGCACTCTGCAGGAACACCACATCGTGGGAACGCGCCAGCAGGCTCAACTTCGAATGCGTCAGGCGCTGCGCCGCGCTGACATCCGCCGGTAACACCTCGCGATAAAATCGATCGAGGTCGCGCGTGGCCTGCGCCTGGCCGTCCCGGGTCGCTTCGGCCGTCGCCAACTCGGCACGCGCCTCGGTCAGGGCCCGGCTCGACTCCTGCGCCCGCGTCCCACCACTTTGCACCGACGCGCGCAACGGCAACACCAGCAGCATCAGCACGCCGATGTTGATGGCCAGCAGGGTGCCTAGCGGCACCAGCAGGCGGCGATGCTCAGACACCACCCGCGCGAGCGGCACGTCCCCGCCGATCGCAAACAGCGCCTTCATGGCCGTCCTCCCGCCACCACATTGGCGGCGCTCCGGTTGCCCGGCGACCCCTTGCCTGGTTCAGACGTTGGCGGCGGCGCAGTGGCCGCCGGGGCCGCCGAGGGCGCGGCCTGGTAATAGGCCTGCAGCACCGACATCAGCGTGCCGCCCTCGGCGCTCGAATCCGAGCGCGACAGCACATCCTGGAACACGCCCGTCTGCTCAAGCGCCGCGATGAAGCTATCGAGGTCTTCCTGCCGGCGCGACAACACGGTGATGGCGACCAGCAGCCGTCCCTCGGCATCGACCTGCGGCTGGACCAATGAAATCCGCACGTCGGGCGGCAGGGTCGCCTGGAACTGGTTGAGCAGCCCGGTCCACGAAAATGCGCGCCGGTCGATCAGCTCGTTGGCCTCGCGGGCCGCCGCATCCACCAGCGACAGCTGGGGCTTGTCGATCGATTGCCGCACCGTACGCGCCTTCTGCCGCAGGTCGCGCGCGACCGACTCGTTCTGGCTCACCGACTGGCCCAGTTCACGATTCGCGCGCTGCAGCCGCCAGAGCTCAACCGCGTTGAACACGGTCAGGCTCGCGGCAATCACGGCCAGCCCAATCAGGCCGGCGCGCACGACGCGCGTGTTGTAGAACGGCCGCGTCGACAGGTTGGTATGCAGCATGCCGCTACGCCACCCTTGCTTCGCGCAGCAACATGCCGACCAGGGGCGCCAGCACGTCGAGCAACTCCGGCGACGCGCCAATGCGGTCCACCAGTACGGCCGCGTTGCGCGGGTCCACCGACTCCACCCCGATGCGCAGGCGCTCTTCGAGGCCGCGCCGCACGCTCTCGGCACCGCCGGGTAACCGCGCCGCGCCGGCAATCAGCACGCGGGCGAAGCCGCCGCCATGAAGGCGATCCTCGTAGTACATGGCGGTCTGGTGAATGAGGTCGTTCAGCGTGCCCTCGGCCTCTTCGCCCCGGCGGCGGAAGAACAGCAGCGACTGGTCGCGCATGACCGCCAGCGTGAGGTAGGTATCGGTGATGTGCACGAGCAGCCAGTCGCCCGACGGCCCGCCCGGCGCCGCCAGGATGGCGTTGAGCACGCTGAACGACGCGATGTCGACCAGGCCGGCCTCGGCGCCCGCCATCAGGCAGGCGTGCTCGTACTGTTGAATGACATCCGCCCGAGCCAGAGATACCACCATCTCGCAGCTGCCATCGGCGGCCGTCACACCCGGTGACACACTCAGCACCGCCTGTTCGATTGGGAAGGGCGCGGTCTTGCGCACCTGCCACCGGACAATCTCCTGCAGGTCGGCCGCCTTGGCCGGGACCTTCTCGAGCTTCAGCAGCGAGACCTTCGCCACCGTGTCGGGCACGATCAGCGCGACCCGCGCCGGCGTGCTGCCCAACTGGGCCAGCACGCGGCCAATCACCTTGGCGACCAGCGGCACATCGGCCATGTTGAGCGACGCGAGGGCCGGCACCACCGCGCCTGGCGGCAAGGCCTCTTGCGCGTGCGCGGCCACCACGGCCTGGTGGCCGCGCCACACCAGGCGGGCGGCGCCCACGTGTGCGTGATCGATCTCGATGGCCACGTCGGGCGGCGGGGTTTGCAAGAGGGAACGGAAGCTCATTCGACGAACGTCACCTTGTTGATCTCGCGCAGCGTGGTCTCGCCGCTGAGCACGCGTTCAACCGCCGACTCGCGCAGCAAGCGCATGCCCTGTTCCTTGGCGGCACGCTTGACCTCGGAGATCGGGCGCTTGTCGAGGATGATTTCACGGATGTGGTCGGTCAGGTCGAGCAGTTCGCAAATGGCCATGCGGCCCTTGAAGCCGGTACCGCTGCACTCGATGCAGCCGGTGCCCTCATGGAAGGTGTGCTTCGCCGCCACGGCGGCATCGATCGCCGACTCCGCCAGTAGCGCCGGATCGATCGTCACCGGATGCTTGCAAGCGGCGCAGATCTTGCGGACCAGCCGCTGCGCCAGCACGCAGTTCAGCGCCGAGATGAACTGGTATGGCTCGACCCCCATGTTCAGGAAGCGGCCGAGCACGTCGAACACGTTGTTCGCGTGAACGGTGGTGAACACCAGGTGGCCGGTGAGCGCCGACTGGATCGCAATCTGCGCGGTCTCGGGATCGCGAATTTCGCCGACCATCACCTTGTCCGGGTCGTGACGCAGGATCGAGCGCAGGCCGCGCGCGAAGGTCAGCCCTTTCTTCTCGTTGATCGGTATCTGGGTGATGCCCTTCAACTGGTACTCGACCGGGTCTTCGATCGTGATGATCTTGTCCTCGATGGTCCGAATCTCGGCGAGCGCCGCGTACAGGGTGGTGGTCTTGCCGCTGCCCGTGGGTCCGGTCACCAGCACCATGCCATACGGCTCGCGGATGTACTTGCGGAACCGTTTCAGTTCTTCCGCGGGAAAACCGAGGATGTCGAGGCGTAGCTCGGTGAACTGCTCGCTCATCGACTGCTTGTCGAGAATACGAATCACGGCGTCTTCACCGTGCACGCTCGGCATCACCGAGACCCGGAAGTCGATGGTCTTGCCGGCCACGCGCAGGCGGAAACGACCGTCCTGCGGCACGCGCTTCTCGGCAATATCGAGCTCCGCCATCACCTTGATGCGCGACAGGATGGAGCTGTGAAACCGCTTGGCAATCGGCCGCATGGCCGACTGCAGCACGCCGTCGATGCGGTACTTCACGTAGACGCCATCGTCTTGCGTCTCGATGTGAATGTCGCTGGCGCGGCGCTGGATGGCGGTGTAGATGGTCGAATCGACCAGGCGGATGATCGGGCTGCTGTCGCTGGTGAGCCGTTCGACGGTGAGGTTGTCGTCACCGAGGTCGTCGTCTTTGAGGACCTGGATCTGAAATTCCTCGGTCGCATCGTCGAGCACGCGCTGTGAGCTTTCGCTCTTCTTCAGCATGCCCTCGATGGCCGAGCGCGCGCCCACCATCACTCGCACCGGCGTGCCGAGAATCACGCCCAACTCGTCGATCATCGGCAGGTCGGTCGGGTCGGAGACGACGATCACCAGCGAGCGGCCAGTGCGGCGATACGGCACGAAGCCGTAGCGCAACATCAAGTCCGCTGGGATCGACCGGAACAGCTCCTGATCGATCCGGAATTCGTGCATGTTCAGGAAGTCGAGGTGATACCGCTCGGCCAGGCGGCGGGCCGCGGCCTCTTCGGCGCTGCGCTCTTCGGCCGACACCTCCGGCGTGGCGGCGGCGTCGATCAGGGCTGCCGGGTCGAGCGTGTCGTCCGGGGTCACATCCACCTAAAGCATCCCTTCGTCATGAGCCACCCACCACGGACGTCAGTTGGAACAGCGGCATGTAGAGCGCCAGCACGATGCCGGCGATCACGACGCCCATGACGACCAGCATGGCCGGCTCGATCACGGTGACGAAGCGGGCCACGTCGGTGTCAATCTCTTGGTCGTAGAAATCCGCCAGGCTGTTCAACATTTCCGTGAGGGCACCAGTGGACTCGCCCACTTCGATCATCTTGATGGCAACGTCGGGCACGGTCTTGCGCTCGAACACGGTGGCGGAAAAACTTTGCCCCTCGCGGACCTTGGTGGCGACAATCGCCAACTCTTCGCCCAGGTGACGATTGCCGGTCGACCGCGCGGCAATCTCCAACGCGTTGACCAGCGGAATGCCGCCGCTCAACAACGTGGCGAGCGTGCGCGCCAGCTGGGTCGTCGCGAACTTGTGAAAGCTGGACCCGACGAGCGGCAGCTTCAGCAACAGCGCATCGAACTTCGAGCCGTGTCCGGGCCGCTTCACCCAGCTCCAGAACGCTGCGACGGCGGCGCCCAACGCAATGAGGATGAACCAGAACTGGGCACGCAAGACATCCGACACCGCCACGATGATGCGCGTCGACAGCGGCAACTGCGCGCCGAAGCTGAGGTAGAACTCCGAGAAGGTGGGCACCACCTTCAGGATGATGATCGAGACCAGCACCACCGCCAGGCCAACCAGAATCGCCGGATAGATCATGGCGGAGATGGTCTTGGAGCGAACGGTGTCGACGGTCTTGGAATACGCGACGTACCGGCGCAGCACGGCATCCAGGTTACCGGCCCGCTCACCCGCCATCAGCGACGCGGTGTAGACGCTCGGGAACAAGTCGCCGTGGGCCGCGAACGCGTCCGACAGCGCCGTGCCGCTTCGCACCTTTTCGTGCACGTCGTCCAGCACCGACTTGAACAAGGGGTTGGTCAGACGCGTGCGCAAGATGTCGAGTGACTGCACCAGCGGCATGCCGGCCTTCAACAGCGTGGCCAATTCCTGGTTGAAGACCAGGAACTCGTGGCGGGTGATCTTCCGATTCGTGGCGAACGAGAAACTGCCAAAACCGAGCCGGGGACGCAGTGCCAGAACGTGCAGCCCCTTGTCCTCAAGCTCGCGCCTGAGGGCAGCTTCGCTCTGGGCCACGTAAACGCCCTCGATGATCTCACCAGATGTGGTGCCAAGCCGGCAGCGGAATTCCATCCCTAAAAGATTGACCTACTTTACTCTCTTTAGACGGAGGCGCTGGCGGAATGGTCTACTGGCCGGCCCGCTGCAGAATCCGGCGGACGTAGTTCTGGGTCTCGGGGAAGGGTGGCAGGCCGCCGTGGCGCCGGATGGTGCCTTCCCCGGCGTTGTAGGCCGCCAGGGCGGTGGGCAGTTCGAGCCGGCTCAGCAGGTCTTTGAGATGGCGCACGCCGGCCTCGATGTTCGACCTGGGGTCGTACGAGTCACGGACGCCGTACTGCCGGGCCGTGGCGGGCATCAGCTGCATCAACCCCCGCGCACCTTTCTTCGATCGGGCGCGGGCTTGATAGTTGGATTCCTGCTCGATGACGGCGTGAATGAGCCGGGCGTCGACGTGATGGCTGGCCGCCACGGTCGAGATCAGCTCGGCAAACGGCCGCGCCGCGAGCACCGCGTCCGCCATCGTCGTTCGCGGAACGCCGACCCACGCCGGCGCCGGGGTCATCTCGGCCACCCCGACGATGTCAGCGACGGGCATCGGATAGGGCACCTCGTCTGGATCGACGCGCGTCACCATGGCTGACGGAAACGTGACTTCCCCACCGGCCCGCAGCAGGGCGATGCCGAACTCACCATCGACGCGATACGACTGAACCGACATGGTGCGGCCGGTCTTGAAAACCAACAAGTCAGCGCTTGATGCGCGAACGCCGACAACGAACGACGAACAAACAACCACGAACGAAACGAGCAGGCGGCGCATGACTACTGAATGAATGCGTGGAAGACGCGAACGCCCAACTCGCGCGGGTCGCCGCTCTTCAGGGCCGCGTCAAGCGCCGGCACGAACGTCTTGTCGGCTGTGAATTTCATCTCGACCATGTCGCTCTGGCCCAGCTGGGCCGCGGTAATGCGATACGTGCGCACAGGGGATTCGCTCGCGCTGAGCGCCACCGTCGTCAACACCTGGTCGCCGACGGTAATGGTCAACTGCTGCGCGGCGTTCGGTCCGGCGGCCGGATTATCCGCTTGCAGAAAGAGGACGACGTCGCGCTTGGGATTGCGGAAAGCGATGGTCGCTTCCTTTTTGGTCCACTGCCACTCGGTGCGGCCGGCGCCGTCCGAAACCACTTCGACGGGGTGCCACCCGTCCTTGAAGATGACGAAGATGTTCTCGGTCTGCGGCAGCAGCTCGAAGTCGACGACCTTGTACGAGCGGTCGCCGCGATCCTCGTTCGACAACTTGAGGCGTTCGTTGTTGCCCGGCGCATAGAGGCCGGCCACCACTTTGGCGGCGCCTACGTAGGGGTAGCTCTGCACGAACATCGTGCGGGTGTACTCGACCGTCTGACCGGCCTTCCACTCGGTGGTCGGGGTGGGCGGTTCGTGATCGTCGGTCCACATCAACTCATCGTCGGCGTCGAGGAAGTGGACGAACAGGCGCCGCGCGCCCAAGTTGGGGGCGTTCGCCGCCGGGGTGAACTTGTAGGTCACCTCGACCGGGCTGCCAAGCGCCACCTTCGGCCGCGACAGTGAAACCTGCAGGGTGCCGACCGGGGGGGTGGTGTCTTCTGCCTTGCCGCATCCCGCCAGGGTCACCGCCAGAATCGCCAGTACAGCAGCCGTCCTCAATCTTTTAACCATGTGTCTCCGTTGCATAGGGCTCGAAACAAGAATATCATGCAGTCCATTCCGATGGACACTCCACGAGACGCGTTGGGCATGGTCGAAACAAAGGGCTTTATCGGCTCGGTGGAGGCGGCCGACGCCATGGTCAAGGCCGCGAATGTGGCCCTGATCGGGACGGAATACATCGGCGCGGGCTACGTCACGGTGCTGATTCGCGGCGATGTGGGCGCTGTCAAGGCGTCGACCGACGCCGGCGCGGCCGCCGCGCGACGGGTCGGCGAGCTGGTGTCGGTGCACGTCATCCCGCGGCCGCATGCCGAAGTGGAACGGATTCTTCCCAAGGCTTAGGGCGTGTCGGACAAGGACCTCGCCTCCATAGCAGAGGCCCGGGCGCTCGCCCGCCGCGCCAAGCTGGCGCAGGCCACCCTCGCGGAGTTTTCCCAGGACCAGATCGATCGCATCATCGAGGCCATGGCCACGGCGGTGACGCCGCACGCCGAAGCCCTGGCCCGCCTGGCCGTGGAAGAGACCACGTTCGGGGTGGTGAACGACAAGATCCAGAAGAACCTGTTCGCGTCGCAGCGCGTGTACGAGTTCATCAGGCCCATGAAGACGGTGGGGGTGATCAACCGCTTCGACGACCGCAAGATCATCGAGATTGCCGAGCCCTTCGGCGTGGTGGCCGCGGTGATTCCATCCACCAATCCCACCTCGACGGCGATCTACAAGATCCTGATCGCGATCAAGGCGCGCTGCGCGGTGGTGATGACGCCGCATCCGTCGGCCGCCCGCTGTATCACGCGCACCGCCGACATCATGAACGAAGCCGGCGGCCGCGCCGGGCTGCCCGACGGCGCCATCGGCTGGATGAATACCGTGACGCTCGAGGGCACGCAGGAGCTGATGAAGGCGCGCGAGGTGTCGCTGATTCTCGCGACCGGCGGCATGGGCCTGGTGCGCGCGGCCTACAGCGCCGGCAAGCCCGCGTACGGCGTCGGTCCCGGCAACGCGCCGTGCTATATCGAATCGAGCGCCGATATCCGCAAGGCGGCCAACGACATCCTGACCGGCAAGTCGTTTGACAACGGGGTGCTCTGTTCGTCGCCTAACTCGGTCGTCGTGGATGAGGCGATCGCCGAAGAAGCCAGGCGCCAGTTCAAGGACCAGGGCGGCTATTTTCTCTCTCCCGCCCAGGCGGAGACGCTCGCCAAGCAGTTGGTGACGCCGCAGCGGCTGCCCAACCCGGCCTTCGTCGGTAAGTCAGCCGTTTACATCGCCGAGCAGGTCGGCATCACGGTGCCGGCGGGCACCCGTGCGCTGATCGCCGAGCTGAAGGGCGTGGGCCGCGATTTCCCGTTATCGATCGAGAAGCTGTGCCCGGTCTTGTCGTACTACGTGGTGAAGGACTGGCGCGAAGGCTGCGAACGCTGCAAGCAGATCCTGAAATACGGCGGCATGGGCCACACCATGTCGATCCACTCGCGGAACGACGCCATCATTCTCGAGTTTGGCCTCCATAAGCCGGCCTACCGTATTTGCGTGAACACGCCAACCACCCACGGGGCGATTGGGCTGACCACCGGGCTGGACCCGGCCATGACCTTGGGCTGCGGGGGGTTCGGCGGCAACATCACGTCCGATAACATCTCGCCGAAGCATCTCCTCAACATCAAAAGGGTGGCCTACGAATTACGCCCCGCGCCCCAGTCGAGCGCCCCGTCATTGCTTAAAGCACCAACCAAACCACAGCCAGACTCAATCCCGGCCGACGCATTGACCAGCCGGATCGACAAGTTCCTCGCCACCCGCGGGTTGGCACCGTTCGACTCCGGCAATCCGGGTGTTGCTCAGGGCAGGCCGTCCGCACCCCAGGCACCCTCGCCACCGTCCGCCGAGGCGGAGACATTCATCTGTGAAGCGGATGTGCGAGCGGCAGTTCGTGAAGGCCGCAAGCTCCTGGTCGGCGAGCGCACGATCATCACACCTGCCGCGCGCGATGCAGGCGAGGCAACAAAGATATTCCTACAGGCGGGCTGGCCTTCTGTAAACAGCTGAGCCATAACGGGTTGACGCTAAAGTTTGGGTCGTGTTACCCTGCCGGGTAAACTTTTCGCCCCCAAATGCCGTTCAAGAACTCTCTCGCTATCGCCCTTCTGTGCGGCACATCAGTGCTGGCGGGATGCGCCACGGGCTCAGGTTCGAGAACGGCCAAGGTCCTTCCGCAGCCGCCGGTAGCAGTGGTGGCTCCGCCTGTGGTCGCCGCCCAGCCCGATCCGGTCACCATCCTCATTGCTCAGTCCGATCGGCACTTCGCCACCGGCCACCAGGAACTGACGCTCGGGCACCTCGACCGGGCTCGTAGCGAGTTCGACCGGTCGCTCGACATCCTGCTGGAATCAGCCGGCGGCGCCCGTGTTGATGCCCGCCTGCGCGAGCACTTCGACCGCCTCGTCGACCGCATCAGCGTCTTAGAGCAGGGTGCGCTGGCCAAGGGCGACGGCTTCACCGAAACCAAGACCGAGCCGGCGTCGATCGACGCGTTGCTGGCGATCGAAACCTTCGACACCGCCAAGCCGGCGCTCGCCACGGCCGAGACGGTTGAGGCCGACCTCGAGACCACCACCCACGACATTCCCATCCCGACCAACGACCGCGTGCTGCGTTACGTGGAACTCTTCCAGGGGCGGCTGCGCGAGTTCCTGGCCGACGGGCTGGCGCGCGGCGCCCAGTACCTGCCGATGATCCAGGCCACCTTCCGGGCCGAAGGCTTGCCGCTGGACCTCGCCTATATTCCGCTGATCGAGAGCGCGTTCAAGCCATCGGCGCTGTCGCGCGCGAAGGCGCGCGGCGTGTGGCAGTTCATGCGCGGCACCGCGCTCGAAAACGGGCTGAAGGCCGACTGGTACCTCGATGAGCGCGCCGATGCCGAGAAGGCCACGCTGGCCGCCGCGAAATACCTCAAGACCCTGCACAACACGTTCGAAGACTGGCACCTGGCCATGGCGTCGTACAACGGCGGGCCTGGCCGGGTGAAACGCGCGCTGACCCGCAGCCGCAAGGACGACTTCTGGCAGCTGAGCGCCACCACCCAGTTCCTGCCGCGCGAAACCCGCGACTACGTGCCGATGATCCTGGCCGCCGTGATCATTGCCAAGAACCCGGCGCAGTACGGCTTCGACGTGATCCCCATGGTGGCGACGCCCAGTGAAACCGTGGTCGCGCCAGCGGCGCTCGATCTGCGGCGGGTAGCCGAATGGGCCGGCGTGCCGGTGGACGACATCCAAAAGCTCAACCCGGAGTTCCGCCGCTGGACGACGCCGGTCAAGAAGGGCAACTACTCCATCCGGGTTCCGCAGGGAACGGCCGAGCGCGTGCGCGAGGGCCTGGCGGCTTCGGCGCCAGGTCAGCTGAACGCCATGCAATGGCACACGGTGAAGAAGGGCGAGACCCTGGCGTCGATTGCCAAGAAGCTGCGGGTGAACCGGATCGACCTGGCCGAGGCGAATTACCTGCGCGTCAATTCGCGCGTGACGACCGGTGGCAGGCTCGTGATTCCGCGCATGCCTTCGTCGGCGCTGCTGGCCCGCGCTTCATCAGCGGATCTCGAAAGGGCCGCAGAAGCCACGGTTGAAGAGGTGCTGGCGGAAACGGCGGCCGTCGCACAGAAGACTTACCGCGTGCGGGCGGGCGACACCTTGTCGGCCATCGCCCGCAAGACCGGCACGACCATCGCGCAGCTGAAGAACTGGAACAAGATGCGCGGCACCGAGCTCACCATCGGCGACCGCCTCGTCGTGCAGCGGCCGCGCTCCTCCGCCAACACCCAGCAGTAACTACGCGAGTTTCGACTCGCCCGACCGTGCCCGCAGGGACTTGATGCCCTGCTCGATGCGCGCGGCCACTTCGCGCTCGCGCTGCAGCGCGCGCAGCGTGTTCTGCGCTTCCTGCACCATGAAGTCGAGGCGCGCCAGCTTCTCGCCGACGTGGTCGATCACCGCGCGCTGCTCGCCCAGCATCTCCAGGTTGACGTTGATGTCGTCGAGGAGGTTGGTGATGGCATTGGCGCGCGTCTGCACCTCTTCCACCATCTTGCGGCGCGACTCGATGTCGGCAATCTTGGCGTCGGTGTCGCTGACGCGCCCCAGCAGGTCTTCGACCTTGCCGCGCAGGTCGGTCACCTCGGCGCGATGATCGGTCACGAACTGCAGGTCGGCCTTGCTGCGGCTGCTGATCTTGTGGACGCTTTCGACCTCGGCCTTGATGGCCTGGACCAGTGATTCCTTCTCGACAATCAGCTTGATCTTCTGCTCGACGCCCTCGGTGGCGCGGGTGAGATCGGTGAGCCGCTGCTCGAAGGTGGTGATCTTCTTTTCCGAGAACGCCAGCTGCGTGCGGCGCTGCTCGAGTTGCTTCACCATGGTCTCGGCGCGCTTTAGGTGATCTTCCGCCGCTTCGGTCTGCGTCATGACATCGCGCTGGCGGGCCTGGACACGGGTGAGTTCGGTGAGCAGTTCTTCCTTGATGCCCGCGGCGCGGCCCAGCTCGTCGCCGACCGACTGCACCTGCTTGAGGCGTTCGCTGGTTTCCGAGGCGAGCGTCTTGCTCTGCTCCACCAGCTCGGTCAGGCGGGCCTTCTGCTCGTGGACCGTGGACTCTTCCTGCTTCACGGTTTCGACCAGCTGCTGCGACCGCTCGATCGACTGGCCGAGCGAAGCCACCTGCGCGGTGAGCGGCAGAAGTCGTGCCTGCAGGGCGGCCACGCCGTCGAGCTTCTGCTGGGCGTCGCCGACCTGCGTGCCCAGCGTGTCGCACAAGCTCTTCAGGCTCTCCACCTCGTTGCGGCGCGCCAGCTGTTCGGCCAGCTTGCGGTCGACGTCGGACGTCACGACGTGAAGGTTGTTGATGCGGCCTTCGAGCTTCTCGATGAACTGCAGGCGTGCGCCGACACGGGTGAGCTGCGCGTCGAGCTCAGCGGCCAGCTCGCCCAAACGGGTCGCCGACCTGGTGCCTTCATCCACGGTCGCCATCTTGCTGAGCACGGCGTCCATCTTCGACTCGAGTTCGGGCGTGCGGCTGAGCATCGTGGTGGCACGTTCGCCGAACGCTTCGAGCGAGGCGCGGTCGCCCGCCAGCTTGTCGCGCAGCATCGATACCTCGGCGTACGACTTGTGAAATTCCGCGATCTCCGTGCGCAGCGTGTCGAGATCCTGGCGCGACTGCTTGAGGGCTTCGTGCTGCGCCACGGTGCGGCGGCTGATCTCGTCGACCTGCGCCAGCCGCTCGCCGAGTGCTTCGAGCGCCCCCTGCTTGCGCGCCATCTCGTCGGCCTGCGCCATCAGGGTCTGGAAGTCCTTGCTCAACTCGTCGGCGCGCTGGTTCATCGCCGATAGCGCCTTGTCTTTGCCGAGCACGCCGTCCATGCGCGTCTCGGCATCGCCCACGGCGGTCGAGAGTCCCCGCAAGCGGTGATCGAACGCGTCGAACTCCTTCTTGTCGACCGACAGGCGCTCGACCGTGGTCTTCAAATACTCCGACAGGCCGCGGCTTTCCTTGTCGAGGCGACCGAACTCGCGCGAGAACTCTTCGCGCGCGGTGGTGGCGGCCGACAGCTGCGCCGTCGTTTCCTGCGCCAGCTTCTCCATCCGCTCGACGGTTTCTTCGGCGCGGGCCACCTGCTTGCTGCCCTCGTTGAGTTTGGTGATCTGCCCGTCCATGGCCCACACCATCTCGTTCAGCCGGTTGGCCTCGACGACGGCGCGTTCGACGGCGTGCTTCTGCGCCTCGAGCGCCTTGGCCTTCTGCGACACGTGTTCGGCCAGCGAATTGAGCGAGGTGAGACGTTCTTCGGTGTTCTTACTGAGCTCCTGGAGCTGGACCAGCGGCCCGAGCTTCTTCTCAATTTCCTTCACCGCTTCGGTGGCCGAGGTCGAATCGTCCTTGGCCTCGCGCGAGGTTTCACGAATGCGCTGGAACTCCTGCGTCAGCTGGGCGCCGACCGAGCGGACGACCTCGGCGGTCGACACCTTGAGCTGTCCGCGCAGGTCTTCGAATGAGGAGCGCTCCTTGCGCAAGGTATCAATGGTGACCTGGTTCTCGAGGGCCTGTGACGCCAGCTGGTTGACGGCCAGGCGATGCTTCTGCAACTCGCCGTCGGGCGCCGTGATTTTTTCGGAGACGCGCTGGGCCTCGGCTACCCGGTCGTGCACGTCGCTGATGCGCGTCTCGATCTGCTCGAGCCCCTTGGCGCGCTCGTCGTAGCCGGTGACCCTGTGGCCCAGCTCGTCGAGCTTCTTCAGGGCCAGGTCGGCCTTCTGGCCCACCTGGTCGAGTGCCTTGCTGGTTTGTGCGAGCTTCGAAGTGCCGCCGGCCATCTGCGTGAGCATCGCGCTCAGCGCCGCGCGCTCTTCGCGCGCCCGGTTGACCAGGGCTTGCAGCTCATCCTGCTGCTGCTTCTTGTTGCCGCTGTTGCCACCGAAAAGTGCGTCGAGCATGCCCGCGTGTATATACCGCGGCGCGTCAGTAGGAACAGCCGCGGCGCGCGGAAACTGCGGTATTCCCCAACGGCTTGTGTGTCGCTTTCTGCGACGCCCACTGGCCGGTTGCCACACGGTCCGCGAATTTCCGCCGGAATCGGCGGCCGGCGACGCGGCAATGCGATTGCACCTGGCTGCGCATGCTGGCAACCGTCGAGAGCGCCACCGTGATTGGGATTGACGCCTGCCGTGTGCACGTCGAGATCGACATCAGCTTTGGCCTCCCCCACTTCCAGCTCGTCGGCCTGCCCGACGCCAGCGTTCGCGAAAGCCGGGACCGGGTGCGCGCGGCGATTCGGAACTCAGGTTACGAATTTCCCGCGCACCGCATCACCATCAACCTGGCGCCTGGCGACGTACGCAAGGCGGGCCCGGGGTTCGACCTGCCGATGGCCCTGGGCATGCTCGCGGCCACCGGCGTCATTCAGGCATCGGCATTGGCCGGCATCGTCCACGTCGGCGAGCTCTCTCTGGACGGCTCCATCCAGCCCGCGCGCGGTGTGCTGGCGATCGCCGCCGAGGCCAGGCGTAGCGGGGCGCGCGCGCTGCTGTTGCCCTTCGAGAACTTCGCCGAAGCCGCGGTCGTCTCGGGGCTCCGGTTGCTGCCGGTGCGGACACTGAGCGAGGCCGTTTCACGGATGAACCAATCGCCGGCCGATTGGCCGGTCCTTCCTACTTCCAGCACCCCAGGCACCCCAGGCACCCTGGACTTAGACCTCTCTGATCTTCACGGCCAGGCGTTCGCCCGGCGCGCCCTCGAGGTAGCGGCGGCGGGCGGTCACAACCTGCTGATGATCGGTCCACCGGGGGCAGGCAAGACCATGCTGGCGCGGCGGCTACCGGGCATTCTGCCGCCACTGTCATTCGACGAGGCGATTGAGGCGACGACCATTCATTCGGTGGCCGGGCAGTTGCGCACGGGCGGCGGTCTGCTGACCGACCGGCCCTTCCGTGCGCCGCACCACACGATCTCCGATGTCGCCCTGGTCGGTGGCGGGGCCACCCCGCGGCCCGGCGAGGTCAGCCTCGCGCATCACGGCGTGTTGTTCCTGGATGAGATGCCGGAGTTCGATCGCCGGGTGCTCGAGGCATTGCGCCAGCCGATCGAGGAAGGCCGCATCACGGTCTCGCGCGCGTTGCAATCGGTCGTCTTCCCCGCACGATTCGTGCTGGTCGCCGCGATGAACCCGTGTCCGTGTGGATACCTGGGCGATCCGAAACGCGCGTGCAAGTGCACGCCGCCACAGATCGCGCGTTACCGCGGCCGGCTGTCCGGGCCGCTGCGCGATCGGCTGGACCTGATTGTCGAGGTCGAAGCGGTACCGATCACTGCCTTGACTGAAGGCCCGGCAGGAGAATCGTCCGCGGCCGTTCGCGAACGCGTGCTGGCGGCCAGGGCCTGTCAACTCGCTCGTCGTGGCCACGCGCGGGTGAACGCGCAACTCAGCGGGACGGAGCTGAAGAAACACGCGCCGCTCAACGTCGCGGGGCGGCGCCTGCTGGAACGCTCGGCAGACAAGCTTCAGCTGTCGGCCCGTGGCTTCCACCGCATCATCCGCGTCGCACGGACGATTGCCGACCTGGCCGGCGCCGAGGCGATTGCCACCGAGCATCTGATGGAAGCGCTGCAATACCGATTCGTTGAATCGATGACGTAACGGTCACGGCGGTCACGAGATAATGCAGACAGATGCGCGACACAGACAGTGACGCAAAGCCATACGGCCGTCATGGCAGAGGTGGTGGCCGAGGTGCCAGGGCTCTGGAGCCGATCGACCCGCTGACCGCGGAACCCTAACTGTCAGGCCTAACCCGGCCCAGGGCGATCAACGGGCGAATCTTTCACAATCCGGCAATTTCCGCTTCGGGATCCCGGAGGGGCATGCTAGCCTTACGGGTTCGCGTCGAACGACGGGAACCCCAACATAAATAAGGTACTTGATGCTTTCGAAGCGCTACACCGTTGTTCTCGCCGACCGCACGACCGGTGTCGTGCGTCGCTTCACGATCGGCGTGAAGGCGGCGGTCGTCATGGTGGTGATAGCCACCTGCCTCCCGGCGTTGATCGGTTTTGGTGCGGCCTTCAAGGCGCAGTACGACGTCGCCGACCTTTACGCGTCGAATACGACGCTCGAAATCGAAAACGCAAATTACCGCGCCGCCACGGAAACTCTGGCTGGGCAGATCGTCGCCCTGCAGAGCACCATGTCGGATCTGGGCGCCAAGGCGGCGCTCGACCCGGCGCTGCAGAACTCCATGGATAAGCTGCCCACCGTGGTGAAGAACCGCGCGATGGGCGGACCGAGCGCCGGCGTCGCCCTCACCAGCGTGACGCCCGGACTCGCCTCCCCTGAAAACACCTTCAGCGTGTTGAAGGATCTGCTTCAGGGTCTCGAGAGCCGTCTGCAGACCGTGCGCTCGAACGTCGACAAGCGCAATTCGCTGGCGGCGGCGACGCCTTCGATTTGGCCGACTCACGGCTGGCTCTCGTCGAGCATGGGCAACCGCGCCGACCCGTTCACCGGCGAAAAAGACTTCCACCCCGGTCTCGATATCTCCGCCGACACGGGCGACCCGGTCTACGCGACGGCCGACGGCAAGATCACGACGGCCGCCATGGCCGGCAACTACGGCAACCTGGTGGTCATCGATCACGGCTACGGCATCGAAACCCGTTACGGCCACCTGTCGGCGTTCAAGGTTCGCGAGGGCCAGGCCGTGAAGCGCGGCGACCTGATCGGCCTCGTCGGCGCCACCGGCCGTGCGACCAGCTCGCACCTGCACTACGAAGTGCGTGCCAACGGCCGCATTCTCAACCCGCTCCAACTCCTGCTCAACCCGCGCCGCGCCAGCGGAAATTAGGCTTGCGACCCGGGGCTTGAGGCTTGAGCCCCCGTAGCCTTGGCGAAGGCGGGTATAATCGCGGGACAGGCATTTCGCCTTTTTTCCAACATGCTTGGCCAGCTCCTCACTAAAGTCCTCGGCAGTCAAAACGATCGCGACCTGAAGAAGCTGCGCCCGCGCGTAGCCGAGGTCAATGAGTTCGAAGCCCGCACCAAGACCCTGAGCGACGACCAGCTCAAGGCCAAGACGGCGGAGTTGCGGACCCGGGTCGCCGGCGGCGAGACCGTCAACGCCCTGCTGCCCGAGGCGTTTGCCGTCGTGCGCGAGGCCGGCCGCCGCGTGCTCAGCATGCGGCACTACGACGTGCAGCTGATCGGCGGCATGGTGCTGCACCAGGGCACGATCGCGGAAATGAAGACGGGCGAAGGCAAGACGCTGGTGGCGACGCTGCCCGCCTATCTCAACGCGCTCGAAGGCAACGGCGTGCACGTTGTCACCGTCAACGACTACCTCGCCCGCCGCGACTCGGAGTGGATGGGCCGTCTCTACCGCTTCCTCGGCATGTCGGTCGGCGTCATTCAACACGACCTGAACGACCAGCAGCGCCAGGTCGCCTACGCGTGCGACATCACCTACGGCACCAACAACGAGTTCGGCTTCGACTACCTGCGCGACAACATGAAGTTCGATCTTGGCGCGATGGTCCAGCGCGGCCATCACTTCGCGATCGTCGACGAAGTCGACAGCATCCTGATCGACGAAGCGCGCACGCCGCTCATCATCTCGGGCCCCGCGGAAGAGTCCACCGACCTGTACTACGAGGTCGATCGGATCATTCCCAAGCTGACGCGCGGCGAAGTGCACCAGGGCCAGACCAAGGGCGAGGATCGCGACCGCCTCGAAGCCTCGGGCGACTACGTCGTCGACGAGAAGAACAAGACCGCCACGCTGACCGAAACCGGCATGGCGAAGGCCGAGCAACTGCTCGCGCATCGCATGCAGCCCGGCGGATTGTACGACCCGGTGAACATGCCGCTGCTCCATCACGTCCAGCAGGGTCTGCGCGCGCACGTGCACTACAAGCTCGACGTGCAGTACATGATCAAGGACGGCGGCGTCGTGATCGTCGACGAGTTCACCGGCCGCCTGATGCCGGGACGCCGGTGGAGTGACGGCCTGCACCAGGCGGTCGAGGCGAAGGAAGGCGTCAAGATCGAACGCGAGAACCAGACGCTCGCCACCATCACCTTCCAGAACTACTTCCGCAAGTACCAGAAACTCTCGGGCATGACCGGCACGGCCGAGACCGAGGCCCCCGAGTTCCTCAAGATTTACAAGCTTGATGTGATGGTCATCCCGACCAACCGCGTCATGTCGCGCATCGAAGAGCCAGACCTGGTCTACCGCACCGAAGGCGAAAAATGGGCGGCCATCGTCGACGACATCATCAAGCGCCAGGAAGAAGGACGTCCGGCGCTGGTCGGCACCGTCTCGATTGAGAAGTCCGAGCGGCTGTCGAGCATGCTGAAGAAGAAGGGCACGAAGCACATCGTGCTCAACGCCAAGTATCACGCGCAGGAAGCCGAGATCGTGGCGCAGGCCGGCCGCAAGGACGCCGTGACGATTGCCACCAACATGGCGGGCCGCGGCACCGACATCCTGCTCGGCGGCAACCCCGAATACATGGCGCGCCAGCAGAGCCTGAACGAAGAGGTCGCCGAGAAGGTGATCAAGGGCGAAGAGAAGTACGTGGATGACGAGGAGTTCGTCAACTTCTTCCACCTCGACAGCTTCTATCGCGTCAAGACCGCCGACTGGGAACGCATCTTTACGCACTTCAAGCGCCAGTGCGAAGACGAACACAAGCAGGTCGTGAATCTCGGCGGCCTGCACATCGTCGGCACCGAGCGGCACGAAGCCCGCCGCATTGACAACCAGCTGCGCGGTCGCGCCGGCCGCCAGGGCGACCCGGGCTCATCCCGCTTCTACCTCTCGCTTGAAGACGACCTGATGCGGATCTTCGGCTCCGACCGCATCTCGGGTCTGATGCAGCGCCTCGGCATGGAAGAAGGCGTGCCGATTGAACATGGCATGGTTAGCCGCGCCATCGAACGCGCGCAGAAGCAGGTCGAAGCGCAGAACTTCGCCGTCCGCAAGCACCTGCTCGAGTATGACGATGTGATGAACAAGCAGCGCGAGAGCGTCTACACGCTGCGCCGCGAAATTCTCGAGGGGAAGATTCACCTCAGCGAAGAGGAGATCAGCGACATTCGCGGCTACGTGATGGCGACGGCCGAAGAGCTGTTCGACGAGAAGATCGAGGAGCACATCGGCGAGGAAGTGGAGCCGGACGAATGGGACCTGCCGGCCCTGCAGCGTGACACGATGCAGCTGTTCGCGCTCGGCGACGATGACTACGCGTCGCTCAAGTACAACGAGATGAGCGCGGACGAAGTGCGCGACGCGTTGTGGGCCAAGGTGGTGGCGCGCTACGTCGACAAGGAGAACATCGTCCCGCGCGAGATCCTGACCAAGGTCGAACGCGACCTGATGCTGCAGATCGTCGACCAGCAGTGGAAAGACCATCTCTACTCGCTCGACCATCTCAAGGAAGGC
>SHUG01000158.1 GCA_009694735.1 Acidobacteriota bacterium | reverse complement strand
CGGTGGGAACTGGACGGTCTCGCCGAGCGGCGGCAACCGCCCACTGTGGGCGCGAAACGGCACCGAGCTGTTCTATCTCGATAGTGCCGGGGCGATGACCCGCGTCCCGGTCCAGACGGCCCCGATCTTCAGCGCCGGCACCGCGACGACGCTATTCGAGACTCGGTATGCTCTCCCCGGCCTGGCCGCTCGCAGCTACGACGTCTCCCCCGATGGCCAGCGGTTCCTGATGATCAAGCAGGCGGGCACCGCGCAGGCCCCGACGATGGTCGTGGTGTTGAACTGGCCGGAGGAGTTGAAGGCCAAGTTGCCCGCGAAATAGGGTGCCGGGGGCACGTGCGCCAGTTCGCCGTGCCATTCGCCGTCCGCTCGTTGGCGACGGGGCCACCCGCTCCATGGGCGAAGCGGCGCGGCACCTCGACGACGAGTTCGTGACTGCCCACGCTGAAGTAGCGTGGCCAGAAGTACGAGGTTTTAGAAACATCCTGGCGCAAGGCTCCGTGACCCTTCGTCGCGACAGCGGAGGCAGCCTTGACGGCCTGATGTTTTGTCAGACAAAATGTCATACATGGAAAAGGCGTCCATTTCGGTCCGCGAGCTGCAGCAGAACCTCAAGCGCGTGCTGGCCCGCGTCGAGCGCGGCCAGGTCATCGAGGTGACCCGCCGCCGCCGCCCGGTCGCCACGCTGGCGCCGATGCAGGCGGGCGAGACGAGGTCGCCGTGGCCCGATCTCGGCGCGCGGACTAGGGCGGTGTTCGGCACGCGCGTGCTCGCCTCGGCAGGGTCGGACGCGGTGTCGGAGGGGCGAGGCGTTCGGTGACGACCTACATCGACTCGAGCGCGTTGGTGGCGGTGTACGTGCCCGAGCGTTTTTCGGCCACGGCCCGCACGGCGCTCGGCAGGGTCGCACAGGTGCCATACACACCGCTGCACGAACTTGAAGTGGCTAACGCGTTCGCGTTGTTGCTTGGACGCCGGGGCATCAGTGCCGCCGAGCACCGCGCCATTCGAGCGCAGCTGCGCGACGACGTGGAGGCTCGGCGACTGGTGCCCGCCGCCCTCGACTGGGCTCAAGCCTTCGCCGGGGCCTGCGACTTGTCGGAGTCGTGCACGCCAACCCTGCTGACGCGGAGCCTTGACCTGCTACACGTCGCAGCCGCGCGATCGCTCGGATGCAAGGTGTTCGTCTCGGCGGACGACCGGCAACTGGCCGCCGCCAAGAAGACAGGGCTGAAGACCGTCGACATCAAGCGAACCGCGCTGCGATCGCCACGCCGATAGGGATCTCTTGCTGTTCCTTCTCGTGGTGGCCTGATGCTACTCTAGTGGGCCATGGCCCACTCGCGACCCGGACTCGACGCTGACCGCGCCCATCTTCTGCATCCGCTTCACCATCCCTCTTCGTATCCGCAGGCGAGGATCTGGGTCGAGGGGCAGGGGGCCGTGATCAAGGACTCGACTGGCCGAGAGTACCTGGACGGCCTGGCGGGGCTCTGGAACGTGACGGTCGGTCACGGTCGGAAGGAACTGGCTTCGGCCGCGCACGACCAGATGGCGACCCTGGCCTACTGCTCGTCGTATGCCGGGTCGACCAACTACCCGGCCATCGCCCTGGCCGAACGCCTGAGCGAGATCGCCTACAAGTCGATCAACACGTTCTTCTTCACCAGCGGCGGCGCCGAGGCGACTGAAAGCTCGATCAAGACGGCCCGGTTCTACTGGAAGGCGCGCGGCAAGGCCGATAAGACCAAGGTCATCTCGCGTCATCGCGCCTACCACGGCCTGACGCTGGCGGCGATGAGCGCGACCGGACTCCCCGCGTTCTGGCCGATGTTCGAGCCGCGCGTGCCGGGCTTCAGCCACATCGATGCGCCGGATCCGTACCGCTTCGTCAATGCTGACCCGGGCACGAGCCTCGGCGTGGCCGCGGCCAACCAGCTCGAAGCCGCGATTCTTCGCGAGGGCGCCGACACCGTCGCGGCCTTCATTGCCGAGCCCGTGCAAGGCGCGGGCGGCGTGATCGTGCCGCCGCCGGATTACTTCCCGCGTATCCGCGAGATCTGCAATCGCCATGATGTGCTGCTGATCGCAGACGAGGTGATTACGGGATTCGGACGCACGGGAAAGTGGTTCGGGCTGGAGCACTACGGCATCGAGCCCGACATCATGCAGTTTGCGAAGGGCATCACCAGCGGCTATATCCCGCTGGGCGGTATTGGCGTGTCGGACGCCATCCGCGAGGTGATCAATGGCGTGGCGCCGGGCAAGCGCTGGATGCACGCGTACACCTACTCGGGTCATCCCACGTGCTGCGCCGTGGCGCTCAAGAACCTCGAGATTCTGCACGATGAACGGCTGATCGAACGGGCCGCACGGCTCGGCGCGCAACTCGCTGATCGGCTTCAGCGCCTGACGAGCCTCGCCGGTGTCGGCCACGTGCGGTCGCAGGGGCTGATCGGCGCCGTTGAGGTTGTCGCCGACAAGGCGACCAAGGCGCTGCATCCCTCCGAGGCGCAGATGGCGGCGCGGCTCACCGACGCCATGCTGGAGCGCGGCCTCGTCACGCGCGTCGCCATGGACTGCATCTGCATCGCGCCGCCGCTGGTCATCAGCGAGGCGCAGCTGGACCGGGTGGTCGAGATCATTGCCGAAGCCATTCCCGCGGCGCTCAAGCCCCAAAGTACCTGAGCCCCCGGCCGGCGTCATAATGGACGTATGCGGGGTCTTGCGGTGCTCGCGCTCGTCTTGAGCTGGTCTTCGCCCACCTGGGCACAGGACGCCGAACCTGCGTCCGCCACGGCCGACAGCTCCCAGATCGATGCCACCAAGCTCGGCGTGTCGCTGGAGCGCATCCAGAGGGGCCTGCGCGTCATCGAGTCGCGCGAGAGAGAGAAGCAGGCCGGCACCACACTTAGGCTCGAGTTCCAGGTGCAGGTCTACGGCAAGGCGCCGAAGATCGAAGTGCTCAAGGGGGTGGACCTGTTCAATGGTCCGGTTCCCGGCTCAGCGCCCACCCATCGGCAGTTCATCGAGCACGTCACGCCGCAAATTTACCGCACGCCCGGCGTGCCGTTGTCGGCCGTCGCGTTCTGGCTCGCGAACCAATTCTGGGAAAAGAGCAAGAAGTCCCGGTGCGAGGAAGAGATCGCGGCCTACCGTGCGCTGCTGATGCAGGGGGTCAGTGTCTCGGCGCCGCGCTGCACGCAGTAACCAGGAAGATCGCCGCGCTGGACTCGCGCCCAATCCATTTGTTCGAACCAGGCCTTTCACCCCCTCGGCCCCATCGAGGTGTGCTGGGTTGTGCGCTATGCGACCACAGGCGATCGTCAGACGAGGCTTGCTCTTGGCGGCCCTTATGTCTCTCTCAGCGGCGGCGTTCGCGCAGAGCGCGATCAGCGGCGTCGTCCGAGACACCAGCGGGGCGGTGCTTCCCGGGGTCACGGTCGAAGCGTCCAGTCCCGCGCTGATCGAGAAGATGCGCACCGCGGTTGCAGACTCGGGTGGGCTCTTCACTATTGTTGATCTGCGGCCCGGGACCTACACCGTGACGTTCTCGCTGGCGGGATTCAACACCCTGCGGCGCGAAGGGATTGAGCTCCCCAGTAACTTCACCGCCACCATCAACGCCGATCTTCGGGTGGGCGCGCTCGAGGAGTCGATTACGGTCACCGGCAGCGCACCCGTCGTGGACGTGCAGAGCACACAGCGAACCTACGTCCTCAATCGCGAGGCGCTGGATTCACTGCCGACCGCCCGCAATTATTCCGGGCTCGCAGCGCTCATGCCCGGCGTTCGCATGTCGAACACGGACGTCGGTGGCAATCAGCAGATGGAACAGATCTACATGACCGTGCACGGATCGCGGCAGACGGACACGACCGTGCAGGTGGACGGGATGAACCTGAACAGCCTGATGAACGACGGCCAGGTGCAAGCCTACTTCAGCGACGCGGCGAATGCCGAGGTCAGCTACCAGACCAGCGGTATCGGCGCCGACGTGTCAGCGGGAGGCGTGCGGATCAACATGATCCCGAAGGAGGGCGGTAACACCCTGAGCGGTTCGGCCTTTGTCGGTTTGACTGATGGCTCCTGGCAGGGTGACAACGTCACCGCCGAGTTACGCGCGCGGGGCCTGAGGCAAGGCAGCAAGGTAGACCGGATTAGCGACTTCAACGTCTCGCTGGGCGGACCGATCAAGCGCGACGCGTTGTGGTTCTTCGCCACCTGGCGCCGGATCGCGACCGACTCGATCGTCGCCAACAACTTCTACAAGGATGGCCGCCCCGGGATCGAGGACCAGTGGGTGCAGAACCAGATGGTCCGGCTGACCTGGCAGCTCTCGTCCCGGAACAAGTTCACCGTTTACCACGATCGCTACCCGAAATTCAAAGGACATGAGATGGGCGCGCTCACGGCTCCGGAGACGGCCGCGCGCCGGCGCAATCCTGAGAACGCGCTCTATTACACGGGCCAGGCGAAGTGGACATCGGTCGTGACCAGCCGCCTGTTACTCGAGGCCGGCTTCGCCACCAACTCCGAGTACTACACCGCGCGCTATCAGCCAGGCATCCAGAAGGAACGGGGCACGCCGGAGTGGTACACCCAGATCGGCAAGAATGACCTGGTTCTGCTCACCAACTACGACGGCATCGTGGCGCCGACCAGCGGCATCGATCCGAAGAAGTGGGTGCTCTCGAGCACCGCCTCCTACGTCACCGGAAGCCACTCGTTCAAGGTGGGCGCGCAATGGGGGTTTGGCGACTACCAGACCGAGCGCGACATCAACGGCGACCTCGTTCAGCTCTATCGCAACGGCGTGCCCGACTCGGTTCGCGTCTACAACACGCCGGTGCGCGCAAAGGAGTTTCTGAACGCTGACCTCGGGGTCTTTGCGCAAGACTCGTGGCGAATCGACCGGCTGACCGTCAATGCCGGCGTCCGTCTGGAGTATTTCAGCGGGAAGATCTCGACCCAGGAGATTGGCAGCGGCCGATTCGCTCCCGTCAGGAACTTTGCCGAAGTCCCCGACATGCCCAACTGGTTCGATGTCGCGCCGCGGTTCGGGGTGGCCTACGACCTGTTCGGAAATGCGAGAACGGCGCTGAAGGCGACCTTCAGCCAATACATGCGGGGACAGACGCTCGGCTTCGCCCAGCGCTACAACCCCCTCCAGTTGCAATCAGACACGCGAACCTGGAACGACCTCAACCGCGACAACGTCGCCCAGGATGACGAGATCGGGCCGAGCAACAACGCCTCGTTCGGCCTGCCGCTCACGACCATCCGTCCCGATGCCGGCATCCAGCGTGAGTACGATCTCGAGTACAGCGCCGGCGTGCAGCATCAGCTCAAGCCGGGCTTTGCGGTCACCGCCGCGTGGTACCGCCGCGGCACCTACGACCAGCGTCGGACCGACAACCTGCCGGTGTCGCTCAGCGACTACACGCTGGTCAACGTCGTCAGCCCCCTGAACGGCGAGATCGTTCCCGCCTACAACCTCAACGTCGCCAAGCGAGGGCTGGTCGATCAGGTGGACGTCACCTCGACCGACTCGGAATTGCGCCGCCGGACTTACAACGGCGTCGAACTCGGATTCAACGCGCGCGTCGGCCGCGCCACGATCTTTGGCGGCTGGACGTTCGACCGGCTGATCGATGTGGTGTGTGACTCTCAAACAGACCCGAACACGTTCCGGTTCTGCGATCAGAGCAAACTCGGCCTGCCGTTGCGGCACGAGTTCAAGGTGGCCGGATCGTACCGGCTCCCATGGGACATTCAGGCCAACCTTGCCTACCAGAGCTATGCCGGCAGGGAGCTTGGCACCAACTGGAGCATCGGTCGCACGACCCGCTACGCCGCCGACTGCACGGGACCGTGCACGCCGGGTGCGCTGGTCATCCCCAACCTGACGCCGGCGTCGCTCGTGCTCGCACTGGTGGCACCTGGCACCGAGTACTACGGCCAGTTGCACCAGGTCGACATCGGCGTGCGGAAGTTGTTCAAAGTTGGTATCTATCAGTTCTCCGCCCAGGCGGACGTGTTCAACTCGCTCAACGTCAGCTACGTCAAGAACCAGAACATCACCTTTGGTTCGTCACTGGGGCAGCCGCTCGACGTGCTCCAGCCGCGGCTGCTGCGGCTCGCGATCCAGATGAGGTTTTAGGAGAGGCTTAGCGCACGGTGACC
>SHUG01000157.1 GCA_009694735.1 Acidobacteriota bacterium | reverse complement strand
CCGGCGGCCGGTGCCGACAAGTCGGGCTTGCCCGTGCTGCCGATTGGCGGCCCCGGCGCCTCGCCGCTACTGGCCGCCGCAGGCCCCGGCTATTCGACCGGCTTCGCGGGCAACTCGCATCATCACTCGCCGAGTGGCATGCTGCCGGCGGTGACGTATCTGGTCGAAGCGCTCGGCCTGGACGTGAACGTCGTCGATCAGGATGGCAACACCGCCGTGCACAACGCGGCCGCCCGCGGCGACACCGAGATGGTTCGCTACCTGGTGTCAAAAGGCGCGGATGTGAAAAAATTCAATCGCGCCGGTCAGACCACGATCGATGTGGCCAATGGCCCGGTGCAGCGCACGCAGCCGTATCCGGACACCATCAAGCTGCTTGAGAGCCTGGGCGCCATCAACAACCACAAGTGCGTGTCTTGTTAACGGCTTAGCGCCGCCTGCGCGGCGTCGGCCTGTTCGTGCGCGTGGTAGGAACTGCGGACCAGCGGGCCGGCTTCGACGTGCGCGAACCCGAGGTCGAGCGCGATCCGCTTGAGCTCGCGGAATTCGTCCGGGTGGTAGTAGCGCGTCATCACCGCGTGATCGTTCGACGGGCGCAGGTACTGGCCCAGCGTGAGAATCGAGACGCCGACATCGCGCAGGTCCTTGAACACCTGCACCACTTCGTCGTGTTCCTCGCCCAAGCCCATCATCATGCCGGTCTTGGTCGGAATGCCCGGTGCGTACTTGCGCGAGCGGTCGAGCAGTTCCAGCGTCCGCGCGTACTTGCCGCCCGAACGCACGGCGCGATACAGCCGCGGCACGGTCTCGGTGTTGTGGTTCAGCACGTCCGGCTTCGCGTTCAGAACGATTTCCAGCGGACCGGCTTCGCCCTTGAAGTCGGGGATCAGCACTTCGACGCGGCACTCGGCTAGGCGCGTCTTGATCTCGCGGATGGTCTCCGCGAAGATGCCGGCGCCGCCGTCCGGCTGGTCATCGCGGTCGACCGAGGTGATGACGGCATACTTCAGCGCCATCTTTTCAACCGCTTCGCCAACGCGCCGAGGTTCATCGATGTCGAGCGTGGCGGGTTTGCCATGCGCCACGGCGCAATAGGTGCAGGCGCGCGTGCAGATGTCGCCCAGGATCATGAAGGTCGCGGTGCCGTGGTGCCAGCACTCGCCGATGTTGGGGCAATGCGCGTCTTCGCAGACGGTATTGAGCTTGAGATCGCGCATGATGCCGCGCAGGCGAAGGTAGTTCTCAGACCCCGGGGCGCGGACCTTCAGCCATTCCGGCTTCGGCTCACGCTTGCCCGCCGTAGCCTCGGCGGAGGTGAGAGGCGTGATGAACAGCAGCGGTGCTTCGACCATCTCCTGCCAGTGTAGCTGAAATGGTTTTTCGTGTCCCGGACTCCCGGCGGGAAGGAGCTGCTGTTCGACCCGCCGCGATTACCGCCAACTGGCTGGGCTATGGCTTGAGCAGCCCGCCGACGAGGTAGTCGGCAAAGGCATCGCCGATCTGGTTGGAGGTCGCCGGGCCTTCGGGATCGAACCACTTCGGAATCCAATTGACCGCGCCCATCATGGCGAACTCGATCAGCTTCGGGTCGCCCGCCTTGAATGAGCCCTCGTCGATCCCCAGTTGGATGATCGCTCGCACACCCTGGTCGAATTGGTCACGCTTGACGATCACCCGCTTGAACAGCACCGGCGAGAGGGCCTCGGGATCGAGCGTCAGCGCCGTGCCGTGCAGCTCGTCAAGAATCAAATGGACGAAGGCCAGCACCAGCTTCCTCAGCTTGGCCTCCGGACTGGCCGTATCTGCCTGCACCTCGGCCATCAGCGCCAGCAACATGTCGAGCGAGTACTCGTGGCAGGCGAAGAGAATCTCTTCCTTGTTTTTGAAGTAGTAATAAAGATTGCCCTTGGTCATCTCCAGGGCCGAGGCGATTTCGTCGACACTGGCGCCGTGGTAGCCGCGCCGACGAAAAGCCGCCGCTGCACTCTTGAGAATTTCAGTCCGGCGCTCCGACGCGGTTGCAGATTTTGCCATAGGGGCCATTCGATCCCTTATAGCATGGATTTGAACGAGCGTTTAAGGACGTAGTAAACTTCCCCTGTGGAACAGACAGCGACGACCCCGCCGGTGAACTTCGAGACCTCTCCCGACCAGTACCAGCACTGGAAGCTATCGGTCGAGGGCAACGTCGCGACGCTCGCCATGGACGTGCGCGAGGACGCCGGCCTGCGGCCCGCCGACTACAAGCTGAAGCTCAACTCGTACGACCTCGGGGTCGACATCGAACTGGCTGATGTGCTGCAGCGGCTTCGCTTCGAGCACCCCGAAGTCCATGCGGTCGTGCTCACCAGCCTGAAGCCGCGCATCTTCTGCGCCGGGGCGAACATCTTCATGCTGGGCACCTCCAGCCACGCCTTCAAGGTGAACTTCTGCAAGTTCACCAACGAGACGCGGCTCGGCATGGAAGACATGAGCGCTCATAGCGGCATCAAGTTCATGGCCGCCGTGAACGGGATTTGCGCCGGTGGCGGCTACGAGTTGGCTCTCGCCTGCGATGAGATTCTCCTGGTGGATGACGGCAGCGCATCGGTCGGGCTGCCGGAAACGCCCCTGCTGGGCGTGCTGCCCGGTACCGGCGGATTGACGCGGGTGGTTGACAAGCGCAAGGTGCGCCGCGACCTGGCCGACGACTTCAGCACGCTGGTCGAAGGCCTGCGCGGCAAGCGCGCCGTGGAGGGCCGATTTGTCGATGCGGTTTATCCCACCAGTAAGTTCCAGGAGGCGGTGGCCACGCGCGCGAAGGAACTGGCCGCCAAGTCCGATCGTCCGAAGACCGGTCCCGGCATCACGCTCGGTCCCTTGTCGCCCGCGATTGACGGTGACGGCATTCGTTACCAATACGTGACGGGCGCGATCGACCGCGCCAAGCGCCTGTGCGAGTTGACGATCAGCGCGCCGGTGGCGCCCCAGCCGGCCACCGCCGACGACTACCAGGCGGCCGGCGATCAGGCGTGGGCCATCCGCGCGTTCCGCGAGCTGGATGACGCGCTGCTGCGGCTGCGCCTCAACGAGCCGGAGATCGGCACCGTGGTGCTGCGCGCGACCGGTGATCCCAAAGCGGTGCTGGCGGTGGACGCCTCGCTTGATGCCAACAAGTCCCACTGGCTCGTGCGTGAGATCATCGGCTTGATTCGACGCACCCTCAAGCGCGTCGACCTCACCTCGCGCAGTTTCTTTGCCCTGATCGAACCTGGCAACGCGTTTGCCGGCACCTTGTTCGAGTTGGCGCTGGCGGCCGATCGCGTCTACATGCTCGATCACCCAGACGAGGCCAACACCGTCCAGTTATCGCCGATGAACGGCGGCGCCTACCCGATGAGCAATGGCCTGACCCGTCTGCAGGTGCGTTTTCTCGGCGAACCGGATTCGGTCGGCAAGGCGCTCAGCCACGACGGCCCGCGCGATGCGCCGGCGGCGCTGTCGGCCGGCCTGGTGTTCTCGGCGCCCGACGACATCGACTGGGATGACGAGGTGCGCATGGCACTCGAGGCGCGCGCGGCGTTTTCGCCAGACGCGCTGACCGGCATGGAAGCCAACCTGCGCTTTGCCGGTCCCGAGACGATGGAGACCAAGATTTTCGGCCGCCTCACGGCGTGGCAGAACTGGATCTTCCAGCGACCGAACGCCGTGGGCGAGCGCGGCGCGCTGATGACCTACGGCCGCGAAGGCCGGCCGACATTCGACTTCAAACGCACGTAAGCAGGAGACGACCATGATTTCTGCCGAACGTATTCCCAACAACGTCGATCTGGGTGGCAACAAGCGCCTGCAGCGTGCCCTCGAGCATTGGCAACCCGCCTATCTCGATTGGTGGCGCGACATGGGGCCGCCCGGGTTCCAGGACAGCCACCAGGTCTACCTGCGCACCGCCGTCAGCGTCGACGCGGCGGGCTGGGCGCATTTCGACTATGTGAAGCTGCCCGAGTACCGCTGGGGCATTTTCCTGGCCGAGCCGACTCCCGATCGGCGCATCGGCTTTGGCGACTTCAAGGGCAAGCCGGTGTGGCAGGAAGTGCCCGGTGAGTTCCGTAACCAGCTCCGCCGGCTGATCGTCATTCAGGGCGATACCGAGCCCGCCAGCGTCGAGCAGCAGCGCTCGCTCGGCGCCCATTGTCCGAGCCTGTACGATTTACGCAACCTGTTCCAGGTGAACGTCGAAGAGGGCCGTCACCTGTGGGCGATGGTCTACATGCTGCACTCGTACTTCGGGCGCGATGGCCGCGAAGAAGCCGAAGCGCTGCTCGAGCGCCGCAGCGGCAACGACGACACGCCGCGCATGCTCGAGGCCTTCAACGAGCCGATTGACACCTGGCTCGACTTCTTCGCCTTCACGATGTTCACCGACCGCGACGGCAAGTCGCAGTTGTTGTCGCTCTCGGAGAGCTCGCTCGATCCGCTCGCGCGGACGACCAAGTTCATGCTCACCGAAGAGGCGCATCACATGTTTGTCGGCGAGAGCGGGCTGGCCCGCATTCTCGAGCGCACCTGCCAGTTGCTGCGCGAAACCGGCTTTTCGGGCGACGTCCGCAAGGCCGGCGGCATCGACTTGCCGCTGATCCAGAAGTTTGTCAACTTCTGGTTCAGCCAGAGCCTCGACCTGCACGGCAGCGAAGTGTCGAGTAACGCGGCCGCCTACTTCTCGAATGGCCTGAAGGGCCGCGCGGAAGAGGACAAGTTCAACGACGACCACGTGCTGGCGGCCAACATGTACGTGCTGGACATGATCGACGACAGCGGTCGCATCATCCGCGAGGAAGTGCCGATGCGCAACGCCCTCAACGAGGTGCTGCGCGACTGGTATGTCGGGGACTGCCAGGCCGGGGTCGATCGCTGGAACAAGCGCGTGCTCGAAGCCCACGGCATGGCGGAACGGATGGTGCTGCCATCGCGCCGGTTCAATCGCAAGGTCGGGGTTTACGCCGGCAAGCACTTCGATCCTTTGGGCAACCAGCTGACCACTGAGGAATGGGAGCGGAAGAAGTACGACTGGATCCCGTCACCCTCGGACAAGGCGTATCTCCACAGCATCCAGGCGACGCCGGTGTACAAGCCCGGCCAGTTCGCCAACTACATTGCGCCGCCGCAGCGCGGCATCGACCGGCAACCGATCGACTTCGAGTACGTCCGTACTGAGCAATGAGCGCCGACAAGATCGACTACGCCGCCCCACCAGGCGAGCAAGGCGGTTGGCCACATCAAGTCCGCCGTGCAATCCGGTCTCGAAGTGCGCTTCCATGAAGGCCTCGCCCTCGAGCGCATCGCGGCCAGTCTCGAAACACGAAAGCCAGACTTCCATGGACGTGAAGACCGTCGCGGTGCTCGGGGCCGGCACGATGGGCCACGGCATTGCCCACGCGGCCATCGCCGCTGGCTTCGACACCGTGCTCTACGACGTGTCGCAGGTTCAACTGGACAAAGGCCAGGCGGCGATCGATGCGGTGATTCAGAAGGGCGTCGACCTGGGGAAGGTGGGCGCGGGCGATGCGGCGGCCATGCGCGGGCGGCTACGCCTAGCCACCGTGGTCGCCGAGGCCGTGCGTGAAGCCGACATCGTGATTGAAGCGGCGCCCGAGCAGATCGACCTGAAGCTATCCCTGTTCCGCGACGTCGAGGCAGCGGCGCCGGCGCACGCCGTGCTGGCGTCGAACACCTCGGCGCTCAGCATCACCGAGATGGCGGCGGTGCTGGCGAATCCTGGCCGCATGGGCGGCATGCACTTCTTCAACCCGGTGCACCGCATGAAGCTGATCGAGGTGGTCAAAGCGCTCGATACCTCGGCCGAGACCATTGCAGTGATGGAGGCGGTGTCGGCGCGGATGGGGAAGGAGACGGTGCTGGTCAAGGAATCGCCGGGTTTCGTCACCAGCCGTATCAACGCGATGATCGGCAACGAGGCGTTTTACATGCTGCAGGACGGCGTGGCGAGCGCCCGCGACATCGACAAGGCGCTGAAGCTCGGCTTGAACCACCCGATGGGACCGTTCGAACTGGTCGACCTGGTGGGACTGGACACTCGCCTCAGCATCCTGCAGTACCTGCACCGGACGCTTGGTGACAAGTTCCGCCCCTGCCCCCTGCTCGAACAGCACGTCCGCGACGGACGACTGGGCCGCAAGGTTGGCAAGGGCGTCTACGACTACTGAAT
>SHUG01000156.1 GCA_009694735.1 Acidobacteriota bacterium | reverse complement strand
CAAATGACGCTGGCAGGACTCGCGAAGCGACTCGACGCGCTGAGCTCTGAAATCAGCACTCAGATCAGCTCCCAGATCAGCGCGGAGATTGGCTCGGTTCGGGCCGACATCAAGTCACTCGACAGGAAGTTCCAGTCACTCGATGGGAAGTTCCAGTCACTCGATGGGAAATTAACCGCCCTGGACCACAAGATGACGATCGAGTTCGAGGAAACGCGCCGCGTGGTCAACCTTGGATTCGAGAACACCCAGATGCTCCGCGAAGACGTTGGCCGGCAGTTCGACGAGGCGAATCGCGCCCACGCCGACCATAAGACGTTGCTCGAAGCCGCGGTCGTCAGCCTGCACCGGGACATGAAGCGTCCCGGAGGACGGCGCTAAGGCAACGCGCGCGCCGCGGCGTTGCGCGCGGAGGTGGCGCCGGCGGCGGCAGCTTTCTGGGCCGACGCGGTCGCGCGGTGGACCTGCTCCATCAACTCGGCCGCGCCGTCGCGGATGCGCGTGACCTCGGTGCGCACCGCGTCGCTTTCGAGCCAGCCATCGGCCTTGCCGCGAACGGTGCCCAGGAACCATCCCAGCTGCTCCGCCAATGCGACGACTTTCTGTTCAACGACATCGCCGGTTGCTTCGCCGGCGTTCGATCGGGCCTTACCTGCTGTCTTGCGTGCTGCCATAGTCATAGTCCTCTGGCGACATCTGAGGCATGGAGCGTGCCGAGAGCAGCCGGGCGGGTGGGCAGAATGGAACAGGCGCATCACAGGATTGCCTCTATAATCTGACTCATGGCGGACTCCACCTGGCGGGAAAAATCAAAATCTGGGCCAACCCGTCATAAAGACTACAATAGCGGGATGCTGCTGACCCCGAAAGACATAGGAACGCTGGTTGACCATACCGTTTGGCAGCGAGGCAAGGTACTCGACGTCACCCCTCCTTACGCCATCATCCACTTCACGTCGCTGCTCGAGACCCCGCAGGGCCCCGAACGCAAGCTCCGCGAAGACGCCCCACAGATTTCCAAGTCGAAGGTCCAGAGCGACCCCGAACTGGACCTGATTGGCACCGGCGCCGCGAAGCCCAAGAAGTCGAAGAGCAAGGCCAAGGCCAAGGGCCTGGTGCACCACCTTGACGAAGCCATCACCTGGTTCGAGAAGACCTACCCCAAAAAGTTTGAAGACGACAAGTTCATCGACGCCGACCTGCGCAATAAGCGCGCGGCGCACGACGTGTTCGTCGCCAACTTCGGCGGCAGCCGCGGCCAGAAACTGATCGACCAGGGCAAGCACGCGGAGATCGCGGACGTGCTCGACGCGCTGTTCAAGGCCACCAACATCCCGTCGACCTTCGAAGTGAAGGCCGTGCACAAGGGCCTGAAGAAGGGCGAACACGCCGGTACGCAGATTCTCGAAGCGGCGCTGGCGTTCATCTCGAAGCCCGATTCGACCAAGTTCGCGGCGCTGTTCGAAGCCGTCGCCCAGCTGCCGTCTGACGGCGGCAAGGTGCTGACCTGGCCGAACATCACGCTGCTACCGTTCGTGGCCGACCCGAAGAAGTTCATGGCGCTCAAGCCCACGAACACCGAACTGATGGCGGCGCGCATGAACTTCGACTTGCGTTACACGGCCACGCCCAACTGGCCAACCTTCGACGCCATGCAGCGCATGAGCCAGTTCCTGCTGCAGCGGCTGGAAAAGATGGGCGCCAAGGACATGTTCGACGTCCAGGCCTTCATGTGGGTAACCCGCGACCTGACTTAAGCCGATTTCGGAGCTTCCGTCACCTATAATGGCGCCGGAGGCTCCATGACTACTCTCGGTCGCCGTCAATTTCTTGCTGGTGCCGGCGCGCTTGCCGCGGCCCTTCCTTCGGTCTCCTACGCAGACAGCCTAGCCGGCACTGAAGTGCCGGCCTTCTGGCAAAACAAGTCTGGGATCTTTCCGGCATCCGTGCGGGCGGATTTTCCTTCCGTGCTGCGCGAGACCTACATGAACTCGGCGTCGATGCATCCGGTCGGGACGTTTGCGGCGGATGCCGTGAAGCAGGTGGTGGACTTCCGCCTCTACGGCCCCGGCGAGGGGCGCAGCGACTTTGGCGCGGCGAAGCAGGAGGAGCTGAAGAAGAAGTTCGGCGCGCTGATTAACGCCTCCGCCAACGAAATTGCCTACACCGCCAACACCTCCGACGGCGAGAACATCGTGGTGATGGGATTGTTCGGCAACCTTAGCGGCGGCCCTTCGACTTCGCTCAGGGCAAGCAACATCGTCATTGACGAACTCCATTTCACCACCTCGCTCTACATGTACAAGGAGCTGGAAAAGAAAGGCATCGAGCTCCGCATCGTCAAACACAAGAACTGGGCAATCGATCCGGAAGACATGGCGAAGGCGATCGACAAGAACACCCGCCTGGTGTCGCTGGCGCTGGTGTCGAACGTCAACGGCTTCATGCACGATGCGAAGGCGGTGAGCGCCATCGCGCACGCGCGCGGCGCGCACCTGTTTGCCGACATCATCCAGGCGGTGGGCGCCATGCCGCTCGACATGAAGGCGCTCGGCATCGACTTCGCCTCGGCCGGCACCTACAAGTGGCTGATGGGCGAACGCGGCATCGGCTTCCTCTACGTCCGCGAGGATCTGCAGGGCACCGTGCTGCCGACGACCAGGTATGGGCATCGGCAGGTGTCGAACTTCAACCGCTCGGCACTGACGTGGGAACCGCTGTCTGGCGCGGCGCGTTACGAAACCGGCGGCATCCCGGTGATGATGGCCGCGTGCGTGGATGCCGGCATCAACTACGTCAACAAGCTCGGCATCCCGAACATCCGCGCGCACGCGAAGCAGCTGACCGATCGCCTGCAGAAGGAACTGCCGCCGCTCGGCTACAAGCCGCTCACGCCGATGGGAACCGAAACGCCGATTCTCGCCTTCGAGCTGAAGGATGCGGCAGCGACCACCAAGATGCTGCAGGCCGGCAAGGTGATCGGCACGGTGATCGCCAACGAGAACCGCCTCCGCCTGGCGGTCTCGGTGTTCAACACGCACGAGGACGTGGACCGGACGGTCGCGGTGTTGGGCGGGAAGAGTTCGTCGCTGTAGGCGTCGAGGCCGCGCCCGGCGACGGCGCGCGCGCCTAGCGGGCCTTCAAAGACGCGGGTATAGGCCACTTCACGCGACCCTCGCGATCCGCGATCCTGACTACCAAGTCCGCCTCGGTGTCCCCGGCGCCGAAGAGCGGCTGACCATCCGGGTGACGAAGTGTGAAGACAACCCAGAAACGGTCGTAGTCGTAGTTGCGGCGTAGCACTCCAGACAGTGCCTTCACTTCCCTCAACTGCGGCCGGCTTTCGCCGCGCAGGGCGCGCGGCTCTGCACCATTCGTCCCCGCCGGTTGCAGGAATGCCGACCAGTCGTTTGGAATTACTCCAGAGCCTTCGCGAGGATCAATCTCCACCATGACAACTGTGTCGCCGGCAGCAGACGCCTCAGCAGCCAGCGCCTTGGTGTCAGCATCGGACAGACGCTGGGCGAGCTGCAGCGTCCTGGCCGTGGCGCGAATGACGTCGCCGGTCATCCACGTCGCAGCAAGCTTGTAATTGTAGGAGCGCTCGGTCTTAAGGAATCGCGTGTCGAAAATGCCGCCGACGCGCCCTTGTACGTAGGCAGCCTTACCCACCGCCTGCGCGCGCGCGGCATCCCACTTCAACCACGACTCATCGTCTCCCTGCGCCAGCGCAAGAACACCAGCGAGCGCCGCAAACGCTACAATCTTCATTTTGCGGGACGACGGGTGATGACGACGGTCTCGCTGCCGCCGAGCGCGGTCTTGCCGACGGTGAGGTCAATGGCCTGGAAGCCCTGGTCGGCCACTTCCTTCAATTCCTTCTCGAGGGTCGACGTCTTCGACGTCGCGATCAACTTGTACTCCCACCGCTTGGCGTTGGCGTCGGCCGAGCCCCTCTCGACGATCGCGACCGTTTCCTTGCCGCCGAACATGCTTTCGAAGACGGTTTGCCCGACCGCGTGGAAGCCCGCGTCGCCAGCCTCCTGCAATTCCTTCTGCAGCGTCGACGTCTTGCTGGTGGCGAGCAGGCGATAGCTATAGGTGTTCGTGTCGCCGGCGGCTTTCTCGAGCAGCACGACAACCTCCTTGCCGCCCATGGCGGTGTCGCCGCCCATCACCGCGACGTACCGGTAGCCGGCGTCGCCTGCTTCCTGCATTTCCTTCTGCATCGTCGAGGTCTTGCTCGTCGCGAGAATCTTGTAGGTGTTCGACTGTGCGAGCGCGGGAGCGGCGACGGCCAGGCTGAGTGCGGCGGACATCAGGACGGCGGTTGATCGATTCACGGGAAAGCCTCCGCAGGCAGATTACTACGGATGAGATTGCGGCGGAGGCGCGACGGCGACGGACAAACCTAAAGGTTTGTCCCCACATCTCCACGCCATAGCGTGTTCAGCATCCGCAGCAGCCACAGTCCACTCACTACCCACACCACTCCCCACATCGTCGCCTGCGCGGTCAGGCCATAGAGCGCGCTGCCCATGCCGAACAAGGTGGCGTAGACGAACGCGCAACCGAGCACCCAGCCGAGGAGCTGTTGCGGCAAGCTATCAGGCGATGGGCCAACCCCGGCCTGGCGTGAAATATCTGCCCACCCGGGGCCGGCCGGCCGCACCAGGCGATAGAACGCGACGAGGGTGGCGTCGCTTTCGGGCTTCGTGAGCAACGTCGCGCCGACCCAGGCCACCGTCGTGACGCCGACCGTCACGAGCAGCACGATGTTGGCGCCGACGACGTAGCCCATCTTGCCGGCGGCGAAGAATCCGGTCGCGACGACGAACGACACGCCCATGGCGGCGATTTCGCTCCAGGCGTTGATGCGCCACCAATACCAGCGCAAGAGATACAGCAATCCTGACCCGGCGCCAATCGAGAGCAACAGCTCGAAGCTCGAGCGCGCGGACTCGAGCAGAAACGTCATGCCGGCGGCCAGCAACATCAGCAGGGCCGTGACCAGGCGTCCCATCCAGACGTAGTGATGTTCGGTGGCGTCGGCATTGATGAAACGGCGATAGAGATCGTGCACGAGATACGACGTGCCCCAATTGAGATGGGTGGAGATGGTCGAGACATACGCCGCCAGCAGGCCTGCCACCATCAAGCCGAGAAAGCCGGCGGGCAAAAACGTGAGCATGGCCGGATAGGCCATGTCGTGGCCGATCATGCTCGGCTCGACATACGGAAACGCCTTGGTAATGTCTGACAGTTCCGGAAACACCAGCATCGACGCGAGCGCGACGATGATCCACGGCCACGGACGCAGGGAGTAGTGGCAGATGTTGAAGAACAGTGTGCCGCCGAGCGCGTCTTTCTCGCTCTTCGCCGCCAGGATGCGCTGCGCGATGTAACTGCCGCCACCCGGCTCGGAGCCGGGATACCACACCGACCACCACGAGATGGTGAGGGGCAGGATCAACACCGACAGCGTTAGCGTCCAGTCGTTGAAGTCTGGGAGTAGCTGCAAGGTGGATGGCGGGATCTGCGCCATCAAGCCGGAGAGTCCACCCACTTGCGGCTGCTCAAGCGCGAAGTAGGCGGCCGCCACCGAGGCGACCATCGCAATCACAAACTGGAAGACGTCGGTGACCAGCACCCCCCACAGGCCTGCGATCGATGCGAACGCGACGTTGATCACCGCGCACACCCACAGCGTTTGCGACATCGGCCAGCCAAGCAGCACGTTGGCGATCTTCGCCGCCGCCAGGTTCACGGTGGCCATGATGACGACGTTGAAGAAGAGACCGAGATAGACCGCGCGGAAGCCGCGGACCATGGCGGCGGGTTTGCCGGCGTAGCGGATCTCGTAGAACTCGAGATCGGTCAGCACGCCCGAGCGGCGCCACATGCGCGCGTAGAAGAACACCGTGCTCATGCCGGTGAGCAGGAAGGCCCACCACACCCAGTTGTTGGCCACGCCGTGCTCGCGCACCAGGTTGGTGACCAGGTTGGGCGTGTCGGTACTGAAGGTGGTGGCCACCATCGACCCGCCGATCAGCCACCACGGCGCGGCGCGGCCCGAGGTGAAGAATTCGGTGGTGCTGGATCCGGCCCGGCGCATCAGATAGATGGCCGGCACGAACGAGAGGGCGAGAGAGACGAGGACGATCACCCAGTCGAGGGTGGTCAGTTGCATGGAGTGCTTTTAACACGAAGGACACGAAGGG
>SHUG01000155.1 GCA_009694735.1 Acidobacteriota bacterium | reverse complement strand
CAGGCTGGTGGCAATGCCGCATAAGAACATGTACGAGCCCAGTTCCGGGTTGATCACGCAACTGTTCTTACCGATCCAGCCGACACCGGCGTGCCGCGCGTAGACGCGCTCCTGCACGTGGTGCTTGTCAACGAAGATGGCCGTCTCGAACGCTGCAGCGTGTTGCCCGCGCATCCACGTGGCGAGCTGCTCGAGCCGCTCGGCAAGAACGATGTGGTAATCCTGCCCGCGAGCGTACCGCGCGACTTGAATCCGATCGCATCCCGGATCCCCACCTTCGCCAAAGCTACGGTGGGCAGGCCCGATCCCGGATCCCTGATCCGTGTTGTAGATCGCGCCCGCGACAATGACCGAGCGTGCTGAGGGAAGGACATTCCGGATATCGGCGCGCGCGTGCGCTGACTTATGGAGGTAGATCATGTCGCCCGCGTAGCCGCGGGCGAGCCACTCTGGCAGGAATTGGAGTTCCGGCAACGCCGTGGCAGGCGCCACCCCGCAGGCATCAAATCCGAGGGTGAGCGCCTGGCGCTCGATCGACGCGGACGTCAGCACATCATTGCGAGCTTCGCACCAGCTGGCGCAGCACGTACGGAAGGATGCCGCCGTGCTGGAACGCCACCAGCTCCTCTGGCGTGTCGATTCGCGCGATCGCCGTGAACGTCTTGGTGGCGCCGTCGTCGGCAGTCGCCGTCACCGTGACTTCGGCGCGCGGCTTGAGCGCGGCGCCCGCACCGGCAAACGCAAACGTCTCGCGCCCGGTCAAGCCGACCGTCGTCGCGTTCTGGCCGTCCTTGAACTGCAGCGGCAGCACGCCCATGTTCACGAGGTTGCTGCGGTGAATGCGCTCGTAGCTCTCGGCCACCACCGCCTTCACGCCGAGCAGCATCGTGCCTTTGGCCGCCCAGTCGCGCGATGAGCCGGAACCGTACTCCTTGCCGGCAATCACCACCAGCGGCACGCCGGCCGCCTGGTACTTCATCGCGGCGTCGTAGATCGGCATCACGTCGCCACCGGGCAGATAGGCAGTGACGCCGCCCTCGATGCCAGGCACCATCTGGTTCTTGATACGGGTGTTGGCGAACGTGCCGCGCATCATCACCTCGTGATTGCCGCGACGGGCGCCGTAGGAGTTGAAATCGGTCGGCTCCACACCGTGCTCGATCAGGTACTTGCCGGCCGGGCTGTTGGCCTTGATGCTGCCAGCCGGGGAAATGTGATCGGTCGTGATGCTGTCGCCGAGCACGGCCAGCGCGCGAGCGCCGGTGATGTCCGACGGCGGCGCCGGCGTCATCGAGAGGTTCTCGAGGAATGGCGGCTTGCGGATGTAGGTGGAATCGGCCTCCCAGGCGAAGCGGTCGCCGGTCGGCACGGGCAGGTTCTTCCAGCGCTCCTGCCCCTCGAACACGTTGGCGTACTGCTGGCGGTAGGCTTCGGAGGTCACGCTGTGGAGCATGGCCGCCTGAATTTCCTTCTCCGTCGGCCACACGTCCTTCAGGTAGACGGGCTTGCCGTCTGTCCCGATGCCCAGTGGTTCGGTCGTGATGTCGATGGTCATCGACCCGGCGAGCGCATAGGCCACCACCAGGGGCGGCGACGCCAGGTAGTTGGCCCGCACTTCCTGTTGAATACGACCCTCGAAATTACGATTGCCGCTCAACACCGACGCCACCACCAGGCCGCGCTCGAGGATCTCGGCGGAGACCTCCTCAGGTAGCGGACCGCTGTTGCCGATGCAGGTGGTGCAGCCGTAGCCCACCAGGTTGAAGCCGATCCGATCGAGGTAGGTGTCGAGACCCGCCTTCTTCAGGTAGTCGGTGACCACCTTCGATCCCGGCGCCAGGCTGGTCTTCACCCACGGCTTGCGCGTGAGGCCACGCTCGACCGCCTTCTTGGCGACGAGGCCGGCGCCGATCATCACACTGGGGTTCGAGGTGTTGGTGCAGCTGGTGATCGCGGCGATCACGACCGAACCATGCTCAAGCTGCGTCGGCGCCATCACCGCAGCCGCTTGCCCTGAGCCTGTCGAAGGCTTCACGCCCTTCTTCAACTCATCGAGCGAACCGGCAAATGAAGCCTTCGCGTTCGACAACGACACCCGGTCCTGCGGACGCCGCGGGCCGGCCAGGCTGGGCACCACGCCCGCCAGGTCGAGTTCCATCGTCTCGGTGTACACCGCATCCGGCGAATCGGCGGTGCGGAACAGGCCCTGCGCCCGCGCGTACGCCTCGACCAACGCCACCTGCGAGGCCTCGCGACCAGTCAGGCGCAGGTATTCGAGCGTCATGTCGTCGATCGGGAAGATGGCGACGGTCGCGCCGTACTCCGGGCACATGTTGCCGAGCGTCACGCGATCGGCAATGGTCAGGTGCGCCAGGCCAGGCCCGTAGAACTCGACGAACTTGCCCACCACGCCGCGCTCGCGCAGCGCTTCGGTGATGGTCAGCACCAGGTCGGTCGCCGTGGCCCCTTCGGGCAACTTGCCCGACAGCCGATAGCCGAGCACGGGCGGGATCAACATCGAGCTGGGCTGGCCAAGCATGGCCGCCTCGGCCTCAATGCCGCCCACGCCCCAGCCCACCACGCCCAGTCCGTTGACCATGGTCGTGTGCGAGTCGGTGCCGAACACGGTATCGGGATAGGCGACCGCAGTGCCGTTCACTTCGTCACGGCAGACCACGCGCGCGAGGTACTCGATGTTGACCTGGTGCACGATGCCGGTTTCGGGTGGGACGACACGGAAGTTGCGGAAGCCGGTCTGGCCCCAACGCAGGAACACGTAACGTTCGCGGTTGCGGTGATACTCCAGATCCGCGTTCAGGTCTTTCGCGTTCATCGTGCCGAAGTGATCGACCTGCACCGAGTGGTCGATCACCAGTTCCACCGGCTGGAGCGGATTCACCTTCTGCGGATCGCCGCCGAGGGCGACGATGCCGTCGCGCATGGCCGCCAGATCCACCACGCACGGCACGCCGGTGAAGTCTTGCAGCAGCACGCGGGCCGGCATGAACGACATTTCCTTCTCGCCGATCGTCCGCGGATCCCATGACGCGAGTGCGGTGATGTCGGCGGTCTTCACAGAGCCGTTGTCTTCGCGGCGCAGCAGGTTCTCGAGCAGGATCTTCAGGGAATACGGCAGGCGGGCGACGTTCGGGAACCCGGCCTTCTGCAAGGCGGGCAGGCTGTAGATGCTGACCGTATCGGCGCCGACGGGCAATGCGGTGCGGGTCTTGAAACTATCGAGGCTTGGCATGATGGCGATTACGCTCCTACTTGAACCCGCCAATTCTATCAAGGAACGCGCGCACGACCACGGCGGGGTCCTGCTTCTCACCATCGACCGCGAAGTTCATGCGCCGCATGTCGGCGGCCGACACTCGACCGGCAAGGCTGCGGATCGCGGCCGCGGCCGCCGGGTATTGCCGCATCACCGAGGCCCGTGCGACCGGCACCGCGTCGTAAACCG
The DNA here is from genome assembly GCA_009694735.1 of Acidobacteriota bacterium. Lineage (GTDB taxonomy): Bacteria > Acidobacteriota > Vicinamibacteria > Vicinamibacterales > UBA2999 > 12-FULL-67-14b. The sequence continues at coordinate 2,769 of SHUG01000155.1, read as the reverse complement.
GAAAATAGCGGCGATCGTCGTCGAGCACGGTCAGGCCGAGGGTTTCAATCAGCCCGCTGGTCGCGTCCCCCGCCGTCACGTCAATCTCGCCCGCCGCAAGCGCCCGGTAGATCAGGTTCAGATCCATCACCCGCGGCGCCTGCGCGAACTGCAATCCGTAGGCGGCGCTCAGCCCTTTGAAGCCGTCCGGCCGCTCAAGGAATTCGTACCCGAACCCCGCCTTGAATGTAGCGTCCGCCTTCAGGCGGACCGTCGGCGGCGAGCGGAACGCCGCCGCCAGGTCACTCACCGTCTTCCACCCCAACCGCTTCGCATCCTCGCCTCGGACCAGGATTGCGAACGTGTTGTTGAAGCCCAGCCGCGGCATCAGCGTGACGCCGACTGCCGCGTAGCGATCCCGCACCATCTGAAACACGGCTTCTGAGTCGGCCGCCGGCGGCTCGTTGAAGATCGCCGTCAACGAGGTGCCGGTGTATTCGACGTAGACATCGATCCCGCCGCTCAGCAGCGCTTCGTGCGCGATGGCGGTGCCGCCCAGATTCAAACGGCGCTCAACCTTGAGCCCGGCCTGCCGCTCGATCACTTGCGCCATCAGCTCGCCGAGCACGACCTGCTCGGTAAAGTTCTTGGAACCAATCACCAGGTCGGCCCGGCCGGCAGCCGACCGGCCTGACAGGCCAATGGCCACCGCCAATGCCGCGACGAGGGCCAGTACCACGACGTGCCGGGTCGCCCGGCGACGCCGGTCGGCCAACTGTCCCGCCGCGGCGAGTGCGGCGTCGGCGGCTAACGCCAGCATCGCCGCCGGCAGGGCGCCGGCAAGAATGACGGTGGGATCGACCATCGCGAGACCACGGAAGATGTAGTCCCCGAGCCCGCCGGCCCCGATCGCCGAGGCAATGGTCGCCGTGCCCACGCCAATCACGACGGCAACCCGCAGGCCCGACACGATCGAGGGCAGCGCGAGCGGCCACTCCACTTGCTGTAACACCTGCCGCGGCGTCAGTCCCATGGCGACCGCACACTCCACCACCGCCGGCGGCACGCCCTGCAAGCCGGTGATGGTGCTCCGCAAGATGGGCAGCACGGCATAAACCGTGAGTGCCACCAGCGCCGTGCGCGTGCCGATGCCGCCGATCAACGGCAGTGGGATGAGAAAGCCGAACAAGGCGAGACTCGGGATGGTCTGCGCCAGGTTGGCAAAACCGACAATCGGTCGCGACCACGATGGTCGCCGGGCCGCCACCACGCCCATCGGAATGCCGATGGCGGCGGCAATGGCCGTCGAGGCCGCGACGAGCACGACGTGCTCGCTGAGCCGGGTGGCCATCTCGGCGCGATGCGACGCGATGAACGCCAGCAGCTCGTTCATGGTTGAACCCATGTGGTGTCCGGCTTCTTGACCGCTGAAGCCTTGGCGGAGGTGGTTAGCCGGACCGCGGCCATCAATGTACGGACCCGCGCATCGTTGCTGGCCCGCACGTTTCCAGGCGTATCGCAGGCAATCAGTTCCCCTTCGTGCAGCACGGCAATCTGATCGGCCAGCGCGCACGCTTCCGCCATGTCGTGCGTCACCAGGATCACGGAACGGTGCAGCGTCTGCTGCACGCGCTGAAACTCGGCATGCAGCTCGCCCTTCGTGATGGGATCGAGCGCGCCGAACGGCTCGTCCATCAGCAGCAGCGGCGGGTCCGCGGCGAGCGCCCGCGCGAGGCCGGCGCGTTGCCGCTGTCCTCCAGACAATTCGTCGGGCCATCGGCCGCGGTACAGCTCCGGCTCGAGCCCAACCAGCGACAGCAGTTCGTCAACCCTGGCCGCGACGCGTTCCGCCGACCAGCCCAGCAGCCGCGGCACCGTGGCGATGTTGTCGGCGACCGTGACATGGGGGAAGAGGCCGGCCTCCTGGATGACATAGCCGGTGCGGCGCCGCAACTCGATCGGATCCCACGAGCGCGTGCTCCTGCCGTCGACCAGCACGTCGCCGCGATCGGGATCGAGCAGGCGATTGACGAGGCGCAGCAGCGTGGTCTTGCCCGACCCGCTGCGGCCGACCAGGGCCACGGTCTGGCCAGCCGACACCGACAACGACACGCGGCGAAGCACGACCCGTCCCCCGCGGCTCGCCGACACGTCCGCGAACTGCACGGCGGTTTCGGTCATCGGTGGTTACAGGTTGAGGAACAGGTGGACGGCAAGGGTTGGAAACACGCGGACCTTGTTCTCGAAGTCGATGCCGCCACGGCGCACGTTGGCACGCAGGTCGGTGCGAAGCCCGAGCGAGCGGGCTGTGCCAGAGCCGCCGCGGATCCAGTACCTCGCACCGACGCCACCATAATAGATCTGCCCTGTCTCGACCATCGTCCGCTCTTCGTGCAACTGGCGCAGGTAACCGCCGCCACCAATGATGACGGGGCGCAACCGCGAACCCAGGCGCACCGGCAGGTGCCACACCAGGGCGCCGTCGAAGAAATACTGCTGCAACTCTTCGCCCTCAAGCTCCTGAGCGCCCGCTTCGGTGTCTTGGGTGATCGCGACCCCGACGCGCGGCATGCCAAACGATGCCCCACACTCGACCAGCAGTTGCGGGGTGAGCGTGAAGCCCACGCGAACGCTCGCATGCGCGACAGGCGCGATCCTGGAGCTGGTTGAGAACAGGGTGAATATCGGCGGTGTGGCGCCAACCGCGTTGCTACGCAACTGCGCGCTGGCGTCGCCGATGGCGTAGCCGCCGGACCACACCATACCGCCTTCGACGACCACACGATGGGC
>SHUG01000154.1 GCA_009694735.1 Acidobacteriota bacterium | reverse complement strand
GCTGCGTCGGGCTGGGGGTGGTGACGAGGTTGAAGGTGGGCTCGCCGGCGGTGGAGGCCCCGTGCCGGCGACACGTGTTGCTGACGATGCTGCTCAGATCCTGGAGCAGGGTGTGAAAGCTGTGGACCGGGGTGCCGTCGTCGAGGACCTTTGCATGCACCTTGTCGAGAGCGGCAGTCGATCGTGTGGCGGGTGCCACCGGATCGCGAGTGGTCTTGGCGTGTTGGTCTTCATCGCCGAAGAGGCGCTCGCGCCAGGCTTCCATCATGTGCCACGCGACATAGTGCGCCAGCATGCAGAGAAAGATGTGGGCCTTGACGCGATCCTCGAGCCGGTGTCGGATCGGCCGGACTTCGAGATCGATGGTCTTCAGTGAGCGGAAGGCACGCTCGACCTGGCTGAGCATTTTGTAACTCCGTACCACATCGTCGGTGGCCAGGCGTTGAGCTGGCACGCTGGTCCTGATGACATAGAGTCCATCAAGGGCCGCCTCCGCTGATATCTTGTCGTCATCGAGATGGAAGTCGAATCCATCATCGCGAATGTCCAAGACCACGTGCTTGGACATCTTGTACTTGTCGACGACTTTGCCGACGCGCACGCCGATCGCGTCTTGCCCCTTGATCGTGCCGCGCGCAATCATGCCTCGCACTTTCTCCAGTTTTCTGGACGTGGCTTGCAGCAGCGACTGGCGCTTGTGTGCACGCAGCAGAGCCAGCTGGGGGTTTCGACAGGCGACGAGTCGTTCGCCGGGGAAATCCGGATGACTGACTTCGAACAGGTTGCGCTCGTCGAACAGGCCGAACTGGATGTGCCCCCCGTCGACTAACTTTCGAATGGCGCCGGTCCTGAGGGCCGTGATCCAATCGATGCCCTCTCTCTGCTTGAGTTCATGAATTTGCTTCTGCGAAATCATTCCGCGATCGCCCACGAGGACGAACTGTTCGATCGCGAAGGTCTTCTGCAGTTTCTCGACTTGCGGCATCACGGTCGTCGGGTCGCCGGTGTTCCCTTTAAACACGGACACGGCGACGGGACACCCCCGCGGGTCGGTGAGCAGGCCGTAGTTGACTTGGAGTTTGCCGCTCTTGCCGTCGCGGTTGTACCCGCGCGCGGCCAGCGGGCTGGTCTTTCCCTCAAAGTAGCTCGAGCTCAAGTCGTACAGCACGCATCCGCCCTTGTGAAGATGTCTGGCGGCGAGCTTCTTTTCGATGTGCGCTTGGCGCGTGATGAGCCAATCGAGCGCGGCATACAGGTCATCTTCGTCGGCGTCGGTCACCCCGAACGCGTCGGGAAGGGTCGTGGTGTGCCACCACCGCGTGGTCGCCAGTTTGCTGGTCGGTTCGAGGATGCGGGCCATCACCATGGCCACGACCAGGTCGCGTTCGCGCGAGGGGCGAGACGCGATGAGGGACGCGAAGCCCAGCTGCGTCATCGCGGTGCGAATGGCCTGCACATGGCCGTGATGCTGCGAGCGCACGATGTCAAAGAGATCGGCAAGGGGCACGAGCGTCTCGCCCCTCAGGGTCCGGCGAATCGCCTCGACTTGCGCGGTCGAGAGCGCGGACAGATTCACCAGGGTGCGTTTGCGCACCCGGGCCCCCTCCCGGTACGACTCGCGGAGTAAGACCGTCGGCGGCGAGTGGCGGTTCGGCACGATGTCGATGTGCATGGCCACATTATGCACATATCAATAGATGAAGTCAACACATTACATGGCTACATATTGCACGACACACGGCGCCTATCTCTATGAAAACATTGCGCTTTTTTAGGAGGGGGAACTTCAGGTTAACCGGACACTACTGGTCTTGAGTATTGAGTATTGACCCGCGGAATTATACAGTTGCCGCCATGAATCAACTCTCGAAGCGGCGGGCAGCCCAGGTACTCTTACCGATCGTCCTGATGGCGCTGGCAGCGGTGGCGCCGCGCGGGCAGACGGGACCGAAGGTAGGCGAATGGCCCACCTACGGCGCGGACCTCGCGAGCACGCGCTATTCGCCGCTCGATCAGATCAACGCCGACAATTTCAACAAGCTGCAGCTGGCGTTCCGGTTCAAGACCGACAGCTTGGGCCCGCGGCCCGAGTTCCAGTACCAGAGCACGCCCCTGATGGTCAACGGCGTGCTGTATATCACGGCCGGTACGCGGCGCGCGGCGGTCGCGCTCGACGCCACCACCGGCGAGATGCTCTGGATGCACAGCATTAATGAGGGCAAGCGCGGCGAAGCGGCCCCGCGCCTGCTGTCGGGCCGCGGCCTCTCCTACTGGAGCGACGGCAAGGAAGAGCGCATCATCTATGTCACGCCGGGGTACCAGATGGTGGCGCTCAACGCCAAGACCGGCGACCAGATCCAGAGCTTCGGCGTCAACGGCATCGTCGACCTCAAGCTCTTTAACGATCAGGAGATGGACCTCATCACCGGGGAAATCGGTCTGCATGCGGCGCCCGTCATCGCGAAGAACGTCATTATTGTCGGTGCGGCGCATCGCGAGGGTGGGGTCCCGAAGAGCAAGACGAACCAGAAGGGATACGTGCGCGGATTCGATGTGCGCACGGGCAAACGTCTCTGGATCTTCCACACGATTCCTCAGCCCGGCGAGTTCGGCTACGACACCTGGCTGGAGGGATCGGCGGCCTATACCGGCAACACCGGTGTCTGGGCCCAGATGAGCGTGGATGAGGAGTTGGGGATTGTCTACCTGCCCGTCGAGATGCCCACCGGTGATTACTTCGGTGGTCACCGGCCGGGCAACGGACTGTACGGAGAGAGCCTGGTCGCCGTTGATCTGCAAACCGGTAAACGCAGGTGGCACTATCAGTTCGTGCACCACGGCATCTGGGATTACGACATCCCGTGCGCGCCGATCCTGGCGGACATCACGGTCAACGGCAAACTGATCAAGGCGGTCGCGCAGCCCACCAAGCAGGGCTGGGTGTACGTCTTCGATCGCGTGACCGGCCAGCCCGTGTGGCCGATCGAGGAACGCGCGGTGGAACGGGGCGACGTCCCTCGCGAGTGGTATTCGCCGACGCAACCCTTCGTCACCAGGCCGCCGGCTTTCGAGCCACAGGGCGTCGCGATTGACGACCTGATTGACTTCACGCCTGAGCTCCGTGCCGAAGCGGTCAAGCTCGTATCGCGCTTCAAGATCGGCCCGTTGTTCACGCCACCGGTTGTGAGCAAGTGGGAGGGTCCCCTGGCGACCCTGATGTTGCCCAATGCGACGGGCGGAGCCAACTGGCAGGGCGGATCGCTCGATCCCGAAACCAACATTCTCTATATCTTCTCGAACACCAATGTCACCGCCCTGCCCCTCGCGCCGCCAGACCCGACCCGTTCCGACATGCTGTTTGCGAGGGGACAGGCTCAGAATCCGGCGGCGCCGCCGGCGCCGGGAGCGGGCCCAGGTCTTGCCTCTGGCGCCCCCCCCCCGACGGGAGCGGCGGGAGGTGCCGCCGCCGCCGCTGCCGCCGCGCCGCTCACCGTCCAGGGCCTGCCACTGATCAAGCCGCCGTATGGGCGCATCACGGCGCTCGACATCAACCAAGGAGACTTGGTGTGGCAGGTCGCGCACGGCGACACGCCCGACAACATCAAGAACCACCCGGCGTTGAAGGGCCTGAACATCCCGCGCACGGGTCGCCAGGGCCGTCTTGGCGTGCTCACCACCAAGACGCTGGTGATCGCCGGCGAGGGCGGATTCAACACCACGCCGCAAGGGCGCGGCGCGATGTTGCGCGCGTACCACAAGGCAACCGGCGCCGAAGTCGGCGCGGTGTATATGCCCGCGCCACAAACGGGGTCACCGATGACGTACTCGGTCGCCGGCACACAGTACGTCACTGTGTCGGTCAGCGGACCGGGCCACGCCGGGGAACTACTCGTGTACAAGCTCGCGCAATAGGCCACGGTCGAACTCAACCCGTGGTCCGCACGGCGCGCGGCCTTGACCTGCGTCGATTCGTGTTCTATCTGCGGCTCGAGGTGGCAAAATGCTGCGGCCGTCGCTCATTTGGAGGCTGACCATGAAGTGGAACCGTTTGCGGACCGGTGGCCCGTTACTTGCCCTCTTCGTTGCGCTGGGCGCTCTTCAGTTTGCGGTCCAGAACGCGGCCGAGGCCCAAGCCCAGGGCGTCCAGGCGCCACGGTTCGAGGTCGATCCGTTCTGGCCCAAACCCATGCCCAACCATTGGCTGCTGGGCAACGCCATCGGCGTGTGGGTGGATGAGCGGGATCAAGTCTGGATCGTGCATCGCGGCTCGGCGACGCTTTCCGCAAACGAGAAGGCCCTCGAGTTGAAGAACGCGGACTGCTGTGCCGGAGCGCCCGGCGTCCTGGCGTTCGACCGGCAGGGCAACCTGATCCATAACTGGGGCGGACCCGGACCGGGCTACGACTGGCCCACGTCAAACCACGGAATCTTCGTCGACCACACAGGCATGGTGTGGATCGGCGGCAACGGTCCTGGCGACTCCCAGATCATGAAGTTCACCCAGGACGGAAAGTTCGTCGCCCAGTACGGCAAGCCGAACGCGCGCCAGACCGGTACGAACGCCCAGGGACAGCCGACCTTCACCCCCGGCAGCAGCGATCTGGCCAACTTCGGCAGGGTGGCGAAGATCTTCGTCGATCCAAAAGCCAACGAGGCGTACATCGCCGACGGCTATTTCAACCGGCGCGTGGCCGTGCTCGACGCGAGCACCGGCAAGATGAAGCGCTTCTGGGGCGCGTACGGCAAGCCTCCGGACGACACTGTTGCGCCTGGCGTGTACGATCCCGCGGCGCCGCCCTTTCCGCACTTCCGCAGTCCGGTTCACTGTGCCGATTTGTCGAACGATGGCTTTGTGTATGTCTGCGACCGCGTCAACGATCGCATCCAGGTCTTCCGGCCCAATGGCACGTTCGTGCGGGAAGTGTTCATCGCCAAGAACACCAAGGCGGCGGGGTCGGTCTGGGACGTGGCCTTCTCGAAGGATCCCCAGCAACGCTTCCTGTATGTCGCCGATGGCATCAACAACCGGATCTATATCCTGCAGCGAGACACCATGCAGATCCTGACGAGCTTTGGCGACGGCGGGCGGCAGCCGGGCCAGTTCTACGGCGTGCATAGCATTGCCGTTGACTCGCAAGGAAACTTGTTTACGACCGAGACCTGGGAAGGAAAGCGCGTGCAGAAGTTCGTGAACAAGGGCCTGGCGCCGGTGACGGCGCCTCACCAGGGCACGGTCTGGCCGCGCACACAGTAGCGGCGGCTGGCCGTGCGCTTTAAGTTGTCCGATGGCGGTGTCGCGATCGGCAGTCCCGCGATCGGCAGTCCCGCGGTTCGCCATGCCGAGGTCGGTCGTGAACTGGTCAATGAGATTCTGAAGCGCGAGAATCGTCGCTTGTGAGATCGCCAACCTGGGTCAGCAGGTTTCCGATGGCGTGGACATGTATCAGCTCCGGCTCCGGAGACGGCCTTCAACCACTCCTTGGCGAGGGCCCCGTGGGTACCCCCACTGCCTCGAGGATCCTCCGCTACTGACCGGCTGATCGATGTGGTGTGTGACTCTCAAACAGACCCGAACACGTTCCGGTTCTGCGATCAGAGCAAACTCGGCCTGCCGTTGCGGCACGAGTTCAAGGTCGCCGGATCGTACCGGCTGCCATGGGACATTCAGGCCAACCTTGCCTACCAGAGCTATGCCGGCAGGGAGCTTGGCACCAATTGGAGCATCGGTCGCACGACCCGCTACGCCGCCGACTGCACGGGACCGTGCACGCCGGGTGCGCTGGTCATCCCCAACCTGACGCCGGCGTCGCTCGTGCTGGCCCTGGTGGCCCCTGGCGCCGAGTACTACGGCCAGTTGCACCAGGTCGACATCGGCGTGCGGAAGTTGTTCAAAGTTGGTATCTATCAGTTCTCCGCCCAGGCGGACGTGTTCAACGCGCTCAACGTCAGCTACGTCAAGAACCAGAACATCACCTTTGGTTCGTCACTGGGGCAGCCGCTCGACGTGCTCCAGCCGCGGCTGCTGCGGCTCGCGATCCAGATGAGGTTTTAGGAGAGGCTTAGCGCACGGTGACCCTGGTGTCCAGGGTCACCGTCTTGAAGGTATCGGTCACCCTGGCGCGCAGCACATACTCGCCCGGCGCACTGAAGGTGGCGGTGGTGACCGCCTTCGTGTCTTTCGGTTCCACTAATTGCGGAGAGAAGGCCGCGGCCGCCGGACCTCGCCACACGATCCACGAAACACTCAGGCCGAGCGG
>SHUG01000153.1 GCA_009694735.1 Acidobacteriota bacterium | reverse complement strand
GCACGACCTCGCTCACGGCGCGGGGCGCGTCGTCCTGCCGTTCGCGCTCGATCGGAAGTATCCGAACGCGGCGACCGACTGGGCCTGGCAGTTTGTGTTTCCGGCCGGCCGGATGTGTCGGGATGCGCGATGGGGACCACTGTCGCGGTATCACCTGCATGAGACCGTGGTGCAGAAGGCGGTGACCGAAGCCGTCCGCGCGGCGGGTCTGGTGAAGCGGGCCAGCCCGCACACGTTTCGCCACTGTTTTGCGACCCATCTGCTCGAGGACGGGTACGACATCCGCACGGTGCAGGAGCTGCTCGGGCACCGGGACGTGAGCACGACGATGGTGTAATTGCATGTCCTCAATCGCGGTGCGCTGGGAGTGCGCAGTCCGATCGACCTGCCGTGAGGGACACCGGTGGCTTGGTGACCTGCGTGGCTCGCGCGTAACCACGCTGAGGGCCGCAGACGGTTTTGTGGGGCAACCCTGCTGCAGTCAATAGTTTGCGCACCCTGCCGCGCTTCAATACGCTCCGTGGATACGCGCGAGGACCGCGCGTATCCGCGGAACAGAATCTCCACCCTCGCGGCTATCCAAACCGGCGGCGACGGCGATTTGGCCGTGTTAAGCTCTTGCGTTCTTAGCCTATTGCGGTGATCGACGTGACGATTGCTCGTGCGCGGTAGCCCGCGAGCGACCCGCGTTTCGGGGGCTACTACTAGTTGGGCCGACAAGCTCAAGACGCTAACGGAATTGGAAGTCGCGATGGTGCCGAAGGTGACCGGCGCTACAATGAGCGTCGACAATACTTGCCACAAAGTCGCGCGACCGCATGATCTCGGTCCGGGGTCAGCGCCGACAGTCACGCGATGCGAATCGCATTCACATGTCGTTATGAGGAGACGCTCCTGAAACTCACGCGTGCCGAATGACGCCTAACAAGCGTTGCACCAGACGGCCGCTGGCAATCCTGGGCGGCCGCTGGTGAACGCTGGCCGTTATGCGTATAGAACAAGCGGACACAGTCGTCGACAGTCAAGAGCGTAGCGCGATGCCTTTCCGAGTCAAGCAGAGATGCACGGGCTGCGAGGACTCGGCGCTTCCACCATCGCGCCGGAGCGCTTCGGCGGACAGGTCGCGCCTCGTGGGACTCGCTGCGCTCGTGTGTTACCATTTTCGCGTTCCTCCGATCGATCGGGTCACGCTTGGCCGCGTCATCGACTTTCTCAATGTCGGCATTGGCCCCCTTGGAACCGGCATCTTCAACGTCGCCGACATGGCCATCATCGCAGGCGTGGTTATGCTGATCGTCGAAGGCGTCCGAAAGACTTACACGCCAGCCGTGTCGAATCCGCGGGGCTGACCCAGAGGAGCCCCGCCGCCGCCCCTAACCTCCACGGATGCCAGCGCCGATAACCGAGCATGCAATATGCAAAAGCATGGGCATGACCTTCGTCAGTCGCGTTGCTGCCGCCGCTGGAATCTCGCTGGTCCTCACGCTGCTCCTCCTGCTGATCTTCCAGGTGGATGCGCCAGCCTCCGCGCCCGAATCGCTCGGGACGTCGGCTGACGGAGCACCGACGATGTCGGGGTCGCCCAACCGGCCGATCAGTCTGCGCTAAGCGCCGCGGTGCGACTGGTGGAACCGGATCGCGATGGTGATCGTCCACGCTCCTGCCCCGTCTCAGAAGCCCGTGGCGCAACCTGATCCACTAGGGCGCGGTCGAGCGCGACCTGGCTGACGAAGTGCCCGGCACGATCGAGATCCTGTTCGATGACAAGGTTGACGGATGTTTCGCTACGCGCTGACTGAGAAGAGAGTCACACCGCTTTTGAGCGCGGCCGACCTCAAGGATCCGTCCTTGCAACCCAACGGGAGCATCCGCCGTTGCGCCAGTTCCAGATAGGCCGCGTCGTAGACCGACAGCTGGTAAATGGTCGCCAACTCGGACAACCGCGAGAACGCGAGGGCGGCCATGTCGTGGTCGACCTGCAGCCGGAGCCCACGCAGCCAGCCCAGCCCGGCACGGCGCTCATCGTCCGTCAGCTTTCCTCGCCGAGCGAGGACGGTCAGCGCGTTGGCAACCTCGAGCGGCCAAATCGCCGGCACCTCCAGGGTGGCGCCGTCGGCAATGGCATCAAGCATGGCAATGGTCTCGGGGGTGGCCTGCGCCGGATGAACCCACCCGATGGCCACCGACGCGTCGGCGACGAACGCCCGAGTCACGGCCGGCCTTCGTCGATCGCCGACCGGACATCGCGGTCCGAGACCTTTGCCCGGGACCGTTGGCGGATTCTCTGCTGTAACTCCTGCAAGCCGGTCACCGCACGACGGACATCGTCCACCCGTTGGGCGCCCTCTGGAACCAGACGAGCTACCGGCTTGTCGTGCCGGGTAATCACGACCTCCTCGCCCTTCGCGACGCGCTCCAACAGTTCGCCGAATCGGGTCTTGGCTTCGAAAGCGGTGACCTTGGTCATGGCTGCTCCAGTATTAACCAGTCTTTAACCAGTTTAACATGCCACTCGGCGCTACGACCGTGGTGGGGCGATCGTAATCGTTCGCAGATCCTCTCCCGTGACCATCAGTTCCACGACCAGGGCGCCATGGGGCAATCGAGTCAGCCGTTCTGCCCACTCAATGGCCAGCACGCCGCGCTCGGCCAGTTCACTGTCCATCCCCAGCTCGTCGAGATCAACCTGTTCCAGCCGGTACAAGTCGACATGCACCAACGGCAGCCTGCCGTGGCGATACTCGTGAACGAGTGTGAACGTGGGGCTGGTGACGTCGGCGGGGTCGATCTTGAGGCCTTCCGCGAGACCGCGCACGAACGCCGTCTTGCCGGCGCCTAGATCACCAGACAGCAACAACACGGCCCCCGGCTGCAGCGATGCCGCCAGAGCCGCGGCAATCCGGTGCGTATCGTCCTCGGACCTGGATTCGTGAATCACGTGAACAAATGAATCTGTGCCTAATCTGTGCCTAATCTGTGGCCGCCTTCATTCGGTGGCCTTCGTGGCCACGCGGCGACGGGCGGTGAGCTCGAGAATGGCGTCGCCGATGTGGTCGACCAGGTCGCCGGCGGTCATCGACACCTCGCCGTGATCGGCGTCGGCCAGTTCCCCGGCGGAGCCATGCAGGTAGACCGCCAGCCGGCAGGCGGCTTCGGCATCCAGTAATTGCGCCAGCCACGCGGCGAGCATGCCGGCGAGCACGTCGCCGGTGCCGCCAGTGGCCATGCCAGGACAGCCGGTCGGATTCACAAACACCTTTGCGTCTGGCGTCACCACCAACGTGCGATAGCCCTTCAGCACGACGTAGAGCTGGTGGTGCTTCGCGAAGTCGGTGGCAATGCCGATGCGGTCGGCCTGGAGATCCTCGACGCTGCACCCGACCAGCCGGGCCATCTCGCCCGGGTGCGGCGTGATGATCAGGTCGCGGCCTTCGCGGCCGACGAGCAGCGACGGCTCGTCCGCAAACGCGTTGAGCGCGTCGGCGTCGAGCACGAGCGGGCCGTCGTACTTGTCGAGGAGCTCGCGCACGAAGGTGGTCACGCCCTCGCCACGGCCCAGGCCAGGGCCGGCCACAATCACATCGGCGTCGATGCCGAGCACCGCGGCCGCCGCCGTAAAATGCACCGTGCCGTCCGGCGTTTCGTCCAGGCCTTCGGTCATGTACTCGGCCGCATGGGCCGCGATCGCCGGCTGGCACGACCGCGGCGATGCGACGGTCACCAGGCCCGCGCCCGCGCGCATGGCGCCTCGCGCGCACAGCACGGCGGCGCCCGCCTTCCCCACCGACCCGGCCACCACCACCACGCGGCCGAAGTCGCCCTTGTGCGCATCGACCGCGCGCGCTGGAATCAGCGCACGCATTTGCTCGCGCGTCAGCAACTCGATGTGGGGGCCTTCCAGCTGGTCGAACACGTCGGCGGGAATGCCGATATCGGCAATCACCACCTCACCCGACTTGGATTCCGCGGGCGGCAGCACCAGCGGCAGCTTCGGGGCACCCAGGGTGACCGTGGCCGTCGCGTCGATCGCAGGGCCGATCAGGTCGCTGGTGTCGGCCGACATGCCCGACGGCAAGTCGATCGACACGATCGGGACGCCGGCCTCGTTGAGGTCGGCGACGACGGTTTCGTGGAAGCCGGTGAGCGGCGCCGACAGGCCGGTGCCGAACATCGCATCGATGATCAGATCGTGGCCGGTGATCTCAGTGCCATGCAGCTCCCAGGCGGTTTCGTCAGCCACCTCCACCACGGTCTGGCCAAGGCGCCCGAGAATGTCGAGATTGACCCGCGCATCGCCCTTGATCTCCGTGACCTTGCCGATCACGAACACCGACACATCCACGCCGCGCTGCTGCAGCGTGCGTGCCACGACGAAGCCATCGCCACCGTTATTACCCTTACCGCAGACGATCGCCACGCTGCGCTCACCGAGGTCGGGATACCGGGATTCGATGGCCGCCACGACCTGCCGGCCGGCGTTCTCCATGAGGACGAGGGACGCGATGCCAATGTCCTGGATCGTGCGGCGATCCGCCTCTCGCATCTGTTTGGCGTTGAGAATTCGCATGCTGATGTGGCGTCCGCCTTCAGGCGGACCATCCGGCTCGAGGCGAACTATCCGGCTGAAGCCGGATGCTACATGGACTCTAGCACCATCGCGAGGGCTGGAGGTACGCTCCTCTTCGATGAGCGCCTACGTCAACGTCAACGGTGTGATTACCGACGCCGCCCACGCCGTGATTCCGGTCTACGACCACGGCTTTCTCTATGGCGAAGGTGTCTATGAGGTCTTCCGCACGTACCACGGCGTGCCGTTCCTGTTCGACCGGCACCAGGCGCGGCTGCGGGCCTCGGCCGCGCGCATTGGGCTGGACGTGCCGTTCTCGGATGGCGAGATTGAGCAACGATGCTGGCGACGATGACGGCGGCCGGTGTGGGACCCGCCTCCGCACCAGGCTCCGGCGTGGCAAGCGCTGAAGCCTACGTCCGCATCCTGCTGACGCGTGGCGTCGGTGAAATCACCTACGATCCCGCCGCCTGCCCCTTTTCGTCCCTGGTCATTATTGCCAAGCCCATTCCGCCGACCCCCGCCGAGCACTACGAACGCGGCGTCAAGGTGGTGATGGTGGCCGAGATCGTCCGTAACCATCCCGAATCGGTGTCGCCGCTCATCAAGAGCAATAACCTGATCAACAACGCGCTCGGCATGCAGCAGGCGATCCGCGCGGGCGCGGCGGAGGCGATCTTCCGCAACTATCGCGGCGAGCTGGCCGAATGCGCCCAGTCCAACCTGTTCATCGTCTCCAAGGGTGTGGTGAAAACGCCGCCGCTCGACGCGGGCCTGCTGGCCGGCATCACGCGCGCGTTCACCATGGAGGTGGGCGCCAGCCTCGGCATCCGCTGCGACGAGACACCGCTCAAGGACGCGGACTTGCTCGGTGCGGACGAGGCCTTCTTCACGAACACCACCAAGGAGATCGTGCCGATCGTGCAGGTCGATGGCCGCACGATCGGTGATGGGCTGGTTGGGCCGATCACCAGGACGTTGCTGGCGGAGTATCGGCGCGTCGCTGAGGCGCTGAGCAGGCGGGTCTGACCTGTCCACCGAAGCGGCCGCGCGAAGGTGGAAGTGCCGCCCTCCCGGCACGGTATTACTGGTAGGACTCCAGCGGCGGGCAGATGCACATCAGGTTGCGGTCGCCGTATGGGTTGTCGATGCGGCCGACGCTCGGCCAGAACTTGCTGGCCCTCACCCACGGCAGCGGATAGGCCGCCTGCTCGCGCGAATAGGTGTGCGGCCAGGCGTCGGCCGAGACCGCCGCCGCGGTATGCGGCGCGTGCTTCAGCACGTTGTCCTTCGCATCCACCTTGCCGGTGATCACGTCCTCGATCTCCTGGCGGATCGCGATCAGGGCATCGCAGAAGCGGTCGAGTTCGGCTTTCGGTTCGCTTTCCGTCGGCTCGATCATCAGCGTGCCTGGCACCGGGAACGAGACGGTGGGCGCGTGGAAGCCGTAGTCCATCAGGCGCTTGGCGACATCGCCTTCTTCCACGCCCTTGGCCTTGAAGGCGCGCAGGTCGAAGATCATCTCGTGCGCCACGCGGCCGTTCTCGCGCGTGTAGAGCACGTCGTAGTGCTTCTCGAGTCGACACTTGATGTAGTTGGCGTTGAGAATGGCAAAGCGCGTGGCGTCGGTCACGCCCGCGGCGCCCAGCATGCGGATGTAGGCGTAGGAGATCAGCAGAATGCTGGCGCTGCCCCA